>JAAFHV010000099.1 GCA_013297655.1 Myxococcales bacterium | reverse complement strand
GTGGGCGGCTCGCTTCGACGAGGGGCGGGCGGGGGTATTCTTGGAATGCGCGGGGTTGGTGTCGCATTTTTCGGGGAGAAATCGGACGTAGTGGGGGCGGGTGGCATGGCGGGGGTGGCAGGGGGTGCGTAGGGTTTTGCCCATGGAGATCCTCGCACCGATAGCTGGCGTGCTGCTCTTGCTCTTGGTCGTCGGCACCGCGAAGAGCCTTCGCTCCGTCGATCAGGGCACGATCGTGGTGGTCACGTCGTTCGGCAAGTACCGCCGCTTGCTCTACCCCGGCCTCAACTTTCTCGTGCCGTTCCTCGAGAGCACCAAGATGACGATCTCGGTGCAGAACCGGTCCATGGAGCTCGCGTTCCAGGCCATCACCCAAGACCAAGCGAACGTCTACTTCAAGGCGATGTTGCTCTACTCCGTGCTCGACCAGCGCGAAGCGACCATCGTCAACGTGGCGTTCAAGTTCATCGACGAGAGCGCCTTCCGTCAGACGATGGTGCGCACCGTCGAAGGCGCGGTTCGGAGCTTCGTCGCGACGAAGAGGCAGACCGAGATCCTCGCCCTCCGCGGCGAGATCGTGAGCTCCGTCAAAGAACACCTCGACGCGAGCCTGGAGAGCTGGGGCTATCACCTCGCCGACTTGCAAATGAACGACATCGTGTTCGATGGCCCGGTCATGGAGTCCATGGCGCGCGTGGTCGCCTCGCAGAACTTGCTCTCCGCGGCGGAGAACGAAGGCCGCGCGCTCCTCGTCACCAAGACGCGCCAGGCAGAGGCGGAAGGCAACGCGATCCGGATCTCGGCGGAGGCCGATCGTGTCGCGCAAAAGCTCCGCGGCGAAGGCATCGCGCTCTTCCGCGAAGAAGCAGGTCGAGGCATGAGCATCGCGGTGAAGGAGATGGAAGCGGCAGGCATGGACCCGTCGCTCATCCTCTTCCAAATGTGGACCGAAGCTCTCAAGCACGTCGCGGAAAACGGACGCGGAAACGTGATCTTCCTCGACGGCTCGCCGCAAGGAATGGAGCGCACGATGCAACAGATGGGCGCCCTCCAGACCGCGTCACGTGCGGTCATCAACGAGGGGCCGCCCCGTACGCAGCGCCAAGGCTAGCGACGAAATAGTGGCAGTCTGCACGTATCGTCCGGGCGACGAAACGCGACATCACGAAACCTGAACGAGACCTCGAGGCTGCCCCCGAGGTCTCGTATTTTCGTGCGTCGTCGTGTCGATCGCGCGAGGGCAGAACCCCTAGAGCACCGAACAGTTCGATTCGGTCGGCTTTTCGCCGATTTGCTTCGCCGTGCTTCGTTGCTCCTCCTCGGCTAGCAGCAGTAAGGCTCGTCGTCGCGCCTCGCACGGCTCGCAACTCAGCGAAAATCCTCGGTCATCGAGCTGTTCGGTGCTCTAGAACGTGCCGGTGAGCCCGAGCGTTCCAGGGCCGATCACGGGGCGCGCGGTGAGCTTCGGAGGCGCGACGCGGAGCGCGGCCCCCGTGGTCGCGGGCTCCTCGCCGGACGTGAGCACGAAGGCCATCACCGTCAGGCCAGCAGAAAGGATCGTCGCGCCGGCGAAGATGTCGGCCACGAGCGCCATCGTCTTCGTTCCGTCGCGCGCGTCTTCGATTTCGGACTTTTGCACTCCGGGCTTCGCGACCGCGGACTCGAAGTCACTGTGCTTGCCGGACGTTAGGATCGCGAACACGGCGGTGCCGCCCGCGAGCGCGCCGGTGATGCCGAGGCCAACGTAGAACGGCGTGCGGCTCTTCGCCTGCATCGCCTTGGGCGGCTCGACGATGGGGCCAGGGCCGGGGCCGCCCACGCCGCCGATCGGCTTGAGCTCGAACTTGAGCTCCGTCTGCTGAGCGCCCGCGAAATCGACGACCCGTGTCTCGGTTTGGAAGTTCGAGGCCGTCACCGAAATGCGGCGGCGACCGGCGCTCACCAGGATCGGCTTTTGTGCGTTGCCGCGAGGCTCGTCGTCGATCGAGATTTCGGCGGTGGGGACGTTCACGACGAACGTGAGCTTCGCCACCCGCTGACGAAGCTTCGCGAGCTCGCCCTCGACCTCTTTTTTACGCTCTGGCTCGACCTTCTCGGCGCCTTCGGACAGGTACTGCTCGAACGCGCGCACCGCCCCGGCGTAATCCTGGAGTTGGTAGAGCGTCTGACCGAGGTTGTATTGGAGCCTGAACGAAGGCGCGGCGGTGTAGGCCGCGCGGAACTCCGCGAGCGCGGCGTGGAAGTTTCCTTCCTTGTAGAGCTCGAGCCCGCGCGTGAAGCGCTGACGACCCTCGTCGACGCCGTCGGCGCGGGCCTCGCTAGCGAAGGAAACGATGGTTGCCGACGTGGCCGTGATGCCCACGAAAAGGGGAAACAGCGCGGTGACGGTCAGGCGTCTCATGGAGCGTAAGGGTCCTTGTCGTCCAGCGGCCGAGAGCTGGACTTCGTAGTAGGCGTGGTGGGCGGAGTGGTGGGGGGCGCTGCGGTGTGGGACACCGATGCCGGCGGAGGCACCACGGGCCTACCCCCTTGCGGTGGATAGTACACGGGATGGCCACCGCCGACGTGCGGCGAAGGAGCTGCGCTGCTCGCGACCGGCGGGGGCGCGACGGTCGGCGGGGCGGTGGTCTGCGCGACGTGCGACGTGTCGGTCACCGGCGGCGGCGGCTGCGTCGCTGCAGTCGGAACGGGCGTGTCTGGCGCTTTGGAGCGCATGACGAACGCGGCGACACCGAACGCGATCGCGACGACCGCAGCGACACCGAAAATCATCGGCAGCGCGGGGCGGCGCTGCATGCCCGGATCGAGCGACATGCTGCGCCCCGGGAAGCTCACGCTCTCTTGGTGCACGCTGATCGAGCCGGTGCCACCGTTGGGGTTCGCTTGCGCCAGCGGCTCGGGGCCGACCGCGTGCGAGCCCGAGAGGTGCGACGCGGGGATGCCGTCGGCACCACCGGGCGTCATGTTCGAGCGACGGCCCGTGACGGACGACTCACCGGACGCGCCCATCCTTGCGTTGCCGCCCGTGGTCGCGAGGAGCGCGTGGCGCATGCCGCTGAGGTTGCCGTCGGTGAGGCGCTGCTCGACGATGTCGCGGAGCTGCTTTCGCTCCGGCGCGAACGCCTCCTTCAGCGCTTGCGACCAGACCTTGCGCGGGGGCTCGCCGTGCTTTTTCAGCCACTTTTCGAGCTCGAGCTGCAAATCGGACGCGGTCGCGAAGCGGTCGGAAACCTTCTTTACCATCGCACGATCACAGATCGCGGCGAGCTCGGGATCGACCTCGGGGACGACGTCCGCGATCTTCGGATCCTTGCCCTCGATGCGGCGCGTGAGCACGTCGCGCGCGCTGAGGCCCTCCGCGAGGCGCTTGCCTGCGATCGCCTCCCACAGGATGACACCGACGGAGAACACGTCCGCGCGACCGTCGACCTCGGCGAGGCTCGCCTGCTCGGGGGCCATGTAGCCCACCTTGCCCTTGAGCACACCCGCTTGGGTCATCTGAACCGCGGCCGAGCTCTTCGCGATGCCGAAGTCGACCAGCTTCACGCGACCGTCGTAGCCGACGAGGATGTTGTGCGGCGTCACGTCGCGGTGAACGATGCCGAGGCGCGAGCTGTCGAAGTCGGTGAGGTTGTGCGCGTAGTCGAGGGCGTCGAGCACGTCGCAGAGCACGCGGATGTACGCGGTGAGCGGGAACTGCTCTGGCGTGAGGCGGCGACGGACGCGCGTGATCGGCTGGCCCTCGACGTACTCCATCGCGAGCAGCAAGCGGCCTTCGCTGTCGTCGACCTCGAACGTTTGCACGACGTTCGGGTGGTTCAGGCGCGCAGCGAGCCGGGCCTCGTCGAGGAACATCGCGCGGAAGTCCTCGTCCTGGGCCATCGAGTCCTTCAACGTCTTGAGGACGCAGAGCTTTCGAAAGCCCTCCGGACCGTCGGCGACGGCGAGGTAGACGTCGGCCATACCTCCGTGCCCGAGCGTGCCGAGGAGGCGATACTTGCCGAGCGTCTCTTCGAGCGAAAGGTCCCTCGGCTCGAGGGCTTGCACCACTCCAGAGTCTTCGACGCGAACTGTACGGATCTGTCGGCTCATGGGCTGGGGAGGATGGCGACGGTGGTGGCGGCTCCAGCGCGCACGAGAATGCGCGTCGAGCCGAGGCGTTGTTTCGTCGCGGCGAATTCCGCGGTGAACGTATGAAGGCCGGGGGGAACGTTGACGAAGCCACCACGCCCGAGACCATCCGTCGACTTGTCGACGATGGAGGGAGTGTTGTTGATGACGAAAAAAAGCTGCTGCAGAGGGTCGACCGCGGTCGTCGTGAAGGTGACGCCTGTGAGCGGCTTTTGATTGCAATCGCGCGCGAACAAAAACACGAGGCCATGGCCGACGCTCTCGTAGGCATTTGCCTTTCCGAGCGCGAGGTCGGCGAGGTAGTTGAGCTCGGCCGGCCGCAGAATGAGTTGGTCGAACGTCGTCGATACCTTGAGCGGAGGCGACGTGTAGCGGTACGTCGGCGCGTAGACACCGGACCGCACCTCGAAGAAGCCTTCGAAGCCGTACTCGACCTTCGCGGTGAGGGTGCCGTCGACCTTGGGCGCGACGTAGCCCCCTCCGGCATCGGCGCCCGCGTCGACCTCGCCGTTTCCTTCGAGGGTGTTGCGCGGGTTCGCGCAGAGGCTATCGGTCTGCGCGCAGAGTCGGACCGCCACGTTCGCCGGAGGCTGACCGTTCGTGAAGTCGGTATACCGAATCGTGAGGTCGACCTTGCGGTTAGGGTCGGGCTGTGGAAGAGGCTCTCTTCCGCACGCGAGCGGGTCCGCTGACGAATCGCTCGGGCCGGTCGAGTCCGGCGCGGAGGAGTCGAGCTCGGGCTGAACGGTCGAGGCCACGCAGACCTTGTCCGTCGAGCACGAGTCGTAGCCCTGCCCTATGGCGCGACACTCGTCGTCGGAGGTGCATTGGTCTTTGCTCGCGGAGAAAAATACCGAGCAAGCACCGGAGGCCAAAGCTATGAGCCCGGTTGCAAGAAGGCCTATGGTCGTCGTACGACGTCGCAGCATGCGTGTCTTTCGCGAGCGAGGGCCGTCCGAACGTCCCCCAGGTAGTCTCCGAAGCATATCCGTGCCGCGCCCCTATCGCCATCCTGCAGCCGATTCCCATCTCGAAGGTACTCACCTGCTGCATTGCGTCACCGGAAGAAGCTGAATGAAATCCGATCGCGAAGGGATGAAGGAACGAACGTTTCCTCTAGCGCTACAGAGTGCGCTCCGGGGGGAAACGACTGCACTCTACACGCTTCTGGCCAAGCTTTCGGGCTTGCCGGGCGTGAAGCTCAACATGGGAATGGTGGAGGCGTTCGCGACCGAAGCGGTGACCCTCGGCAAGCCCGGCGACAAGATGCTCGAGAAGATGCTGCTCCTCGATCCGGACTTCGCGCCCGGCGGTTCGGCGTTCGAGGCGGTCCCTGTTTGCGCGGTCTATGCGCTCGGTACGAAGGGCCGAGATCCCAAGGCGCGAGCCCACGCGCTGAACCTCCTCCACGCCGCGTGCGACGACTTCCGCTTCCGTGTTCGCGACGCCGTGCCGCCTGCGCTCGCGCGCATCGGCGAGGTCGCGGGGGACGAGCTCGTCGAAGAGGTCGCGCCGTTCATGGACGGCTATTTCCACGCGGGGGCGGTGCTGCTCGCGCTCGGGCTCCCCGGTTTCCTCGACGCCACGAAGAACGGCGCCGCCGTCGTCGCGCGGCTCCACGAGGCGTTCCTTCTCGTGAAGAACGCGAACCGCTCCGCGTCGCGCTACCCGGGCCACAAGGCGCTCATGGATGCGCTCCTCTCCGTGCCGCCGAAGATCGCTCGACGTTACCCCTCGCTCGTCGTCGACGAGGTCGACACTTGGGCAACGGTGAAGGATCCCGCGCTACGCGCGCTCGCCCTCGGCGTCGCCAAGAAGTTGCGCGAGCGCTATGCGGAGGAGGCCGAGCGCATCGCGGCCTCGCTCGAGCGCACCAAGCCCATCCCGCGCGATCCCACGCTCCTCGTGCAGGGCACGCGTGGACGCGGAAAAAAGAAGGGACTCAAGGGCCGCAGCCCCAGCGACAGCTAGGAGGCTGGCTGCTTTTCGCCAATACCTTCGCCTGGCCGTCGTCGGCCGTGCTCACGAACAGGAGTTCGTTCCGCGCGGCCTCCTTGGCCAGGCTCGGTCTTGACGAAAATCAACCAGCCTCCTCTCTTGGGATCCGCGTGAGGGGATCGCGCGTGCCCAGTGGTCTTACTTGCGTGCATCATACATATGCACTCGCGGGACGATCGCGAGTCGCGCGACGCAAGACGTGACACCGCAGGCGCGCGACGCAAGACGTGAGTGACACCGCAGACGAGCGACGGCGCGGCTCGTCGTTCTAGGTGTATCCTGCACGTGGCGCTCGCTCGGCACGAGCGTCCAGTAGGCGGGGCGCGCTCGGATCGTCCGCGGGGGCCTAGGTCAGAAGCCGAGGAGGGCGCGGAGGCGCGGGTACATCTCTTTGGTGAGGATCGTGTACTCGTCCGGCGTGTCGCACTCCATGAAGGGCACGCTGCGTTCGAAACCTGCGATCTGCATGCGACCGGCGGACATCAAGCGCTGGGTGACGTCTTCGTGCTCGCTGCGCGTCTTGGCGGTGCTGAAGCGGATCACCCAGTCGTTCGTGCGCGCGAGCGCGTCGTGGTCGCCCGGCTCGAAGAGCAAGATGCCCGTCGCCTCGCCCACGCACTGGAGCTTCTCCGAGAGAGGCGTCGCGAGGAGGCCTTTACCGTGGAGAACCGGCACCGTCGGCGCCTTCGGGTCGGCGAAGACGAGGACCTCTTCCTGCGTGTCGCGGAAGTCGGTGCAGACGAGCGTCTTCGAGGGGCCTTCTTTGGGGCCCTGCGCGAGTGCCTGGAAGATGCACGGATCGTAAATCACGTCCGCGTCCATCAGGACGACCCGCGATTTACCATCGAGGATGCGGTGCTCGCTCTTCCACGCGAACTGGGCCGAGTGCCCGCTGCCAGAGGTGGACACGTCTTCGGTCGGGTTCAAGATCCACGACGCGCGCATAGTGGACGACGTGGGCAGCTTCGTGCCGTAGGTCTTCGCGTTGCCGACGAAATAGGCCTCTTTGCAGCCCGCCTTCTCGAGGGCACGGAAGTGCCAGTCGAGGAACGTGGGAGAGGAGCCGGGCTCGCCCGAGAGCGGCAAGAGCGGCTTCGGGACGTCCTTCGCGACGGCGGAGATTCGGTTCCCGAGGCCCGCGGCCAGGATGACGGCCTTGTCGATCCCCACGCTCGAAACGCTCGCGCTCATCGTCCCTCGCGCACGGGCTCGCCCGCGCCTCCAGCGGCGCCGGTGACGCCGCGTTTCGTCCACGCCGCGCACGTGAGCGTGACGACGACGAAGGTGAAAAAGCCTGCCACGATCATCGTCTTCTCGACCTTCGCGAGCGCGAACGTGAGGAGGCCGAAGTTGAAGAACGTGATCGCGTTGTCGCCCGTGACGATCGATGTAAAGCGCAACAATCGCTTGAACCCGGGCCCACGCGCGCGACGTCGCACGCCGCGCGCGGCCGCGTCGAGGGAGGGGTCGTCGGCGCCGCTGCCGGGGTTCTCCGTCTCGCGACGGATGCGCTCCAAGATTTGCGGGATCGCGAACGGCGTGAGGAGCACGGTCTGGAGCCACTCGAACATGAGCGCGAAGCGGGTGACGAAACCGCCGCCACCCTCGCGGGCGAGCTTCGCGCTGCGTCGCACGAGCACCTCGGCGGGGCCGTCGTCCGAGCCACGGAGGAAGCTCGAGAAGGTGCGCTTGTAATAGTCGTACGTCATCGCCATCCAGCCCGGCACGAGCATGCCGGCGGCGACCATGAAGAGGAGGCTCTCTTCGGGGTAGTAGTGGTGCACGTGGAAGAGCATGCCGATCTGCATGCCGATGTAGCCGACCATGTCGCCCATCTCGTCGATCGTGCGCCCGTTCGGAGACGAGAGCTTCTTCGCCCGCGCCACCACGCCGTCGAGGCAATCGAAGATCATGCGCGCTTCGGCGAGGAAGAACGCGACGACGAGGTCGCGCGGCGAGCCACGCGCGATGAGCACGCCGGCAGTGATGCCGAGGCAGGCGTGAAACGCGGTGATGTGATTGGGTGTGAACGGAAGCCGCATGAAGAGCGGCAACATCGCCTTCGCAGCCGGGTACCGATAGTACCGGTTCAGCGGGTCGGTCATCTCGTAGAGGATCGTGTCGACCTCCTCTGCGGGGTAAGGCGCCTCGGGATCGATCTCGGCCTCGGGCGCGTGCTCTGCGGATGCGACCTCTGCGGCGACCTCCCGAGCCTCACGCAGGCGCCGCACGGAGCTGGGAGCCACCGGGAGCGGCTTCGAGGAGACTTGCGTGTCGAGCGATTCGAGGGACATCAACTACCCGTCTGAAGAGGCCTGGGGCTTAGCACGCCGTGCGAGCGCGACCACCGTTCTCGGTGTGCGCGTGCCGCACGGCGTGGAGGCTCTTCCAACAGAGCAATCTCTACGCCATGACAGCGCGAATCTCGGCGAGCAGGCGTGTCATGTCCGACGCATCGACGTCGCCCATCACCGCGATACGGAACATCTCTCCCGAGAACGGCCCCTGCCCCGCGTAGACCACGAAACCCTTGTTTTTAAGGTGATCGTGGAGCTTGTCGTACGTGAGCCCGGCGGGGAGGCGGTAACTCGAGAGGGTGCTCCCGTAGCTCCCGGTGTCTTCGAGGAACGAACGAATGCCGAGTGCGTAGAGGCCTTCGCGGACCTGCTTGGTGAGCGCTGCGTAGTGCTGGTGGCGGCGCTCCCATCCGCCCGCGTCGGCGAGCTCGTCGAGCGCCTCGCGGAGGGCGAACAGAACGTGGACCGACTGCGTGAACGGCGAGAACCCGTTCTTCTGCTCTTTGCGATACCGGAACAGATCCAGGTACACGCTCGTCGCCCCCGACTCGCGCGAGTCGAGCGCTTCTTGCTTCACGAGCACGAACGCGATCCCGGGCACACCGTGGAGGCACTTGTTCGCCGTCGCCGCGCACGCGAGCAGGTTCCACTCCGCGAAGCGGATCTTCTCCCCCGCGAAGCTGGAGACCGCGTCGAGCAAGAGCGGCACGTCGAACTTCTTGCAGAGTACACCGAGTGCGTCGATGTCGTTGAGGCGCCCGGTCGTGGTCTCGTGGTGAACCGCGAACACGTGGGCGTAGAGGCCCGTCGCGAGCGCCTTCTCCACCGCCGCGAGGTCCATCGGCGAGGTCCACGGGGCGGCGACCACGTCGTGCGATTTCCCCTGCGCCGTGAGCATCGCCGCGGCGCGATCGCCGTACACGCCGTTCGCGACGACGAGGGTCTTCTTGCCGTTCTCGGCGGAGGCGCGAGGCACGAGAGAGAGCATGGTCTCCACCGCGCCGGTGCCGGACGAGGTGAGCAGCACCGGCACGTAGCCCTCCGTGGACTCCGTGTATACCGCACTGATCTTCGAGAGGATGCTCTTCGACAGCGCGGCGAACTCGGCCTCGCGGTGGCACATGTCCGGCTCGAGGAGCGCCTTTCGCACGCGCTCGGTGAGCGTGACCGGCCCCGGGTTGAGGAGCTTCACGTTTTGCGCGCTCACGCGTTCTCCTTCATCCACGCGATCATGCGGTCCTTCACTTGGATCGGCGTGACGGTGGGGCGCGGGAGATCTTCCGGCGAGCCGGGGCGGGTCTTCACGTGCGCGAAGGTGAGCTCGGTGGTCTCGCCCGCGACGAGGGCGGCGACGCCGTCGGTCGTCGGCACGCGGAGCACCTTGGGGTAGCCGGAGGCGGCGGCGACGAGGGCCGAGTCGATCGAGTGCGAGACGGTGGACTGCCCGCCGGTCGACTCGTGGAGCTCGTTGTCGAGCAAGATGTGGAGCAGGTTCTTCGGGCGTTCGAAGCCGATCGTCGCGAGCGCGCCGAGGCGCATGAGGGCCGCGCCGTCGCCGTCGAGCACGATCACGCGGCGGTTCGGTTGCGCGAGCGCGAGCCCGAGCCCGAAGCTACCTGCGCAGCCCATGCTGCCGACCATGTAGAGCTGGTTCGGTTTGTCCTCGAGGGCGTAGAGCTCGCGGCCGGTGTGACCCGTCGTCGCGACGACCACGTCGCCGGGGCGGAGCGAGCTTTGCACCGCCTTCAGCACGTCGGTCCGCGAGGGGCGCCCTTCTTTTGGCCACGAAAAATCAGCCTGGAGCTGCGCCGAGCGCACGTCGCGCGGCACCGCCTTCGTCTTCAGCTTGTGCGGCGAGATGCTGTCTTTTTTCATGACGAGGCCGTACGGCTGCTTCTTCTCGGTCATGTGCTTCACCGCGCGTTCGAGCACGGGAGCGACGTCTTTTTCCTCGGTCGGGAAGTACTCCCAGGGGATGCGCATCAGATCGAAGAGACCGGTCGTGATCTCGCCCATGAGCGCGTGCTGGGGCTCGTCCTTCGGGCCGCCGGGCTCACCGCGCAACGTGGTGATCACGAGCACGGGAATGTCGAAGATCATGTTCAGCGAGGTGAGCGGGTTCACCGTGTTGCCGAAGCCCGAGTTCTGGAACATGACGACGGCGCGCTTGCCGCCCATGTCCGCGCCGGAAGCGATCGCGATAGCGTCGCCCTCGTTCGTCGCGCCGACGTACTCGAGATCTTCCGCGTCGATGACGTAGTTGATGAACGGCTTCAGATACGAGCAAGGCACGCCCGTATAGAGGGAAAACCCGTGGCCCTTGGCGGCCATGATGAAACTCTCTGCGCTGATCATGAGCTCTCTTCGAGTGAGGAGTGTTTGGAAATAGAAGAGGCGCGTGATCGCGGGACCACGCGCCTCCGGGAGCGGTCGTCGATCAGAAGCTCGCGCCGAGGACCACGTCCTCCACTGCGTCCACGTCGAGCCAGTGGCCGGTCGTGTAGAGTACACGCACTTCGGCGCCGTCCTTCGTGAGCTGGCGGAGAAGGTCGGGGATCTTCATCGTCTCGAAGCGGCTCTTCTCTTCCTTCTCGAGCTTCTCGAGGAGCGCCTTCAGCACCTTCGCGCCGTTCTCGCTCACCTTGAGGAAGCCCATCCACTCGCCGGTCACGTCGGCGCGCTCGCCGTCGGTGACGAAGTCGGTGAGGGTGACCTTCTCGTAGAACGCGCGCTTCGAGCTCGGCTGCGAGCAGGTCACGAAGTCGGCCGCGCGGCCCTTGTTGCGGCTCTCGCGCCAGGCGGCGTCGACGCAGATGACGAAGTCTTCGGTCGTCTCCGCGAGCATCTGCACGATGTACTTCTTGAAGAGCACGTCGCCGTAGGAGATCACGGTCTGCCCCGAGAGCGACTCTTTCGCCCGCGCGAGCGACACGACTTCTTGCGTGGTCTCGTAGGCGTCGTTGTCGACGTAGTTGAGGCTCGTGACGGTGAAGGCTTCCTTCTTGTAGCCGCGCACGACGGTGATGTCTTTCACCCCGACCTCGCGGTACGTGCCCGCGATGTGGCTCAGGATCGACTGGCCCTTCACGTCGAGCATCGCCTTCGGCTTGTCCTTCGTGAGGTCGCCGAGCTCTTGTCCACGCGAAGCGGCGAGCACGATCGCGCGCGTCGATTTGCCGTGCTTCGGCAGGTAGAGCTTCTCGGCTTGTTCGAGCTCGCCCTCGCCCTGGAGACGGAACACCTCCGCCACCGTGACGACCTCGCTCTCCACGTTGAGCAGGCTCTGATCTTGGAAGATCTGCTTCACCGTCTTTTGCATCGCGGTGATGGCGGAGCGCATCGCGTGGTTCGCCCAGATCACGGTCGAGAAGCCCGCGTCGCGGAACACTTCCGTCGGCGTGGAGTAGTACTTCGTCGGTACGATCACGACCGGGAGGCGGTTCCCCCACTCCTTCTTGAACGCGAGGATCTCTTCCGGCGAGCGGAGCGCGGAGTGGATGAGGATCGCGTCGGCGCCGGCGAGACGGTAGGCCTCGGCGCGCTTCATTGCCTCTTCGAGACCCCAGCCCGCGATGAACGCCTCCACGCGCGCGACGATCACGAAGTCGTCGTCGCTCTGCGCTTCTTTGCCTGCCTTGATCTTGCCGGCGAACTCGTCGATCTCGGCGAGGGGCTGCGCGCTGCCGCGGATGAAGCTGTTCGTCTTCGGGAAGATTTTGTCCTCGATGCACACGCCGGCGACGCCCCGCTGCTCGAGCTTCTTCACGAGCCTTCGCATCGAGTTGAAGTTGCCGTAGCCGGTGTCGCCGTCGAGCAAGATCGGGATCTTGGTGGCGTCGGCCATGAACTCGGCGACCTCGAGGACCTGCGTCCAGCTCGCCTCGTTGTTGTCGCGACAGCCGAGCGCAGCGGAGATGGAAAGACCGCTGCCCCAGATCCCCTCGAAGCCCGCCTCTTCCGCGATCTTCGCGGACAAGCCGTTGTGGGCCTCCATGAGGAACGCGAGCTCCGGCCTCGTGACGAGGTGCTTGAGTTGAGTGGTCTTCTTCTTGGTGATCTCAGCCATGGGAGCCTCGTAGCGAGAGAGGGGCGACGCGCAGGTGCCGCGGGGGGAGCGGAATAGCACTATTTCCCACGGGGAACATGCATTCGAGCCCGCGAGGAGGGAGACACGAGCGGAGGCGCGCCGATGCCCCCGACTCCGCACCGCAACGGAGCCTCCCCGAGCGATATTCCTCGAAGAAATCGTAGGTTTCGGCGCGTACGAGCCTATGCAGCCAATCGTTGCATCATGCATGGTTCGAGGGTCCGAGGCGAGACGCGCTGCGACGGGGCCTTCGCGCCAGGTCGCGGGCAAATGGGGCCAGCGCGGGATGGCTCCTGGTCCAAGTGCGAAACTTCGTATACTGGTTGAACCTGTGAACCGTCAAGCCAGCCCCCGCGAACGCGAAGCAACGGTGGCAGCACTTCACCCCCGGAAAGTGGTAGGCAAGGGCTAGGCGATGTCGGAGAAAGCGGAAAAGCGCATCCTCGAGGGTCCCCTCGCGTGGGAGATCTTCCGCTTCGGCATCCCCCTCGCCGTCGGCGCGATCCTTCAGACCACGTTCAACCTGGTCGACGCCTACCTCATCGCGCAGCTCCCGAAGGACGAGGTCGGCCCCGCGATCGGCGCTCTCGGCGTCTGCGATCAGCTCGCGGCGGTGGGCACCATCTTCAGTTACGGGGTCTCTACCGCCGCGGCGACCATCGTGTCGAACCACAAGGGCAAGGGAGACCTCGAGGCGGTCAAGCACACGGCGTGGCAGTCGTTCTTGGTCGTCGGTCTGCTCTCGGCGATCTTCGGTGTGCTGGGGCTCTTCGCGGGCCCGATCGTCACCGGCGTCATCGGTCTCAAGGGCGCAGTGGCCGACGTCGCGACCCGCTACCTGCGCGTGATCCTCGCCGGCTCGGGCACCATGTTCATGCTGCTCCAGCTCACGAGCATCCAGCGCGCGCTCGGCTCCTCGAAGACGCCCGTGGCGCTCCTCGTGCTGGGGAACATCTTGAACGTCATCTTCGCGGTCCTGTGCCTCTTCGGCCCGAACGGCCCCGACGGCGCGCTCGGCTGGGGCTCCGGCATCGCGCGCACGCTCGGCATTCCGGCGATGGGCATGGTCGGCGCCGCGTGGGCGACCGTCATCGCGCGGGCGCTCGTGTTGGTGCCCAGCTTCGCGGTGCTCATGTGGCGCTTCGACGTGGTCCCCAAGAAGAGCGAACGTGGGCCCGATCGACGCGTCATCCGCGAGCTCATGACGCTCGCGTGGCCCACGAGCGCGCAGTTCGTCTTGCGCATCACCGCGATGCTGCTCGTCAACTCACTCGTCGCCCGGTTTTACTCTACCGAGAGCGACCAGAGCGCCACCACCGCGATGGGCCTCGTGTTCCGCGTCGACTCGGTCGCGCTCTTCGTCGCGATGGGCTGGGGCGGCGCCGCGCAGACGTTCGTGGGGCTCAACTTGGGCGCCGGAAACGAAGCGCGCGCGAAGCGGGCCGGCCTCGTCACGGCCGCGTACGACGCGCTCATGAACGTGGGCTTCTTCGTGCTCCTCACGTTCTACGCGGAGAACGTGCTCCGCTTCTTCGGCAAGGAGGACGCGCCCGTCGCGATTGGGCTCGACTACCTTCGCATCGTCGGCAAGAGCTACGTCGGGTTGGGCATCGGCGTGGTGTTGGGCAACGCGATCACCGCCGCGAAGGCCGCGAAGACCGCGTTCCGCATCGACGTCGGCGTGCTCCTCTTTTTCCAGTTTCCGGTGTGCCTGATCGCCGTCTTGGTGCTCAAGGTGAGCCTTCTCGGGCTCTTCATGAGCGTCGCCGCCACCGCGTTCGCCGGCGCCTTCGCGTATGGTGCAGTCTACATGCAAGGCAACTGGCTCCGCGAGGTAGACCACCGCGGTCCGCCGGTCGACAAGTCCGAGCAGGGCAAAGACGACGCGGGCGACGAATCCGAGGCCGTCGAGCCAGGCTGACCGAGCCGCTCGCGACCACGACGCTGCGCCCGACTTCCGTGCGGCGCCCCCGCGCCGACTGTCAGTCGCCGCGCCGACTGTCAGTCGCGCCAAGTCCGCGATATTCGGCCGCGCGACCTCGCCACTGCCCGTCGCCGCAAGTCCCGGCCACCCGAGCGTCGCCCGCACGCGACCGCGCCGCGAAGGTCGGTCGCCGCGAAGTCCACGAACCCCACGCGACCTCGACGGGACCGACCGGCTCGCGTGGTTCGGGGAAACCGGACTCGCGCTCGACGACTCGAGAGCGACCGTCAGTCGCGCCAACACCTCGAAACTACACGCCATTTAGACCAGTAACCCACAAAAGCCGAACGGCCCCCTTTCGGGAGCCGTTGGGTATTTCGCGAGCCGAACGCTGTCAGATGACGACGGTGTTCGTGATGCCCGCGAGCTCGACCCGCGCGTTGACGGCGCGGGAGTCGCCCTTGGCGACCGCGTAGGTGACCGCAGCGGCAGCCGCGAGGCCCGTGTTCGCCTGGTCGTAGGTGGCGGCAGCGCCAGTCGCGGGATCGAACCCGTCGACCACGTTGTCCTGCGCGCCGAGGCCGCCGAACCAGCCGGTCTTGAGGAAGCCAGCGCCGTTCGTGATGAGCATGTTGGAGCCCATCGCGGAGCCATCCGGCCAGCCGCCGCGCGCGGTGTACGACTTCGGCGTGTCGCCAAAGACGGCCCACACGAGGCTGTCGAGGATGGTCTTCGTCGACGACACCGGGTCCGGAGTGGCCTTCGCCATCTTGAACATGCCGTCGAGGATGTCGCCCATCGCCTTCGCGACGCCCATCGCCTGCGCGTCGCCATTGGCGAACATGCCGTGCGGGTCGTTGCGGAAGCCGGAGATGCACACGCCCGAGCTGAGGCCGAGGCGGAACGACTTGATCGCCGTGATCATCGCGGTGCCGATGTTCATCGCCGCCGCGGGGAGACCCGCGTTGTTCAAGCCGAAGAGCGCGAGATCCGCCGTGGTGGGACGAAGCTGATCGGAGAGGTTCTTTCCGAGCAGGTTCATCGACACCTTGCCGATGTCGTTGCCGCGAACCATCGTCGCGCGACCGGAGGCCGCGTTGAGGTTCAAGAAGGCCTTGTAGTAGGCCTCGGCGAGCCCCGCGTTCTTCGGAGTGTTCAGCAGCGTCTTGGAGGCGTTGCTGTTGAAGAGGTCCACCATTCCGCCCGCGTTCGCGACGAGCGCGGGAGCGGGAGCGCCGTCAGCGGCGCCGAAGGTGATGTTGCCGACCGCGATGAACGGAAGGAGCGTGGGCACCTTCTGCTGAATCGCGGCGGTGTTGGCGAGCAGGCTGCCCGCGCCGCCGAGGGTGTTGGTCGAGACCGGGTTACCGGTGTGCGTCTCGTTGCGGCCGCAGATGAAGCCCGTGAAGGGGTACTTCGCCGACTTGATGGCGTTGGCCATCTCGGGGGCGACGTACATGTCCTTCGTGGTGCCTTCGACCTTGATGGCCTTGCCCATCGCGTGGAAGGGAAACGCGGGGTTATTGCCGAGCGCTACACGCGTCTGCGGGAAAAGCAGCTGCATGTTGGCGAGGCCGCCGTTGCCTTCGTGTTGGAAGATGGTGAAGGCACAGGGGCGGGCGGAGGCCGAGTCGGCCATCGCCGCGCCTGCCGTGTCGTTGAGCACGTCGAACATCTTCGAGCGCTCGAGACCGAGGGCGGCGGCCATGACCGTCGACCATTTGATGAAGTCGCGACGGCTTTGACCGCGCAGATCTTTGAGGCGTTCATCGATCATGACGGTGCTCCTTCACTCGCAAGTGTGGGCCGCCGCGAGCAACGCGGCGACGGCAATTCGCTGGCCTTCGGCGGGGGTGGCCGCTTGGGCCACCAGGTCGTCCGCGAGAGCCATGTGCTCGGGACGGGCCGGCTTGCCAATGAGGCAGGAGACGGCGTCCTTGGTGAATTTGCCAGCTTCCGTGAGCTTCACACCCGGGCACGCGGTGGGAGCCCAGGCGGTGGCAATGATGTCGGTCGAGGCGGTCGCGTAGATGTCGAACGCTTTGCCGAGAGACGAGGTCGAGGCGAACGGCGCCTCCGGGATACGGCCGCCGTAGTTGGCTGCGCCGAGGGCGGATGCGTTGGCCTGGTTCGTCACGAGGTTCTGCGTGTTTTGCGCAGTACCGCGAGTGACGAGGAGGCTGCGCATGCCGCGAAGCGAGAGCTTGCCACAAGCGTGCATGCGGGCAGAAGCCACCGCGCCGCCTGCTGCCGCCGTCTCGCGACCGCGCTGCTGCGGGTCGGGGAGAGGGCCATCGGAAGCGCCCGCAGGATCGTTCGAGTGGTTGAAGGTGTTGCCTTCGTTGCCACCGGCGGTCTGCTGGGTGCTGTTGTCGTATCCGCGGCCTGCGCCGGGAAGTAGGTCGTCGGACGAGCCTTCACCACAGGCCAAGAGCCCGAAGGCCGAGACGGCAGCGAAGGTGAGTAGAACTTGTTTCATTGGTCTTCTCCTTCCCTCACCACATCGTGAAGTCGTCGCTCTTGAAGATGCGAGCGAGCGTGTTTTTGTAGTTGAAGCTTCCAGCCTTGAAGGCCTCCACTTCGGCCTTCGTCACTGCCGCCGGCACCGTGGCGAGGTCGCCCACGACGTCGCCACGAGAGAACGCGTAGTTCCAGGCGCGGGTCACGGCGCAAGCCGCGACGTCCGGGTCCTTCGCGATCGCGGCGCCGAGGCCCGCGATGTCGGTCACGTTCTGGTTGAGGCGCCAGGCGAAGGGCTGACCGGCGGGGAGCCAGTCGACCGCGTTCGCGCGGGGGTTGCCCGCGATAGGAACCTGAACTTGGATTTGGGTCGCGTTGTAGGCGCCCGTGTCGTTGAAGTTCGCGAACAGCGGGGCGATGTGGTTCATCGTCGAGTGGCAGTTCGCGCAGTTGACGGCCGACGTATCTTTGAAGTCGACGCGAGCGGTGGTGCCACCGGTGATGCTGTCGAACGGCCAGGGGTTCGTATAGACCGTGAGGCCCATCGAGACCGGCTTGTCGCTAAACTCCGTGGGGAACTTCGCGCAAACGAAGGTCTCCTGGATGAAGCGCGCGCGGCGGAACGCGAGGGGCGCGAAGTACTGCGCCATGAGGCCACGGTCCGTGAGGATACCGACCGTAGGAGCGCCCGTGTTGTCCGGGCAGTTGCCTGCGGTGAGGGTGTTCGTCGCGGGGTCGAACGTGGGACAGGTGCCCGTGGTCGCCGTGAAGAGGTCCGTGTACGGACGGCCCTGCACGGTGACGAGCGCCGCGAAGTTCGCCGCGAAGTCCTTGTTCGGCTGGTTCATCTGAACCTGACCGACCTGCGCGGTGCGAAGGGTGTCGCGCCAGTAATCGACCATCTTCGCTGCGAAGCGAGGATCGGCGACGAGGCGGTCGACGTGGCCTTCGTAGGCCTTCCTCTGGTCGGCTTCGCTGCCGGTGATCGTGTTGATCTCGGCGAGGGTGGGGAGCTCACCCACGAGCTTGAGCGACGCGGCGCGGAGAGACTCGCCGTAGTCACGCTTGCGTTGCTCCAATTGGACCGGAGGACCCTCCTCGGGGGTCTGGCCGGCTGCACCACCACCCGGTACGCCACCAGGGCCCGGAGTGAATGGATCGCCTGGGTTTAAAGTGGTTTCCGGGTTGCCCAACTGATTGGGGTCCCCCTCGCTCGAGCATGCCGTGAGCCCTACAATGAGGCCCGCGGCAGCGAGCGTCCAGGCAGTGATTCGGAGCGTTCGCATGTGTCTCCCTTTCTCCTGCGTACTTAGTTGCAAGCACCGAGCCAATCGGTACGCGCTTGGTGCTTCAGAAGAAGATGGCTTTGTTGTTGTTGAAGAGGTCCGAGAACGCCTGTCCGTTTTGGACCTTGCCGCCGTTGTGGGGGGTGCCCGCGGCGGTGGCTTTCAAGATCAAGATGCTCTGCGGGACGTTCGCCTCGTTCAGCTTCGACAAGACGGAGTCGCAGATGGCCTGGTTGTCGTTCCCGTTGAGCGAAAGCCCCGCGAGCCCGGCGCCGTGGCAGTTGTTACAGACCGAGCCCGCGCCCGAAGCCTGACCACGCAAGGCAGGAAGAACGTTCGCAGCGAACGCGTTGATATCTTTACACTTTTTGATCGCGGGCGGAGGGTTGTAGGTGCCCTTTTCGAGCTTGTTCGCGTCGAAACGGATCTTGTCGGCCGCGAGATCGAAGGGGGTCCAGCCCTCGCCGGAGAGGAAGACGGAGCCAGGTCCGAGCTCGGCTTCGGTGCCGCCTTGGAGGGTCTGGTCGACGTTGGAGAAGCTTCCGTCCACGGTTTCGGGGGCCTTCGGGTCCACGACGGGCTTAATCCGCACGAAACGGGGCGCGTTGATGTGGACGTCGGTGCCCGCCGGTGCCACGAGCTTCAGGTTTTTTAGCGACAAGATGCCGCCGACGAGGCTCGCGTCGAACTTGAGCTTCACGTTGGTGATGCCGCCCTGCGCGGCTTTCGAGATGTCGATCTCGTTCGCGCCCGTTTTCACGGTGAAAGGGTCGGTTCCGGGGAGCTTCACGACCGTGAGCGCGACGGCCTCGGCCTCGAGCCACTTGCGGACTTTTTCCTCGACCGCGGGGGTAGCGCCGAGCGCCGGGCCCGCGTGAGCGCCCTTGGTAATCAGGCCGCTCTGGAAGGCATCACGGACGATGATTCCAGGGAATTTCTTGATGGAAACGTACGAATCGGGGCCCTGGAGGAACTTGGGCGGCTCCGGGTTGAAGAGCCCGAGCTCGTGGCATTGTTTGCCGCAAGCTTCCTTCACCTGGGGCTCGAGCTCGCGGTAGAGCTTCTCCGCGTAGGCTTGTTTTGCCTGCACATCGCCAGGAGAACCGGGCTCCGGGAGGTCCGGAGCGGCGTCTCCGGTCGGCGTGTTGGTGCCCGTGGGCTTGAGGCCGGAACCGGCGTCATCGCACGCGGCGGCGCCACCGGCCACGAGCAGGACCAGGGCAGCAGGAATCCAGTGAACGGAAGAGCGCTTCATCGTGGACCTCGTCGAGGGAATGCACGTGGGGGGCCAAAGCCCGTAAGGCGACGAAAAGACGTGGAATCTAACGTGACAGAATCGAGCACCGAGAGCACCTGCCCTCCGGCGATGGAAACCGAGCCTGCGGACCCCCGAACGAGCCCTCGAACGACCCGCCAAGCCTGGATCCCGAGGGGCTCACGAGGGGCTCACCCCTCCATGGGCTGGGGCCGAGGCCACAGGGGGTCGGATCCCCACCCAGCCGAAAAATCCAGCGGATATGTAGGTCATTTGGGTGCGCCTGTAGGCGCGCTAAGGCCCTGACCGTTTGCGATTCGCTCGCGCAGAATTTTGGCCGCGTACGCATAGGACGGGTTCTGCGGTTGCTCCCGGGCGAGGCGCTCGTACGACTCCGCCGACTTGACGAGGTCGCCACGGTAGAGCTCGTCGAGCGCGTGACGCTCGAGGGTGCCGGCGTCGGCCTGGGTGAGAGGCGACGGCTGCGGGGGAGTCTTCCCGGTAGGCGGCGGGGTGGGTCCGTCCGCGGTGCCGGTAGGGGGAGGTGTAGGCTGGGTCGTGGCCGATGTGGTCGGGGGTGGGTTCGGCTGAACGACGGTATCGACCGGCACGACCACCGACGCATCCGGCAACTCGGCGACAGCGGCCTCCCCTGCCCCCGCGTCGACCTTTGCGACCGGCTGAGGCGGAGGGGGATCGTCGCTGAGGAGCATGACGGCAGCGGCGACCATCGCGATCGGCAGGAGGATCAGGACCATCTTCCGCACGGGAGACGCGGTCTTGAAGTCGGCGATCGCCTTCTTGAGCGCGTCTTCTTCTTGCGGAGGCTGGGGCGGCTGCGCCCCCGGCATTTGCCCGTAGTTCTCGAAACCGGGAACCCCCGCATGCGAGCCTTGGCCCGGATAACCCGAGTAGCCCTGCTGCTGCGGAAAACCGCCGCTCCCCGACGGGCCCATCTGCTGCTGCGGGGGCATGCCGTACGCGTTCGGGTCCATCATGGGCTGCTGCATCGGCTGCTGCATTTGGCCCATCTGGCCCATCTGGCCCATTTGGCCCATCTGGGGCTGCTGCATCGGCTGCTGCATCGGCGGCTGCATCGGCGGCTGCATCATCGGGTTCGGGAACGCGCCGCTGATCATCGCCGCGGGCTGCTGCACCCCCGCGAACGCGCCCGCCGGCCGAGGGCCGGCGCGAGAGGTCGAGACGTCGAGCGGGGCCACACGGGTGGACTCGCCCGCGTCGTCCTCCTGGGGTCGGTTCGAGAACGCCCCCGGCTGGAACGGACGCGCCGCCGGCGCAGTGAGCGGCGCGGTCTGCGCGGGGTTCGCGTTTCCTGGGGGCGGCGGGTTCGTGCGGCCGTGCTCCGGGGGCCGACCGGCGGCAGGGGGCGGTGTGGGTGGACGTGCGGCCCCGGCCATGGGGGTGGCGATGGCCTGGGTCGCGTCGTCGCCGGAGTCTTCTTCGCGGTACTCGAGCCGCGCGCCGCCGAGCTCGATGCTGCACGGGGGGCGGACCTCGGTCCACGCGGTGCCGACCGGGAAGCCGTCGACGCAGGCGGCGTTGTTCGCGTCGGTGCTTTGGAGGAAGAGCGCCTGGCCGTCGAAGTACGCGTAGGCGTGGACGTCGAGGATGCCGGCGCCCTCGACTTTCCATTGCCCACGTCGACCGATGCTCAGCGTGGGGGACTCTTTCCCCATCGTGAGCGGAACGAAAGCGGGCTCCCCGATTCCGCCGACGATCTCGATGACGTGGGTTGCCATGGGAAGCTCAGCGTCGGCGTTGCGCCGCCTCGTAGATGCATGCGGGGAGGTCGAGGCCATGCTCGTGCACCTGCTCGATGCAGCGAGGCATGATGCCCGTCGGCTCGATCTTGCTCTCGATCTTCCCGGCGGGGTCGAACCCGGTGTACTCGCGGACGAAAATGTCCTGCATTTGATACGTACTGGAGTTTACATCATACCCCAAGACCTCGCTGATGTGCGTGATCTTGCGGCTTCCGTCCTGCAGGCGAGACACCTGGCAGATCATGTTCACCGCCGAGGCGAGCTGGATGCGGAGGGCCTGGAGGGGCATTCCGAGGTCGCTCATCATGGCCATCGTTTCGAGGCGCGAGATGGTGTCGCGCGGGTACGTGGCGTGGAGCGTGGAGAGACAACCGCCGTGACCCGAGGTCATCGCTTGGATGAGGTCGAGGGCCTCGCCGCCACGGATCTCGCCGACCACGATGCGGTCCGGTCGTAGACGGAGCGTGGCCTTGAAGAGATCGCGGATTTTCACCTCGCCGCGACCCTTCGGATCCGGGGGCCGCGCCTCGAGCTGACACACGTGCTGACGTTGGAGCTGGAGCTCGCGGGAGTCTTCGATGATGACGACGCGCTCGCCGTCGGGGATGAACGACGAGAGCGCGTTCAACATGGACGTTTTGCCGGAGCCGGTGCCGCCCGCGATGAGGATGTTGAGCTTGGAAGCGACGAACGCGGAGAGTGCCTGCGCGACCTCTTCCGTCATCGCGCCGAAGCCGATGAGCCTCTGGACGGTGAGGGTTTCCTTGAAGAAGCGACGGATCGATACGCACGGGCCGTCGGGGGCCGCGGGCGGGAGCACCGCCTCGATACGCGAGCCATCCGGGAGGCGACCTTCGAGGATCGGGCGCTCTTCGTCGATGTGCTTGCCGACGTACTGCGCGGCGTTGCGGAGCGCGGCGGTGAGGTGCTCGACCGTCTCGAACTTGGCCTCCGAGAGAAAGAGCTGGCCCTTCTTCTCGTAGTAAATCTGGTGCGGCCCGTTGATCATGATGTCGCTGACACCAGGATCATCGAGGAGCGGCCTTATCGGCGCAAAAAACTGGAGGAGCGACTCTTCGAAAATTTCCTTCGGGATCATGGGGCCTCGGTCACGCGGTGAAGCACCGAGGAGCGCGCCTCCTCCACGTGCTGGCCCTTCGGATCGAGCCGTAAGTACTCACGAAAATGCTGGTCGGCCCCGACCACGTCTTGCTCCGCGTCACGGAGCAGCACGGCGAGGGCGTAGTGGGCCTGAGGGTCGTTCGGCCGTGCGTCGAGGACACGCTCGAACTCGGCTTTCGCGAGCTTGAAGTCCGCCGTCGCGGAGTAGAGCGACGCGAGCACGAGGCGGACGCGCACGTCGTTCGGGTGCGCGACGAGGTAGTCCTTCGCGTACTGCGCGGCGAGGCGGTAACGACCTTCGCGGATGCAGACCTCGAGCAAGAGCGGCATGATCTTCTTCTGATCGGCGCCCTGGTTCATCGCGTCGGCGAGGTACTCCTCGGCGCGGAGGTAGTCGCCCACAGCCGCGAAGCCCTTGCCACGGTCGACGAGCTTGTCTGCCGTGTGCTCGCGGTTGTACGTGGCTACGTCGGCTTTGATCGTCTCGGCCTGCACCGTGCTCGCCGAAGCGCAACCCGCCAGCCAGAGGCCGCCGACGAGGGCGATCGAGCTCCGCCCTACGCCAAAAAACGTGGCGGAGAGACCGGCGCCGCGAATGGCATCGAGGGCGGAGCGGGCGGCGCCGAAAGGCGCAGAGGTCCGTGTCAGGGCTTCTTGACCTGCTCGCCGACCTTCAGCTTGATCTTCCTGTCGAGATTGGTGAGCCATGTCACGTAGTCGCCGGTTTTTCCGAGGGTAAACTGCTGGAGGATGCGGACCTGCCGTTGCGCCCCCGGCCAGTCCTCCACACCGAGGGCATGCTCGAGGCGAACCTGTTGCGTGCGGTAGTCCTCGTTCAGCTCGTTGCGCATCGCGCGCGCGGCCTCGTCGGCCTGGGCGGCAGAAGCGGGGTCACCGCCGGAACGGTAACACGCGGCGGCCTCCTCGAAGAGCGGGACGGCATGAACCCCGTCGACGACGTGAAACGGACGACGCTCGCGCTTCGCGTCCGCGATGCCGCTGCGCTCGCGACCACGCGCGAGGGCTTGTGGACCGGTGACCGGACACGCCGCCACGGGGGCCGCCCAGAGCGCGGGTGCCTCTTTTTTGGTGAGGCCGGGACCGTTGTTTTCGTCCGGCATGAGGAAGAGATAACCGGCGGCAGGGAGGATGAGCGCGAGGCCGATGAGGGCGACCGGGCTCTGCCCTTTTTTCTTCTGCTGGGCCTGGCCACCGAGGCCGGCGGAGTCGGCGACGGCGACCGCGATTTGGGTCTGGTTCACGCCGAGCACCGCCTCGGGAGGGAGCGGCGACTGCATGAACGGGACGTTGTTGATCATCGGCGACGGCTGGAAATTCAGCGCGCGCGCGAAGACGCCGGCGGGGCCGAGCTCGATGAGCACGTGCTCGACCGCCGCCTGATCGAGCGGGAGACGGATCTCGCAGTGCGCGCCGCTGCCGATGAGGACACGCTCGCCCTCGATGTTGATCGAGTCGATCTGACCGGTCGGAAGGCGAATCTGGAACCTGAGGACACGCATGGGAGTCTCCCGAGTATAACTTCTCTGCCGTCAGAGCCCGTTTTGGATGTTCATCATGGCGGGCGCGAGGATGAGGCCCATCACGCAGAGGAAGACCAGCATGAGGGGGCCGACCATCGCGACGCCGGCTTTCGCGGCAGACTCTTCCGCGCGCACGCTGCGGCGCTGGCGCGATACGCCGGCTTGGATCGTGAGCACCTCGGAGACGGGGTTGCCGCGCTCTTCCGCCTGAACGAGTGAGTTGACGAACTCGATGACCGCCTCACACGGGCAACGATTGGCGAACTCGAGGAGGCAGTCTTTGCGCGTACGACCGAGGCTGATCGTTTGGAGCAGAAGGGTGAACTCTTCCACGATCGGATCGTTCGGGTTGCTCGACTTCTCGACGACCTGACGAACCGCGCCTGGGAAGTCGAGACCGGCGCCCATGGAGAGCGCCATGAGGTCGATGACGTACGGGAGGCCGCGGCTGACCGACTTGAGGCGCTCCTGCGCTTCGCCGCTGACCTGCATGTACGGGAGCGAGCCACCAAGGGCCAACCCAGCGAGAAGAGTGATGTTTCCGAGCTCGAGCATGTAACCGGCGACGCCACCGACGATGCCCCCGCCGAGCGCCGAGAGGATGGTGAGCGCGATGTACTCGTCTGCCGTGAGGCCGAGGAAGTCGCCCGCGAGGCCGATCTGTTTGTCGAGGTCGGCGCGCTGCTCTTCGGTGGGGATACCGCTGACGCGCACGCCGAGCCAACGCACGAGGGGCTCGATGGTGGCCCACGTTTCGTTGTTCGCGAGGGCGCGCTGACGCTTCAACCCGCGGAGGCCGAAGCGGCTCGCGGTGCGCGTGGGCGAGCTGAAGAGCGTGTAAAAAATGATCACGATCGCGATCGCGATCGCCCCCATCCACGCGTAGCGAAGGACGAGCAGTTGAATGCTGAGGCGTTGTTCGGGAATCATCAGAGGTCCACCGCGAGGACTTTGCGAGCCAAGATGATCGCGCCCGCCCAGCAGCCCACGCACGCGGTGCTGATGAGGTAACCGACGAGCGACTTTTGGAGCACGTCGAAGTAACCGGGCCACACCTGGTTCAGGCCCAGGAGGAGGCCGAACGGCATGACCGCGATGACGTAGAGCTGCATTTTGCCCTCTGCCGTCTTCGTGCGGACCACGCCTTCGAGGCGGCGCATTTCGCGGAGCGTGTTCGCGGTGGCCTCGAGGACGCGCGGCAAGTTGCCGCCGACCTGACGACCGATGAGCACCGACGAGAGCGCGGAGTCGAGCTGACGGCTTCCGACACGGGAGGCCATGTGGAGCAGCGCCTGATCGAGGGTCGAGCCGACCTTCATCTCCTTGAGCGCGAGGTCGACCTCTTGGCGCATCGGATCGGTGATGACGGACGCGACCGAGTTGAGCGCCGCGCCGATGCTGGGCGTGGTCTTGAGGGCGTTCGCGAGCGCGATCATGAAGTTGTCGAGCTGCTCTTCGATCGCCTCGACCCGCTTGCGGCGGAGGTTCTCGATGTAGATGAGCGGAACGACCGCGATGAGCAACAAGATCGCCCACCAGAACGGCACGCTGAAGAGCACGTTCACGGTGATGAGGAAGAACGCGGCGCCGAGCTGCCCGAGGGTGATGTTCTGCCCCGGCATGAAGATGAACATCGGGCGGAGCTTTTGCTCGAGCAGCGAGTTGTATCGAGCCCAGTAACGATAGGCGGGGCCAGACTGGTCGGCCGCCGCGGCCCAGGTGCCCACGAAGAGGCCGAGACCGGTGACACCGGCGCTCGCCCACTTCAGCAGCTCGGTCATCGGGGCGATGTCCCCAATTTTTCCGCTCATCATACGAACGGCTCCCCGGGCTTTATGAGCCCCATGACGATGAATGTATCGAGGAACGAAGGCAAATAGCCCGTAGCGCGGTACTCGCCGATGACCTTGCCGCCAGGCCCGGTCCCAGTGCGCACGAAGGCGAAGATGGGACGGAGCTCGATCTCGCTCGTGTCGCGCTCGATGCCGATCACCTCGGTGATGGCGGTGACCTTGCGCGAGCCGTCCGAGAGGCGGCTCTGCTGCACGATGACGTTCACGCTGCCGGCGATTTGCTCGCGGATCGCGCGGACGGGGAGCTCGAGACCGGACATGAGGACGAGCGTCTCGAGGCGCGCGATGGCCTCGCGTGGAGAGTTCGCGTGGGTGGTGGTCATCGAGCCGTCGTGGCCCGTGTTCATCGCCTGCAACATGTCGAGCGCTTCGCCGCCACGGCACTCGCCGACGACGATGCGGTCGGGGCGCATACGGAGCGCGTTTTTCACGAGGTCGCGGATGGTGTATTCGCCGCGGCCTTCGAGGTTGGGCGGGCGTGTCTCGAGCGCGACCACGTGCGGCTGCTGGAGCTGGAGCTCGGCGGCGTCCTCGATCGTGACGATGCGGTCGTCTTCCGGGATCGCGGCCGAGAGCACGTTGAGGAGCGTGGTCTTGCCGCTGCCGGTGCCGCCGGAGATGACGATGTTCTTCTTCGCGATCACGCAGCGGGTCAGAAACCGGCCCATTTGCGCGGTGATCGAGCCGTAGGTGACGAGCTTGTCGAGCGTGAGCGGCACCTTCGAGAATTTACGAATGGTGATGCACGACCCGCGGAGCGCGATCGGCTTGATGACCGCGTTCACACGCGAGCCGTCCTTCAAGCGCGCGTCGACGAGCGGCGACGATTCGTCGATACGACGACCGAGCGGCGTGACGATGCGCTCGATGACGGCGCGCACGCGTTCGTCGTCGGTGAAACGAGCCTCGGAGAGCCGGAGCTTGCCGCCGTCCTCGATGTAGATCGTGTTCGGATCGACGACCATGATCTCGCTGACCTTCGGATCGGAGAGGAACCGCTCGAGCGGCCCGAGACCGAGCGCCTCGTCCGAGAGCTCACCGATGAGCGTGTCGCGATCGACCTCCGGCGGGATCTTCATCGCCATGTTGGCGACGATGTTTCGAAGCGCGGAGAGCACCTTCGGGCGCATCGACGGATCGTCGAGTTTTTTTGCGTCGATCGTCGCGAGGTCGAGGTGCTCGAGGAGCGCCTTGTGGATCTCGCGACGGAGCTCCACGTCTTTCTTGCGCTGCTCGTCGCGGGGGCGCTGCGGCATGAGCTGCGCTTGGAGCGCAGGGTTCTGCTGCTGCTGCATCGGCGGCGCCATCGGCGGTGGCACGAGGCCGCGCTGCTGTTGCATCGGCGGCGCCATGGGGGGCGCCATCGGCGGAGGAGGGCCAGGGGGTCGCCCCGGCGGCGGGGGACCGGGTCGACTCGGGGCTGCGACGGGAGCCGGCGGCGGCGCGTTCGCTTCGATCGGAAAGAACGCGACCGTGAAATCACCGAGCACGACCGGGGTCCCGAACGGGACCTCGATCGCCTCGCGACGCAAGAGGATGCCGCCCGCGAGAGTGCCGTTCGTCGACACGTCCTCGACGAGGATCGACTGTGGACCGATTTGAACGACCGCGTGTTGGCGAGAGACCAAATCGCTGTCGAGTCGGAGCACGCATTGCGCATGACGGCCGATGGAAATCGGACCGTTCACGGGCATCGTCTCTTGACGCTGCCCTTGCGACTCGGACTGGATCAGGACCCGAACTGCGGTCATTCGCCCTTAGTTTTTCGTCATTTTGCCGAAGGAGGTACCTTCGGAAATGCTTCGACGTTGTCGATATCGCCAGAGTAGTCCTTGAAGCTGTTCAAGGCGTTGTTGATGATCTCGAGCGAGCTCTTCGGGACCGAGTCGACGACGCTCGGAATGATGAACACGGCGCCTTCGGTCTCGGCGTTGTCCCAGCGCTGGCTGCCGAAGAGGGCGCCGATGACGGGGATCTGAGCGAGCCCGGGGAGACCGACGCTGTCGCGGCGACGGGTCTGCGTTTTGATGCCGGACAGCACGAGCGCTTGGCCGAGCTTGAGCGTGACGAGCGTCTCGAGCTTGGTGGTGGCGCGGCCGGGCACGGTGCCGGAGGCGGCGGGGGTGAGATCGGCGACGTCGGCGCTGAGCTTGATTTCGACGTCTTTGCTGTTCACGTCGTAGCGCGGGAGCACCGTGACGTTGGTCCCGAACTGCACCTTCACGAGGCCGATCGCGTTCGCGGTGACCTGCTGGAAGTTTTGCTCGCCGCCGCTCTGGAAGGTGGCCTCCGAGCCGTTCGACGTGATGACCGTGCTCTGCTTGAGGACGCGGAGCCAGCCGTAGCGCGACCCGATGTCGAGGCGGGGCATGGGCTGGTTCACGATGCTCGCTTCGGCGCGCGTCGCGGTCTTCGAGATGAAGTCGAAGTCGATGCGGCTCTGGATGATTTCGCCCGAAGTGCCGGTACCGCCGATCTGCGCCGGCCACCCGATTCCGACCGTGTAGTTCCAGGTCTTTTCGTATTGCACGAAGTAAAAATCGAGCCGCATCAGCAGCTTACGATCGGCGGCGCCCTGCCCTACCGTGACGACCGATTCGACTTGACCCTGGTAGAGGCTCGCGATCTGCGAGATGCGCTTCGCGTCGGCCTCGCTGG
This sequence comes from Myxococcales bacterium, assembly GCA_013297655.1. Lineage (GTDB taxonomy): Bacteria > Myxococcota_A > Polyangia > Polyangiales > Polyangiaceae > JAAFHV01. Next base: position 2,049 of record JAAFHV010000099.1, on the reverse strand, counting down.
AGACGCCGCCCTCGATGAACACGCGCCCGCCGACCCGACGAACGCGAATGCCGGGGATGCCCTCGAGGAGCTGGACGAGCTCCTTCTCGACGACCTGCGGAGGCCTGTTCGCGACCGAGATGTCGTACGTGATTTGCGACTTGTCCTTCTTGATGAGGAGCAAGGTGGTGTTGCCGGGCTTCACCGCGCGAATGACGAACTGGGTTTTGTCGTCGGTGAGCTGGACGCTCACGATGCCGGACTGGCCCTCGGTGTACTGGTCGATGCCGACCGCGGAGATGGTCTTCGTCTCGCCGATCGCGAGCGCGATGTCCTCGCGCTTCTGATTGCCTTGCGCGAACGCTTCGCCCGGAGACGCGGCGAGCACGGACACGAACGCGGACGACGCCAAACCAACGGCTACGAAAAAACGGACTGCGTGGGATATCCCACGCTTCGACGAGCTCTTCACTGGGGTGCTCCTCCGCCACCGATGACGGTGGGGCCCTTCGGCGTGCGAACACCGGGGATGCTGGCCCGCTGCTCGGGCTTCAAAATGGCGTCCATGTTGATGTCGACGAGACCGGCGGTGGTCTTGTTGTCCTCGGGGTTACGAACCGCGACCGCGAGGCGACCGCGCTCCGCCGCGAGGGCGAGAATTTGAGCTTCTGGGAGCGTGAGCGAGAGCGTGAGGAGGTTCTCCCGCTCGACCGTTTTGTCGCGCGCTTCGCTCGCCTCGACCGAGGTGTCGACGCCCGTCGCGAGCACCAAGATGCGCTGGAGGAGCACGACCGAGGCCTTCGCTTCGGTGGCCCCGCTGCCGGCGCCGAGCACGCCGATCACGTCGACGTAGTCGCCCGGACGGATGAGCGCGATGCTCGAGTCCTCGCGCGCGGTGCGGATGGAGACGGCGCGATAGCCGGGCTGCACCAGCACGCTGAGCTCTTTGCGATCTTCGTTCGCGCTCGCGAGGTCGGTCCACATGAGGGTCTGACCGGCCTTCACGGTAGTGCCGACGCGCAGGTTCAAGATCTTGGATTTTTCGGCCTCTTTGACCGAACGCTCCTCGATGTACGCGATTGGGATTTCACGCGTGGCGATGTTGTCGTCGGTGAGCGGCTTGCCACGATCGACCTGCTTGATGACCGTGAGGACACGGATGCGCTCACCACCGGACGCTTCGACCTCGAAGCGCCGCTGGTAGAGGAACAGCAGGAAGATGCCAAGGATGCCGACGACGAGAGCGATGACGAAGGCGCGGCGATTCATGGTTGGTCTCGAAAGGGTAGCGAGAATCGTTCGGTCCCGAAAGGACGAAGGTTCGCGCGGACGCGAGCGCCGTCGTGTGACGCGCGCGTCGTGACGCGTGAGCGCGGGACGGGTTTCCGCCGAGGGAACAAGTTTCCGTTCGGGTCAAAAGCTGACCGCGACGTTCGCGAGGAACGTGCGGCCGTTCTGAAGGATGAATCGCTGGCGATACTCGCGGCTCGGCGCGGTCTCGTAGCGGCTGTCGGCGACGTTGTAGACGCCGACGGAGTAGCGCGCGTTGAGCTTGTCGATCTCACCGCTGAACACGAGGTCGCCGACGATGCCGAAGCGAGACTGGAGCTGCGGCTCCGTGTCCGTCGCGCTGGTGAAGGAGTCGAAGCGAGGCCCCTCGACCGACACACGCGCCATCGCCATGAGCGATCGGCCCACGATCGGCGCCGCCCCCTTGAGTGACCCGAGCACGTACGGAGAGTTCGGCACGCGGCGCAAATCGGGCGCGTCGAGGTACTGCGCCTTCTGCACGGACATGGTCGCGCTCGCCATGAACCCCTGCAAAAAGTCGCGTCGAAGCTCGGCTTCGCCGCCGACGACCAGCACCGGCGCAGCGCTGTTCTCGTAACGGAGGCCTGCCCCCGCGTCTTTCAGCTCGATCAAGTTCGAGACGTAGTTCGAGTAGCCCGAGGCGAGGGCGACCACCGTAGGCGTGAACCGATGTGAGATCTCGAGCTCGCCGGACACGACTTGCTCCGGCTTCAAGTCGGCGGCGGGGAGGCGATCGGCGGCCGACGAGTGCAGCTCGTA
>JAAFHV010000098.1 GCA_013297655.1 Myxococcales bacterium | reverse complement strand
GGAAGAGCACGTCCGACTTTGCCGAGCTCCCGCGCAACATCCACCTCGAGGTGCCGCCCGCAAAGTCGGACGTGCTCTTCCGCTACGACGAGGTCGTATGGAATCCGCCGCTCCCGCCGGGCACCTTCACTCAGCCGAACCCGCCCGGGCTCCCTCCCGTATTCGTCAAGTGCGATTGACGAGCTGACCGACGCGCGCCAGCGGCGTGACCCCGCCGGCGACCTACGCGGAGGCTTCGGGGGTGCGCTCGCCGACGACGGAGCGCGCGAAGTAGGCGCGGAGCTCGTCGCCTGCGCCGTAACGACCGAGGCCGATCATGAGCTTCGCGAGCGCGGCTTCGACGGTCATGTCGCCGCCCGAGATCGCGCCTGCCTTCGCGGTGAGGAGCGCGCCCTCGTAGCGCGTGAAATCGACATGTCCGCGGAGGCACTGCGACACGACCACCACCGGCGCGCCGAGGGCGGTGACCTCTTCGATCGCGGGGATGAGCGAGCCCTCGTGGCAGGGCAGCGTGCCGACCCCGTAGGCCTCGAGCACGAGCCCCTTGACCCCGGCGCGCACGGCGCCCGTGACGAGGCGCGGATCGAGCCCGGGAAACACACGCACCGCGAGCACCGACGGCTCGAGGCGATCGTCGAGCGGCGCGAGCACACCTGGCGCCCTCACGTGGCCCCCTCGCTCCACGCCGATCCCGAGCTTTACGAGCGGCGCTTCGTTGGGGGAGTCGAACGCGTCGTAGTCCCACGCGTCGCGCTTGGTGGCGCGGCACCCGCGGAGGCCGCGCGAGCCGAACGCGACGACGACCTCGGGCACCGGAAGCGTGGCCACGATCGCGGCGTCGACGAGGTTCTGCGCGGCGTCGGAGCGGGCCTCCGCGAGCGGACGTTGCGCGCCGGTGAACACGACCGGACACGGCAGCGGCCCCAACATGAGCGCGAGCGCGCTCGCCGAGTAGGCCATCGTGTCGGTGCCGTGCACGATCACGATTCCGTCGTACTTCCCCGAGGCGACGCCAGCGTGCACCTCGCGCGCGAGCACCTGCCACTCTCGCGGGCGCATGTTGGCTGAATCGAGGGCAAAAACGAGCTTCGCGTCGAGCTCCGCGATCCGCGCCAGGGCCGGCACCTCGGCGACGAGGTTGCGCGCGAACGTCTGCTCGAGGGTGTAGTGCCCGTCCACGTTCGCAGACATGAGCAACGTGCCGCCCGTGAGGAGCACGAGAACCTTCATGACGCTCGCGCGCGCGACACGTGCGTCGTCGTGCCCTCCGCCCTCCATCGAAGGCGCGACGGGGTCAAAACACGCGCTCCGGGACCTTGATGGTGTCACCAGCCTGGAGCGGAATATCGGGACGCTTGCCGTCGGTGATCGCGTCGACGCTGAGCTCTACCGTGATGCTCCCGCCATCCTTCGTGAGGCGCGTAAGGAGCACGCGGTTGCTCGCCGAGAGCGGCGTAAACCACCCCGCCTGGGACAGCGCGTCCACGAGGCGAAGAGAGTCGCTGTAGTTGATGCTGCCCGGCTTCGTGACCTGCCCGATCACGGCGACCTTCTTCGAGTTGTACTGCTTCACCGAGACGGAAACCTGCGGTTCTACGAGGATTTTACCCTCCTGCAGCTTGCGTCGGATCAGGGAGGCGATGTCTTGCGGCTCGAGGTTCGAGACCGTGAGGCGCGCGACGTACGGGAAGTCGATCGAGCCGTCGGGGTTGACCCGATACTCCTTCGGGAGGTTCGGCTCGCCCATCACGTGGACCTCGAATACGTCTCCCGGCCCTACCGTGGTGCTCGGGAGCGCACGAGGCAGGTTCGTAGGCAGCGGCGGATACGACGTACACGCAGTGCCTCCGACGAGGAGGGAGAGCGCGAGCGAAGCGACGAACGAACGAGTCATGGGGAGCTTTGGAGGTGCGACGCGAGCAAGACCTTCGCCGCCGCAGAGCCAGGCATCGAGGTGCCTGGCACCCGAGCGCCGTTCACATGAACCAGCGGAAGCCGAGCGTCGCCTGCACGCGGCGGTTGTTCAAGTCGAACACCTGGCCGCCGCCGAGCGGGATCTGCACGTCGCTGATCTGCTGCGTGTAGTCGATCGTCGCGTTGAGGCCGAACGAATCCGCGAAGCGGTACTCGCCGAAGAGCGAGGCGCCGGGGCGGTAGTTGGTGAACGACGGAGTGAGGGCGCCGGCGGCTTCGACTGCCGGAAACGACAGGATATCGAGGTAGCCGTCGAGGGAGACGACCGCGCGACCGGCGAACATGTAGCTCAAGCGGCCGTAAATCTTGTCGAGGCCCGTGAAGCTGCCGATCGTGGTGTTCTGACCACCGCCGAAGATGTACGAGGGGCGGCCCTGGAAGCTCTGCGCGGAGCCGACCATCACGTCGCGCAGGTAGCCGACGGTGAGGGTGGAGATGGCGGTGAGCGCGGTAGGATCGTTGGCCGGAGCGGCGGTACCCGTGAGGTAAACCGTACCCTCGAGCTGAGCGTTGAGGCTGTCGAACTGCGACGTGCTCGCGAGCGCGCCGTTGGCGAGGAAGGTCGCCGAGTAGCCGAGGGCAGCGAGCACCGAGATGCGCGACGTCACGAGACCGTTGATGCCCACGCGGGTACGGAGCGGGATCGCGTCGTTCAGCGTGAGAATCGAGCGCCCCGCGTTGGGGTACGTCACGAAGCTGAGGCCCGTCTCGGTGAAAAGCGCGGTCTTCGGACGGAAGCGCCAGCGATTCTTGAGCGAGATTTCGTGCGTGAAGTTGGTGAACGCCGAGCCCTGGGTGCTCTCGTAGAGAGCGCCGTAGAACTGGTAACCGAGGTGCATGTCGAGCGTGCCGCCGCCCGGAATCGCGATGACCTCGGCGCCCGCGTTGATGTCGCTTCGATTGAACGACAGATCGACGCCAGGGAGCGCAGAGGGCTGCACGAAGCGTTGGTAGCCGGCGAAGAACCCGAGGCCAACCGGACGTCCGGGAAGGATGTCGCCGCGGAACGTCGCGTGGACGTTCATGTTGCGCTGATCGTTGACCTCGGTGCCAATGAACTCACGGTAGCTACCGGCGATCGAACCACGGTACGTGAACGAGGGCTTCTCGCCGTTCGTGCGTTGATCGCTCAACGTGCCGAAGCTGAAAGACGGAGTAATGCGGATGATTCCGGCTTCGCGGATAGGCGCCGCAGGGGGCCCGTTCACGATGTTGGCGCCAGCGACGTGCGAACGGACGAACCAGTTCGAGTCCACGCCGACCTCGGCGCCGATGCCCGGATGCAGCTCGACGTCACCGACGCGGATGCCAATGCCTTCCTGGTAGGTGCGGTCCCGGAGCCACGCCTGTGCGTGGGCGCTCGTCGACGCGAACGTCGTGGCAGCGAACGGGAGAGCCGCGAGGGCCAAGAGACGGAGGTGTTTGGCGAGCTTCGGCCCGCGCGATGATCGATAGTCGCTCATGTTCGATTACGCGGTGAAAACCCGTCCGCGGGGCCCGTCCTTAGCACGAGTGGGCCCAACTGCTCCCCCTCAATTTCGTAACCCAGCCTCCGAACCGCGACGAAAGATCGTCACGACTCGGCGGAAAACCTGGCCCGCTGGATGGCCGCCGGCCCAACGAGGCAACGCCTCGTCGAACCCTCCGGCCTGGAGCCCCCTCTGCGAAAAGAAAGACCTACTACCGCGTGCAGCTCACGCACGGAGGCGGAGTGGTCAGCGGGATGCTCGGGAAGGTCGGGATCTGCGCGAGCTCGGGAGCGACGTTCGGATCGATCGTCGTCTTCACCTGAGTGTCGCCTACGAAGGCAGACTCTTCGCCCACGCACTGGCCGGCCTCGGAGCCGAGCTGCTCGGAGCGCTGGGCCAATACCGCGAGGACGGTGTACTCGTGGTTTGCCGCCTCGGCGTCGTTGCGAGTGACCGCGGAGCGCAACGAGCCCGCTCGCTCGGTCGCGGCGCGCGTGGCCACGTCGATCTGCGAGAGCTTGTCGTTGAGGCAGAGCGTCTTCACGACGTCACGGGCCTGACGAGCGGTCTGAAGCTGCTTGCGGATCGCCCCGGACTGCGCGGTCATGCGAGTGACCCGACGCTGAGCCTCGGTTAGCTGCTCCTGCGGAGAAAGCTGCGTTTTGCGCTGGAAGCCGACCTGCGCATCAGGCTGCTGCGGCGCGGGCGGACCACTCTGCGCACCTGCGGGAGACGCAGACGCGAAGTAAGCCACCACACCGAGAGCCACACCCCACCTGAGAGTCGACAGTAGACGCATCCCCGTCTCCTAAGTTGCGGGCGGACCCGCGTTGTCAACGATGAACTTACTCTTAGTCCCGGAACAGTGTCAACGAACGTCTGTGCAGGAACCGACGAGAGAGAAACCACCGCAAGCTTCTTTGATTACAACCAGTTCGGCCCGAAATGGCCCCGAGCGGGGGAAAAAGGTCCCGCTCTTTTTCTGGCCTCACGAGCGAGCCCACGTAAGTCCGATGCTCGCCCCTCGTCCGACGTTCAGCGCAAGGCACAAAAAGAACGAAGGCGCCGTTCGCTTTCGCGGGGCGCCTCCGGATTGGACCGAGCGTCGGGTTACTTGGCGCCCTGCTGGACGAACGTGACGGGGATGGAGAGCGTGGACCCGCTGCCGCCCGGAGCCGAGAACTGAGCGTTGCGAACGGCGCGCGCGATGCACTGCGCGACACCTGCGGAGAGGCCCGAGTTCGAGCTCACGTCGGCGGAGCTCACCTCGCCGTTCGGCCCCACCTTCGCAGTGATGGTGACCTTGCCGGACATCGACGGGTCGCTGTTGAGGCCGGTCTGGTAACAAGCGCGGAAGCGCGGACGGAGGCCGGCGATCACGCGATCGGCGTCGGACACGGGAACGGTCGCGCTCGTGCCGCCGACGGAGGCGTTGCCCACCGGGCCCGCGGTTTTGGTCTCTGCGCCTGCGCCTTGGCCGGTGCCGCTACCTTGCGTGCCGCCGCCGATGCCGCTGAGGCCACCCTTGCCGCCGCCACCTTGGACAGGGCCACCGCCGCTGCCGGTGCGGAGATCGCCGCCCGTGCCGCTGACGCCAGCGCCGCTCGCCGCTGCCGCGCTGAGGTCGACCGGGGGGATTTCGCCATTGCGGCCAAGAGCACCGGAGACCGACGACTGACCGCCGAGGGCGGCGAGGAGCTGCATCTGCATCGCTTCGGCCTGCTGCGTGAGCGCGGCCGCCTTTGCGTCGCTCACCGAGCCGCTTTTTCCGCCCCCGGGAGCCGACGCGTGCGCACCGCCAGCGCCGCCCGCGGGCTTCGGCTGCGGGGCCGAGGTGGCGACCGCCGTGGTCGTCGGAGCGGCGGTATCGACCGGCGCCGTCTCGGTGGGAGGCGGCGTCGGGATGTTCTTCATCATGTCGACGAGGCCCGAAACCGACACGCCCTCGGCGACCGGCGGGTCCATCCAGTCGGAGTACATCGCCCCGACGAAGCCGAAGTGAAGCATGAAGCTGAACGCGGCGATGATGGTGAGCGTCCAGTCAATCTGGTTGGCCACGCCACCCTTGACCGACAGAGGAAGCTGCGGCCGCGGCTGCACCGGAGGCGGCGCGACGAACTGAAAGAGGAACGTGGTGTCGCCGAGCACGACCTTCCCGCGCGCGTCCTCGCTGAGGCGAATCTGGTAGGCGTTGCCGACCTTCTTCGCCTGGCCGCGGAGCGCTGCGAGGTCGGTGATGCCGCTCGTGAGGGCGACGCGGCCGTTCATTCCGTCGAGGAAATTGAGGTAGTAGTCGCTACCGATGAGCTCGAAGAGCTTGAAGCTCGGCGGCAAGCTAGGCGCGGGGATGACGAACATCGACTTCTCGTTGGAGCCGACCGTCACGGTGGTGCGCTGCTTGATGATGCGCTCCTCCAGGACCCGACCGTTCTGGACGAGGCCGATGCGCAACACTTTGGGGCCGGTCTGAACCGACATGGCCCGCATGACGGCCGTCATTTGGCCGGGGCGCATCGAAGGAGTCTGGCCGGGCTGCATTCCCTGGGACATGTGAAGCCTTTCCGTCAGCGGAGCATCGAAACGAGACCAGCGCGACAAGCGCGGCAAGCCTGAAAAGCGGCCGGAGATGAACGTCCCCGTGAGGGACTTTCAAGGGTCGTCTTGCGTGAGACAAGCGCCCGGGGCGAAGGTTCCGACAATTCTCAGTCTACAGGACGAATCTTCGTCGAGAAGAACTTTGTACCGCTTCGACGGCCCAGCCAGCCCTTCGATTTCTCGAAGCGCGAGGTTTCTGCCCGGGGCGCCGCGCGCAGAGCAAAGACCACATACTTTCGGATAGTTACGACGCTCGTAAGGGACGAGAGGCGCGCCAGTGAGAGTCCCGGTGGGCTCGCGCTGGGGCTTCGCTAAGGGCTTCGTGAAGTCACTTGTGGGGCTTCTTGACCTTGTCGGCCGTCTTCGGCTCCTCGACGTGGCCCTCACAGGTGAGCGCGCCCGCGGCGACCGTCTCGTGGCGAAAGAACCGGAGCGCGGCGTCCACGTCCTCGCCACGGAGCGTAGCCTCCCCCGGGCGGACGCAGCTCTGGTTCGGCCACTTCTCGCGCACCAGAAGCTCGTGAAGCTCCTTCGACTTCGGGGCCTGCGCGTCGTCGTCGGCGGCGGCGATGACGAGGACCGGCGGGTGGGACTCGGCTGTGGGCGCCTCGGCAGGAGGAGCGCCGCCCCCCACGAGCGCGTAACCGTCGGCCTTCAAAATCGAAGCGCGGGCGAGGTGCACGGCGAACGACGCGCCGTTCGAGTAAGCGAGCACGTAGCGCGGGTGCTGGCCGCCCTCGAGCAGCTCGTTCACCTGCCAGAGCGTGCGGTCCCAATCGGCGACCACGTTCTTCATCTCGGCGGTGTCGGCGCTGTCCTGCGGCCAGCAAAAGTGGTTCTTGAGCTCGGGCTTCCAGTCGCAAAGCCCACGCCGGCCGCGCGGCAAAACGACGGCGAAACCATGAACGGTGGCGCTCCTCGCAGCCGCCCATTCTTCGGGGCTCCCGTGCCCTTCCAGCATGCCGTGGAGGTAAACGACGATCGCGGTGGTCGGGCCGTGCTCCACGGGGAGCGCGAAGCACACGTCGCCGTGACCCGGCTCGAAGCCCTCCGGGCACCAGTGCTCCGCGACCACCTCGACCGGCGGCTTGGGGCAGCCGACGAGCAGGAGGCCGCCGATCGCGAGCGCGAGGTGCAGCTTCGCGGCGTTGGCCTTACGGAACCCTTTCATGCCTCCCCCGCGATGGCTTTCCGGATGCGGGTCCACACCTCTTCGCGGCCGAAATGCGTCTCCGCGCTGGTGCCGATGACCTCGAAACCGGCCTCGCGAGCGAGCGCTGCGAGGGCAGGCTTGTGTTGGGAGACGGGGAGCTTGTCGACCTTGGTGGCACACACGTAAATGCGGGTCGGCACCGCGCGCTGAACGGTGGGCGGACGCGACAAAAAGTCAATAAGATCGCGCTCTTCCTGGAGTACGCCGCGACGCACGTCGACGAGAACGAACACCGCGCGGAGGGTGGTGCGGCTGCGCAGGTAGCCCTCGAGCATGGGACCCCAGCCCCGCGCCTCGGTCTTCGAGACCTTCGCGTAGCCGTAGCCGGGCAAATCGACGAAGTGGCATGCGAGGCCGTCCGCGAGGCGCGCGGAGAACACGTTGATTTGGCGCGTGCAGCCAGGGGTGTTGCTCGTGCGGACCAGGTTTCTCCGGCCGAGCAGCGAGTTCATGAGGGAAGACTTGCCTACGTTCGAGCGGCCCGCGAAGGCGACCTCGGCGAGCGCGGGCGGGGGCAAGCCCGACTCGGCGGTGGCGCCAGCGGTGAACTCGGCGGTAGCGACGCGGGTCTCGTTCGACGCCTTGGCCATGGCGGACTTCTACACGATATCCATTCGTTTCCAACTGCTCACGCGGTCGCGCGACGCCGCGCGAGACGGCGCTTGACGGCCGACGAAAGCCCCTCGAGCTCCGCCGAGCGAGCGCCGTATGCCGCGAGGAGGAAGAGCCCCGCGAACACGAGGCCTCCTGCGAGGCCCGGAACGAGGCGCATCACGGGGTCGTCCGAGAGGTGCTTCGTCGCGAGATCGGCGGCGCCCTTCCCGCCGAAGCCCGCCACGACCGCCGCGAACGTGGTCTTCGCGACCGAACGGACGATCTCACCGAGGCGCGTGTCGGCGAGCTTGCGACGAAGGAAGACGAACAGGAGCACCATCTGGACGAAGCTCGAGCCTGCCACCGCGACGCTCACGCCGACGTGCCCGAGAGGCCCCTTCAACGTGAGCGCGAGGACGATGAACGCGAGCAAGTCGAGGAAGCTCACGAGCACCGGCGTCTTCGTGTCGCCGAGCGCGTGGAACACCGGGACGAGCTGCCGCACCGCCGCCACCGTCCACACCGCGCCGCCCTGCCACGCGAGGGCGCGCGCCGTCTCGACGACCGCTTCCTGCTGGAAATGCCCGCGCCGGAAAAGCAACGTGACGAGCGGCTCGCCGAGGGCGACGAGCGCGACCGACGATGGGATCGCGACGAAGAGGGAGAGCTTCATCCCGTGCGCGTACGTCTTCTCGAGCTCCTGCATTTCGCCTCGCGCGGCGAACACCGCGAGCGACGGGAGCGACGCGGTCGATAGCGCGAGCACGAAGATGCCCTGCGGGAAATCGCAGAGCCGGCTCGCCCACATGAAGTAGCTCTGCGCCCCCTGCCCCAGCTCCGAGAGGAACCGCGTCGAGAGGATCATGTCGATGTAGTATACACCGAGGCCGAACGCCATCGGCCCCATCCGGCGGAGCATCTCGCGCACCGACGGATCCGAAAAGTCGATCTTCGGACGGCCAGCGTAGCCGATCGCTCGGAGCGCCGGCCATTGCGCCACCATCTGCAACACGCCGCCGAGGAGCGCCCCCGCGACGATGACCTGCGCACCGTCGAGCTGGAAGCGGAGGAACACCGCGGGGAGGAAGAACGCCGCGAATAGGAACGCCACGTTCAGGAGCGCGGGCGCGAACGCGCCGACCACGAAGCGCTTGTTCGCGTTCAGCGCGGCGACCCCGAGGGCCGCCGATCCCATGAAAAAAATGTACGGAAATACGGTGCGTGTAAGCGAGACCGTGCGCTCGAACTGGCCCGGATCGGCGTGGTACCCGGCCGCGAAGAGCTCGGTGAGACGCTCCGCGAAGACGACCCCGAGGAGGCTCGTCACGAGCAGGGCGAGGAGCGACACGCCGCGCGCTTTCGCGAAGAAGTCACGCGCCGCCGGCTGTCCTTCTTTTTCGATCTTGTTCGCGAGCACGGGCACGACCGCGCTCGACACCGCGCCCTCTCCGAGGAGCTGACGGAGCGCGTTCGGGATCCGAAACGCCGTAAAAAAAGCGTCCGTTTCGGCTCGCGTGAACACCGCCGCGAGGGCCATGTCGCGCGCGAGGCCCAAGATCCGCGAGAGCAGCGTGCCCGCACCGACGATGCCCGCGCGGCGCGCGAGCTTGCTTCGCTCGAGATCGCCGCGACCTTCGGTCGTCGTGGGCGCCTCGGGATCGGCGGGCTCTCGCGCCGGGTCGTCCGACGGGGGCCCCTCGGCGGTGGGAGCGGAGCCCTCGGACCGGGGATGATTGCCCTCCTCGGCGCCGGCCTCGATGACCGAATCGCTTCGATCTCGTTCGTCTTTTTGCACGACCAACGCGAGCGATTCCCTCGCCTCGACGCCCTCGCCGGGGGCGGGCTCGGCGACCTCGGGGACGCGGTTGGTGAGGTCGTCGTCCGCGGAGCGATCCTCGCTCACAGCCGCGGGATCTCCTGCCCCTCGTCCGCCTCTCCTTCGGGCCGGCAGAGGTCGCAGTGACAAAGCGAGCGCAGGTACGCGTACGAATAAAGCCCGCTCGCGTGGCCATCGAACCACTTCAAGCAGAGCGCGTAGTTTCCGACCGGATCGATCTCCTCGAGCTCGAGCTGGAGATCCGACGGGGGAAGGAACTTGATCGCGCCGGAGTGCCCTTGGCAGCCCGCGCAGGGACAGAACCCACGGAGCACGCGGTGGGGCAAGATGCCGGTGTGGCCGTCGGCCCAGTCGATCTCCATCGTCCGTGCCCCGCGCGGAGAGCGAATGGCGCGCGCCTTGGTTCGAGGGTCTTTCATGAGCGTTCGAGCGATCGTCGAAGAGCACCGAGGGCGAGGATGCCCTTGACCGCTCCCGGCTTGGCGATGGCCTTTTCGCCCAGCCGATGCCCGAGGGTCAAGGCTTCGTGCCATACCGAGACGTCTGCGTAGGCCTGCGTGCCGGGAAACGCGTCGCTTCGCACCAGGCGCGCGAGCACCCCCGCGATGAAGGCGTCGCCCGCGCCGGTGGCGTCCACACACGGCGCCTCCGGGTCGACGACCGGCACCACGAGCTTCCCGAACGGGCCCTCGACGAACGAATCGCCCCTGCCTCGCGTATGCACGTGGACCGCGCGCGGGGCGTGCTCACGGAGCCACGACTCACCTCGCTTGAGCGAGCCGCCGAGCGCGACGAGATCGCTTCCGGAAGCCTTCACGATGCTCGCCCGCCGCGCCAACGCCCCGACACGCCGACGCATGAGATCGTGATCGTCCCACATGTGCGCGCGCACGTTCAGGTCGACGACGAGGGCGCCTCCCGCCGCGCGGAGGTGGCGCACGAAGGCGTCGGTAGCCCCACGCAGCCCGGCGGTCATCAGGGTGCTCGTGCCGACGAGGCCGTAGCGCGCGTTGCCCATCACGGGCGTGACGTGGGCGCGGGTGAACGCGACGTCGGCCGTGTCGTGACGGTAAAAGAGGAAGCTCGGCTCGCCTCGCTCGTCGCTACGGACGAACGCGAGCCCAGTGCGGTTCGGGAGCGCCAGGAGGTGCTCCACACGAATGCCCTCGTCGCGAAGCGCGTCGCGCAGGCTCGTACCGAAGCGATCTTTCCCGACCCCTCCGACGAGGCGCACGTCGATCCCGAGACGCGCGAGCACCGTCGCCACGTTCGCCGGGGCGCCGCCGATCTCGCGAACGAAACGCGCGCCGCTCGTTCGAAGTGGCGCGTCCAGCTCGAACACGTCCCAAAGCACCTCTCCGAAACACGCGACGCTCGCTCGAGACGATCGACCCATGGTCGCACCCTACCCCGCAGCCGCGTCGCGGGCGCGACTTCATCGCTCTCCCTCCGTTCGGCGGCGCCCGCGCGCGCGCGCACGACGACCGCATGGTTCGGCCGGCGGCAACCGCGTCGATCATCGATGCGCGTGGGCGCGCGCGGGCGCGGATGCCAAAAACAACAAACTTATCGGGCACTTCTACACGCCCAAGAGCTCACGAACGCGTGACTTCATGCGCTCGTCGAGGCCCGCTTCGCGTACGAGCGCGCGCTCGAGCATGCCGCGGCCGACGTCGGTCTCGCCGTCTTGGAGGGCGAGCTCGCCGAGCACCGAGAGCAGCGTCGGATCCTCCGGAAGCACCATGAGCCCGGCGCGGAGAGCGACGCGCGCTTCGGCCCGTTTGCCCTTCGCCATGAGCTCGAACGCGGCGAACCCGATCGCGCTCGTGAGCGGCTCGAACGATGGAATCGGCGCAGCATAGAGGGCGTCCGAGGCTTCCCGCGCGCAGCCCAGCGCGCGACCTTCTTCCCCCGCGCTCGCGGCACGGATCATCGCGCGGATGTGGAGCCCCGCCTGACCGAGCGCCTCGGCGCCGCCCTTCGCGCGATATCCGCGAAGGAGAGGCTCTGCGACGGAGGTGCTGTAGTGGACCAGCTTCAACCGATCGGTGCCGAGACGCGCGAGGATCGCCTCGCTGCGCGGCTTGTCGTAGGGGTCGAATACGCGGGCTTCACGATCGAGACGCAGGCAAAGCGCCTCGCGCGGAAAGAGCGTGAACGCGGCCTCCGCCCACGCGTCGCCGAGGCGGGTCGCGACCGTGTGCCGACCCGGAAAAACCCCGAGCAAGCCATGTGGTCCGGGGCCAAGGACGTCGTCCGAATCGCGGTATCCGGAGGGCCCGCTCGTGGTCGTGTGCACGTGAACTTGGATCCCGTCGATCCAACACTCGTCCCATACGTTTTCGCCGAGGACCACGAGCGACGCGAGCTCGCCCGTGCACGCGAGCCAGAGCTCCCGCGCCCGCGCGTTCGCGACGGACATGTCGTGCGCGAACGAGACCGCGCGCATCTCGCTCTCGACCGCGGCGTCGCGCGCCGCGCCAGCCACAAGCCGTACGATGAGCCCCACCGGGATGAACATGGCGGGCGACTCTGCGATCGAAGCTCCCAGTCGTCAAACGGAGCGCTCGTGATTGGGCTATCTTCTCGTTGTGGAAGCCTACCGCGATCCTGCCCCGCGAGACCTCGCCACGACCCCGTCCGAGCCGCTCGTGGTCGAAGCGTCGCCGACCGACGCGGGGGCCGCGCGCACGTTCCTCTTGCTCCAAGTGTTCGCCGTTCCCCCGGTGGTCGCGGCGGTGTGCGCGGCGACCTTCTCGCCCGAGGTGGGGCTCGTCGCGCTCGTGATCTCGGCGGCGCTCTGCTTCGCGTGGTTCCGGCGAAAAAAGTCCACCACCTTCACCTTCTCCGTCCACGAGCGAACGCTCACGGTGCGCTCGGGGCGCCACGTCGAGACGGTCGTCTTGCTCGAGGACCTCCTGACCGTGGAGCTCGACACCGAGACGATCCGTCGCGTGCAAGAGAGCGGCAGCGCGATCCCTGCGGTGCGATTCGCGGAGGCGAGCGCGGGTCCAGAGGTCGACCAGAGCCGCGTCGTGCTCGTGACCCGAGAGCAAAAGGTGCCCCTCGGCGAGAGCCGCACCGCCCACATGCACGCAACAGAAGCGCTCGGAAAGATTCGGGTATTTTTGCGAAAACGTGGTTGGGTTCCGCTCGACGAACGCGACGAACGCGACGAACGCGACGAACGCGACGAGCGCGACGAGAGCTGACTCACCGACTGCGCGGGGAGCGCTCGATCTCGTGGTACGCGAGGGCGCGGACCACGAGCGCCTCGAGCTTCGCGAAGCGGGCGAGGTCGTCGGGTGCCCCGAACGCGGAGGCCCCGTCGCGCGCGACGTCGTCGAGAGCCACATGCGTGACGAGACGGACGGTAGCCTCGCGCGTGGCCGCGTCGATGCGAAGTGCACCGCCGCCGCAAGCGCGGCATACGACACCGCCGCGCGCGACGTCCACGAGCACGGGGCGACCATCGGGGCACGGGCGGCCGCATGCGATGCACGCGTCGAGCTCGAGCCCGAACCCAGCCCCCGCGAGCAGCCTCAGGCCCGCCCACGCGACGAGCGACGAAATCGTGGCGCCAGACGGCTCACCTTCGGAGGCGAGGCGATCGAGCGCGTCGAGGGTGGCCGTGAGCGTCGCGAAGACCTCCGGCTCGGGGGTCCGCGGCGGGCAGAGCGCGCGAGCCCACCGCAAGATTCGTCCGCCCGCGTCCATGGCCGCGAGCGAGGTCACGAGCCCTACTCGCACCGTCACGATGTCGGCCTCACGGAGCCCGAGCAGCTCACCGCCAGTGTCGTCGAGACGCACCGAGATCGTGTGAAAGGGCTCGAAAGCGCCCCCCGCGCGCTTTCGCGACCGCGCACCGCCGCGGACCATCGCCGAGAGGCGGCCGTAGCGCGCGGTGAGAAACTGAGTGACGAGGTCCGATTCTCCGTACGGAATCGATCGCAGAAGGAGGGCGTTGCTCTCGAGCGTCTCGCGTGCGCGCCCCGTCGCCAAACCGCGCGTCAGCCGAGCGGGTGCTCGCGCGTGCCGGGAAGGACGACTCCCGCGCCGTCGCCGCTCGTGCCGAACGAGAGCTCTGGGGGCATGTCACGACCACGGGGCTTCAGCACGATCGAGAGGGCGAGCGTAAAGAGGATGAGCAAAAGTACGAACGCTATCGCGACGCCGAACCGACGCCCCTGCCCTTCGCTCGTGGCCTGCACCGGAGACGCGACCGGGAGCGGCGTGACCATGTGGATGCGACGACCCGAGGCATAGCGCGCCACCGCGTCTTGCGGACCCACGCCGACCGCCTTCGCGTACGACTTGAGGAAGCCACGAACGAACACCTCGCCCGGAAGATCGTCGAACCGATCGCGCTCGATCGACTCCAACGAATGCAGCGGGATGCGGGTGATACGCGACACCTCGGCGAGGCTCATGAGCCTGCCCTCGCGGTTCCGTTTGAGGAACGTCCCGACCGTTTCGTTCACGGGTGTCTCCATGATCAGGTCCCCCCGCCCAGGCTCGCGAGAGCCCTCGCGCACAGCGCGCCCGTGGGCGATTTCGGGGAAAGGTCGCGGCATTTTTCGAAGTCGGCACGGGCCTCTGCGGCGCGACCGAGCTTCAGCCGCATGCGACCGCGGGCATCCCACGCGTCTTGAAGCCCTTGGCAGTCGGGGCTCTCTACCGCGAGCGCGCTCGAGTAGGCGGTCTCGGCTTGAGGAATGTCGTTCTTCTTTTCGTAGGCGCGGCCGAGGCGATAGTGACCGACGCAGAAGCGCGGCTGCGTGACGGCGTTCTTGAGCGAGACGATGGCCGCGTCGACCTGGCCGGCCTCGGTCTGCGCCCAACCGAGGTTGCCCCAGGCGAGGTGGCTCTCGATGTACGCGGGATCCTTTGTCAAAGGCTCGAGGACCTCGATCGCGGCGGGGTATTTCTTTTCCAGGATGAGCACGTTCCCGAGCAGGTTCTTCGCGTCGCGGAAGTGGTCGTCGGCCTTCACGGCGAGGCGGGCGAAACGCTCGGCCTCGGGCAGCCGGCAATCCGGCCCCGCGGTGTCGGAGGCGCAAAAGGCGAGGTACACGAGCGAAGTGACGTAGGCCGCCTTCGCGTTGTCCTCATTGAGCTCGAAGGCGCGGCGCGCGTGCTCGAGCGCAGCACGGTACTGGTGCTTCGAGAAGAAGTCGCGTGCCACGTCGTACTCGGCCTCGCTCTGCCGCTCTTCGCTCTGAGCGCCGGGCTGCCCGGCCGTTTTGCCCGCACATCCCACCCAAGAGGCCGCCCCGACCAGCGCGAGAGCCGCCCAAGCACACGAGAGTGCGGGGCCGCGGGAGATGGTCTTTGGGGTTCGGGAAACGAGCATGAGACTCGGCGGCAGAGGGTGCCTCGATGGGAGGCTTCCAGAGGCGAGAGACCAATCCGAAGGTGCCCGAAACTTCAACAACTTCGGAAGGTTAAGCGCAACACCCACACGATTACGAGCGAAACAAAGGGACCTTCGAGAGAGCACTAGAGCCGAGTTGGGCCCGCGGAGGGGCAAAAATCGACGCCAAAAACGTGACTTCTCTTCTGCTTTCGGGGCGCGATGGACGTACCCGTGTAGGGTCTCCGCGTCAACCCTCGTTTCGGTCAGCCGCGGAGCTCTTCCTTCGAGCCGAGCAGGGTATAGAGCCTGCGGAGCGCGTCGAGATCGAGGATCTCGACCTTCTCGCCCACGATGCGGAGGTACTGCTGCTCGCGGAGCCGAAGCACCGTTCGTTTGACGGTGTCGACGTCGACGCCGACCCGCGCGCTGAGCTCCACCGGTGAAAGCTCGAGGAGCGCGGATTCGTCTTGCCCGCGGGCAAGCTTGAGGAGGGCGCTCACGACCTTGGACTGGGTGTCCCGGAGCATCATGACCTCGACCTGATCCTCGGCGTCGCGGACCCGAGCGATCATTTGCTCACAAACACGGCTGCCGAGGAGCGGAAACTCGTTGATGACCTGCTTGAAGCTGAGGCGGTCGAACACGAGGGCCGCGCCGTCGGCGACCGCGATCGCGGTCTGGGTGCGGAGCGAGCCGTCGATGAGGGCGCTCTCGCCGATGAGCTCCCCCGCCCGCGCGATGCTCAAGCTTCGTTCGGTTTGCCGCACCCGCTTCACGACCCGCACGCGCCCAGCTTGGACGAGGAACGCCTCCACCGCCCGCTCCCCCTCACGATAGAGGACGTCCCCGGCCGCGAACGCGCGACCAAAGCGGGGCCCGAGGCGCGCCATCATCTCGATATCGGGCGCGTCGATGAGGGTATCTTGGAGCGTTCGGGTCATGAAAGGTCGACCGCTACCAGCGTACGAAGGCGGCCCCTCTCTCCGCAAGCGGAACCTCAGCCATCGCCTCCCCCGGCCGGCGGTCTCGCCTCCGAAACACCGGCGACGCGCGCACAGCTCGACGCGACGAGCAGGGAAGCCCACGCGCGCGAACGTCGCACTGAGCGCGACCACAAAAAAGAACCTGCGAAAATCGAGGCAAATTGGCCAATGTTTCGGGCCTTTGCGTTTTTCGATCGAAAGCCGTTGACGGTGGTCTCGAATATTGGCAAAAGCCTCGCCGCACCCCGCGAAGGTGGCGGAATTGGCAGACGCACTAGCTTGAGGTGCTAGCGGGTAACACCGTAGGGGTTCAAGTCCCCTCCTTCGCACGAAACTGCAGCACGAGAAGGCCGCTCTCCCCGGAGGCGGCCTTCGACCTTTTGTGGGTTTGTGGGCGGGCGGTCCGGACCGCTCGCCGATCGCATGTCGGAGACGACGAACAGCCACTACGCGACGTGGTCGCCTCGCGTGGAGGGGTCTCGGCCCCGCAAGAACGTCCGTCCGGGACCTGATCGGGGCGCTACCGCTCGGTGAGGGCCCTTACGACATCGCCGATTTCGTAAGGCTTACGGACGATTCGTACGTGCGGTGAGATCTTCGCGAGCTCGTCGGGGATCGCGTCGGCGCTTCCGGTCGCGAGCACGAGCGGGGCCTCCGCTCGGCCAGCACGCGCGACAGCAGCGAACGCCGCGACCACGTTCCCGGCGAGGGGCGATAGATCGACGATCGCGCCGTCGTGAGGCTCGAGCAGCGCGCCGGCGAGCGCGCCGTGATCGGCGACCACGCACACATCGGCCCCGCGGCCCGTGAGCGCCGCCTCGAGGAGGTGGCTCACGGCGGGATCGTCCTCCACGACGAGGAACCTAAGGCCCGCGAGCGAGAGGCCCCCGCGCACGCGGCTCGCGCTCGGACGCGGCGCGCCGTCGCCGCAGGGCCACGTGAGGTGGAACGTGGCCCCCGTCCCCGCCGCGCTCGCGACGAGGGCAAGATCGCCACCCGCACGCCGGGCGACGCTCCGGGTGTGGACGAGGCCGACCCCCGCGCCGCCGACCCGCGTGCTCGCGCCGGAGAACAGGTGCGCCACACGCGACGGAGGCACCCCGGGGCCTTCGTCGGCGACCTCGATCGCGACGGCGTTCGAGCCGCTCGGCGTGACGTGAACCCGCACGAGCGCCCCGCGGTCGCGCGGCGAGTGGTCGATCGCGTTGAGGACGAGGTTCACGAGCGCATGATGGAGGGCCACCGCGTCCAGCACGTTGGACGGATCGCCGGAGGGGTCGACCACGAGGACGATCCCGGCTTCGCGCGCGCGCGGGGCGAGCGCGGCGAGCACGTCGTCTACGATCTGATCGACGGTGCGAATGCGTGAGCTCGCGGGCTCCACCTCCGCTCCGATCGCGGCGCGAGCGAGATCCCTCGCGCGGTGGGAGTGGGCTTCGATCATCCGAAGCGCGGCGCGGCGCTCTTCCTCGGTGAGATCGAGGGCGGTGGCCTCGTCGACCCAACCGAGGACCACCGTGAGGGCGTTCGAAACGTCGTGAAGCGCCCCGCGGAGCTTCGCGGAGCGCTCGTCTTCGTCGTCCTCGTGCTCACGACGCCGCCCGGACACGTTCGGAAGCTACTCGAGAGCCCGTGCCGAGGCGAGGCGTTTCCGCGCCGCGCTCGCTCAGGTGTCGTCGAGCGAGACGGCGCTGTCGGCCTGACCGGAGACCACGAGAAGCGCGCGCTTCGCTGCCTCGACCGTGATGTCACGTGCCTCGACGATCATGTGGGCGACCCGCTCCACCTCGTTGCCGACCGCGCCGGCCGCGACCGCGACGGCGCGAGCGTGGAGCGCCATGTGACCACGCTGGATGCCGTCGGTCGCGAGGGCGCGGAGAGCGGCGAGGTTCGACGCGAGGCCGACGGCGGCCGCAGCCATCGCGAGATCTTGGGAGGACTCGAGGCCGGCGATTCGGAGCGCCAGGCGCGCGCCCGGGTGCACACGGAGCGTCCCGCCGACGGTGCCGAGGGCGAGGGGCAGCTCCAGGCGACCGACGAGGAATTCTCCGTCGCGCCGCCACACGGCGAGTGGCGAGTACGTTCCGGTCTTGGCGGCGTAGGCGTGGGCGCCCGCCTCGACGGCGCGCCAGTCGTTTCCGGTCGCGAGCACGACCGCGTCGACGCCGTTCATGATGCCCTTGTTGTGGGTCGCCGCGCGGTAAGGGTCGAGCTCGGCGAACCGCGAGGCGTTCACGATCCCGTCGATCACGGCGCTGCCGTCCATCGCCTCCGTGGCGAGCACCTTCGCGGGGACCCGGCAGGTGACGCGCACGCAGCGCCGATCGCACAAATTCGATAGAATCCGGAGACCTACCTTGCCTTGGGCGAGTTCCGCAACGCGATCGGCGACCCCCTCGGCGACGCTGTTGATGAGGTTCGCCCCCATGGCGTCGCGGCAGTCGACGACGATGTGGACCACGATCATGCGGTCGGCTTCGGTGCCGAGGAAACGAACCTCGAGGTCCCGCGCGCCACCGCCACGTGCCACGAGGCCCGGCACGGCGCGGTCGGCGCGGGCGAGAAGATCGGCGCGCTCGGCGAGGATCCGCGCCTTCGCGCCTTCACGATCCGTGACGTCGAAGATCTGGACCTGGCTCACCATGAGCGGCTCGTCCGTGTCGGCGACGAAGCCGCCGCCGGCGCGCACCATTTTGGATGCGTTCGAGGCGGCCGCGACGACGCTCGGCTCCTCGACGACCATCGGGACGACCCGATCCTTGCCGTTCACGCGGACGTTCAACGCGACGCCGAACGGGAGCGAGTAGGTGCCGAGCACGTTCTCGACGAACTTGTCGGCCGTCTCCGCGTCGAGACCGCCGTCGACGAGCGCGCGCTCGATTTCGATCGGCTCGACCCCCGTCGCTTCGCACACGAGGGCGCGACGCTCTGCGACGCTGAACTTGTAAAACCCGGGAAGTTGCGAGGTCTTGCTCATGGTGCTGCCGATGGCTCGTGGAGGGAAGGACGAGAAGCGACCGAGGAAACCGAGACGACACGTACCCCTTCGGGATCACGCGTGAGATCGAGCGGAATTTTGCCGCGCGCGACCGCCGCTTCGTCGAGGGCGTCGAACGAGACAGAAGGTGGAACGAGGTGGACCGCGACGTCGCCCCCGCCCGCACCGGACGGAAAGTAAGCGCCGCCCATCTCGGCGGCGATGTCCGCGAGATGGAGGTCGGCAGCGTCGACGACGTTCGCGTCGGCCGCGACCCCGAGGGAGTGGAGCGCACGCCCGAACGCGCGAGCCGCGGCGAAGAACCGCACGTCATCACCGACGAGACACGCGCCGTATGCCTCCGACGAGGCCTCGGCGAGGGCGCCGAAGACCCGTGCATCTTGCATAGGGTCGCGCGCGGTGAGCGACGAGACCTTCGCGCGAAGATCGGTCGTTCGCGCGAACGTGGCCGACGCATACGCACGGAACGAGACGCCAGCCGGGAGCGCGCACGGCTCGACCCG
Organism: Myxococcales bacterium; assembly: GCA_013297655.1. Classification (GTDB taxonomy): domain Bacteria; phylum Myxococcota_A; class Polyangia; order Polyangiales; family Polyangiaceae; genus JAAFHV01. Next base: position 11,342 of record JAAFHV010000098.1, on the reverse strand, counting down.
CGCTTCGTCGCCGTCGATTCGGTACGCGAGGGTGCCGCCGTAGACCGATGCCGCCACGTCGACCCCGCTGCCACCGGACTGCGCCGCGGCGTGAGCCGCGCGCGACGCGACGAAGATCTCGCGACGAACCGCAGGGGACGTCACGTCGGCGCCACGCTGGGTCGCGAGGAGCCCGAGGGTCGCGACGAGCCCCGCGGCGCTCGCGCCCAAGCCGAGCTTCCGTTCGCCGTCGAACAGCGCCGACGTATCGACCGCCGGGGCAGGGCCATCGCCGAGCGCGGCGCGAACCTCACGCGAGGGAGGGGCCGATTTCCCCGCTTCGGCGATCGCCCCGCGGGAGACCGCGACCACGAGCGCAGGCGCCCCACGAAGAACGGCGTAGGCGCCGGTGAGCACCATTTTTCCGGGAGCGAGAACACGCGTCGTCATGGCTCCTCGTCGACGACGCGAGCGGGGTCGCCCGGCTCGGTCGTGAGCATGCGCAGGACGCCAGGGACGTGGACGAGGACGTCGTGGACCTTTGCGGCGTCCGCGGGGCGGACGAGCACCTTCACGTGGGGGCCCGCGTCCATCGTCGCGTAGGCCTCCGTTCCCTTCGCGCGGAGCTCGCGCACCGTGGCGAGCACGTCGAGCGTGACGCCCTTCACGTAGACCACGCCCGCCGCGAGCGCGGACGCGTGCATCATGAGCGCGCTCGACTCCGCGAGCGCGCCGACGGAAGAGAAGTCGTCCGCGAGGAGCGCGCTCCGAAGCCGCTCGTGCACGCGCGGGGCTTCTTCGAGCCACGCGGCGTAGTACGGGCTCGTCGCGGCGGTCGTCGTCATGCCTTCGGTCGACGCGACCTTCTTCGCTTCCTCTGTCGCTACGCAGACGAGGACACGGAGCGGGAACGATTCTTTCGTTGCGACCGGACGCGCGCCCTCGGCGCCGAACGGGAGCTCCACGTAGCCTCCGAAGAGGCTCCTCGCCGCGCTCGCCGAGGCCGCGCGCGCCAATCCGCTCACGCGCGTGGCGTCCCAGTCGAGGCCCGCCGCGCGCACCGACGCGAGCGCGAGCGCCGCAAACCCCGACGCGCTCGACGCGAGGCCGGACCCGGTCGGAAAGTCGTTCGCCGTTTCGACCTCGGCGCGGAGCTGGATGCCAGCCGCCGCGCGGACCGTATCGAGGAGGGCGGTGACCTTGGTGAGCCCCGCCGTCATCGGAGTACCGCCGAGGCTCACCTGGTCGTCCGCCAGGCCCTCTACGAAGCGCACCGTCGTGCGGGTCGCCATTCCCGAGAGTGTCACCGAAAGGCTCGGAACTGCTGGGAAATTCCCATCACGCTTCGCCTTACCCCAGTATTTGGAGAGCGCGATGTTCGGGTGCGCGACGACGCGGACGGTGGGGCTCATGGGGCGGCTTCTTCCTGCCTCGTGGCGTACGCGTCGGCCTGGGCACGGACTCGCGTGACGAAGCCGGAGAAGCCTGCGCGATCCCAGGCGGCGACGACGTCCTCCCCTGCTTCGCTCGATTCGACGAGCGCAATCACGCAGCCTCCGCCTCCCGCGCCGGTGAGCTTCGCCCCGAACGCCCCCTTCGCCTCGGCGAGGGTGGTCATCGTGTCGATCTCCGGCGTGGAGAGGGCGAGCGCGGCGAGCGCCGACTGGTTCTCACGGAGGGCGCGGCCGAGGGCGCGGAGGTCCCCCGCTTCGATCGCATGCCTTGCATCGCGAACGAGGCCACGAATCGAATCGAAGATCGCGGCGACCTCGGCGGGGTGGTCGGCGAGGCGCTTCGCGACGGCGTCGACCATGGACTTCGTGCTCGAAGCGCGACCGGTGCTGCCGACCGCGAGCACCAGATCGCACTTCGGACGCACGGGCACGATCGGCGCGCCGCGCTCGAAGTACACGCACCCTCCACGTGCGGCGACCGCGGCGTCGACGCCCGACGGATTCCCATGGAAGACGCGCTCCCACTCCATCGCCCGCTCCGCCACCTCGGCCACCGTTGCGCGCGGATCGAGCGCACGCGCGACCGCGACCCCGGTCGCCGCCGAGCAGCCGAGTCCACCACCAGGGGGAAGCTCCGCCGAGGCCTCGACGCGGCACGGGTCGAGGGTGCGCCCCTGAGAAGCGAGCGCGTCGCGCGTGCTCCGCACGAGCGCCGAAAATGCGCGCCCCAACATCGAGGATTTGTCGCCCTCGCGGAGCTCTACGTCCCAGCTCTCCACCGCGAGCTCGCAGGGGCCCGCGTCGCGAGGGATGGCGCGCGCGTGCGCTCCGCGATCGATGCCGACCGCGATCGCCGGTACCCCGTGCACGACCGCGTGCTCGCCGAGGAGGATCACTTTTCCGGAGGCAGAGCCGAGCTCGCGTCCCCGTCCGTCGCTGTTCATTCGCATCATGATGCGCGCTCTCCTAGGGCCCGAATCGCTCCCTCGAGCACGAGGGTCTCCTCGGGCCCGAAGCCGAGCTGCGATACGCGCGAACGCGCCAGCTCGAGCAGCTCTGCCACGCGAGACTCGACACGATCGCGCGCGCCGCTCGCCGTCATGAGCGACGCCACCTCCGCGCACGCCGCGTCGTCCGCTGCGGGGTTGCCGAGCACGGGCGCGAGCGCCGCGGTGCCCTTCGTGGCGTCGGCCGCGAGCAGCGCCGCGACGAGACCCGTGCGCTTGCCTTGCCGCAAGTCTCCGAAGCGGGGCTTCCCGGTCGCCGTCGGATCGCCGAACGTCCCGAGCACGTCGTCGCGGAGCTGAAACGCCACTCCGAGCGGCTCCGCGAACGCGTCGATCGCGGACACGTCGTAGGCGCCCGCGAGGAGCGCCCCTATCGCGAGCGGCCCTCCGACCGTGTACGCGCCGGTCTTTTTCGCGTGCATCGCCTCGACCTTCGGGAGCGTGAGCGAAGAGAGGCTGCGCGTCTCCGCGCACACGTCCATCACCTGCCCGAGGACCACGTCGTGTTGGACACGGGCGAACCTGCGCGTCGCGGCGAGGAGCGCTTCGGGCGCCACCTCGACCGAGAGCATCGCTTCCTGCGCGAGGGCCGAGGCGAAATCACCCGCGAGGATGGCGGTCGCGTCGCCGAGGCTCTTGGACTCGAACGCGTCGCCGAGCATCTTGTGCACGCTCGGACCTCCGCGGCGTACGAGGTCGCCGTCCATCCAGTCGTCGTGCACGAGCATGTACACTTGCATCAGCTCGACCGCGACGGCCGCGTCGACCACGCGATCGGAGCCACCGCGACCGCCTGCGCCGTCGTACGCGAGAGACAACAAAGCAGCACGCACCCGCTTGCCGCCGCGCGTGCCGAGCGAGCGGAGGGCGTCGATGACGAACCTGACCTCGGCGCCGAGGGCGCGCGCGGTCGCCAGCTTGTCACCGAGCCACGTGTCCACCGCGCGATCGACGCGAAGGCGGACGGACGCGGAGTACGACGCAAAGGCATCCCTCGCGAGGGCGATCGAAGGGTCGTCGAGTGCGGTCATGCGGCGTTCGGTTTCCGGGGCCTGTCGATGTCCCATATTTGGATCCATCGTTCCCTCGCATCCAGTCATGGTTGCCCCCCCACCTACGCGCCACACGCATTGGACCCGACGGTCGGAAGGTACCCGAGCCCGGCCGAAACCTAGGGGCGAGCGGTCGGGGTGTCAATCCGAAGCGGGCCAGCATTGGTAAAGGATTTCATAGGTTTTCAATTTTATTTGAAACGTTTCGTGGGTTTCCCGGAGGGCACGACCGCTCCGAAGACGCACCGCGGCGACCGCGTGGAGCGGGGTGTACTTCCGAACGGCGTCTCCGGCAACGTCCGACGACACGGAAGGCCGTGACGAAGCGACCGATCGGCCCTACGACGTCGACCTCATGACCGACATCGGCAAGCGCAAGCAGGACCACATCGATCTCTGTGCGACAGAGGACGTCGGCTTCCGGACGAAGACCACCCTCTTCGAGCAGGTTCGCCTCGTTCACGACGCGATGCCCGATCTCCACTGGGACGACGTCGACACCACGCTCTCGCTCTTCGGCAAGACCCTCCGCGCGCCGCTCTTCATCGCTGCGATGACGGGCGGTACGGAAGAGGCAGGGCGCATCAACCGCGAGCTCGCCAGCATCGCGAACGAGCGCGGATACGGCTTCGGGCTCGGCAGCCAACGCGCGATGATGAAGCGCCCCGAGAGCACCTCGTCCTTCGCGATCCGCGACGTGGCGAAGGACGTGCTCCTTCTCGGGAACGTCGGCGTGGTGCAGGCGCGCGAGGCGGGGCCGGAGGCGCTCCGCGCCCTCGTGACCGCGGTCGGAGCCGACGCGCTCTGCGTGCACATGAACCCGTCGATGGAGCTCGTCCAACCCGACGGCGATCGCGACTTCCGCGGTGGCATCGAGACGATGCGCGAGCTCGTTCGTACGCTCCCCTGCCCCGTGATCGCAAAAGAGACCGGCGCCGGCCTCTCACGCGGCGTCGCACGGCGGCTCTTCGGCGCTGGGGTTCGTCACGTGGATGTGTCTGGCGCGGGCGGCACCTCGTGGGTCGCGGTCGAGACGAAGCGCGCCGCGAGCGCGAACGACGAGCCCTCGCGTGCGCTCGGCGAGGCGCTGTGGGACTGGGGCATCCCTACCGCTGCGAGCGTGCTCGAGGTCTCGACGGTAGGCTTCGAGACGGTCATCGCGACCGGCGGAGTCAAGACCGGCACCGAGGTCGCGAAGGCGATCGTGCTCGGCGCGAGCGCTGCGGGTGTGGCCCGTCCGGTGCTCGTGGCGCTTCGCGAAGGCGGGCGCGCCGGAGCGATGATGGCGCTCGACCGAATCGAACGCGAGCTTCGCGCGGTGATGCTGCTTACGGGGGCGAAGAGCGTGGCCGAGCTGCGCAAGGTGCGCCGAATCGTGACCGGCGAGCTCGCGGCGTGGGCTTCTTCCGCCGACGCCGCCACGTAAGCGTGGGAACGGCGTGATAGGGCGCGATCGGAGGCCGCCGAGGTCCACGGTTGTATCTTCGCGGAAACTTGACGATTATGCGCGCTGCCCATGACTGAGCCGTTGCGTTGCCTCGTCGTCGAAGACTCTCCGATGATGCGGCAGCTTCTCGTATTCGCCCTCATGCGAATCAAAGGGCTCGTCGTCGTCGAGGCGTCCGACGGCGTGGACGCCTTGCGTAAGCTCTCTGGCGGCCGCTTCGACATCATCGTGACCGACGTCAACATGCCGATCATGGACGGCCTCAAGCTCGTACGGCGCATCCGCACCGATCCCGCGCACAAGGACGTACCGATCGTGATCATCACGACCGAGGCCGCGGACGCGGACCGAAAGCGCGCGATCGAGCTCGGCGCGAACGCGTACGTCGTGAAGCCGATTCAAGCTCCGGCCGTGATCGCGACGGTGAGAGAGCTGCTCAAGCTCCCGCCGGGCACGGCGTGATCTACACGAAGATTTGCGGCATCACGCGCGAGAGCGACGTCGACGCGTGCCTCGCCGCCGGCGTGTCCGCGATCGGCCTCAACTTCGTCACCACGAGCCCGCGCCACGTCTCGGTCGCGATCGCGCGCCAGCTCGCGCGACGCGCAGGGACCGGGTTGCTCGTCGTCGGTGTGGTGGCCGACATTCCGCTCGAGGCGATCCGCGAGCTGCTCCGCGAAGTGCCTCTCGGGTGTGTGCAGCTCCACGGGGAAGAGGACCCCACCCTCGTCGCATCGCTGCTCCCACACGCGTACAAGGCCGTTCGAATCGCCAACGAGGCCGACGTCGCGGCCGTGGACGCGTTCCCCGGAGAGCACGTGCTCGTCGACGCGAAGGTCGACGGGGTGCTCGGAGGAAGCGGCGCACGGGTGCCACCCCATCTCGTGCGTTCCCTCGCGACAAGACGAAAGCTGACCCTCGCCGGCGGCCTGACCCCCGAGAACGTCGCCGACGCCGTGCGTGTGGTTCGCCCCTACTGCGTCGACGTCGCGAGCGGCGTTGAGCACGAGCCAGGCATCAAGGATCACGACAAGATCCATGCGTTCGTCCGCGAATCACGCGCCGCCTTCGGCCCGTAAGGTCGCGACCGCGTCTGCGTGTCCGCTGCTGCCGCTCGCAGGTGATCGGCGCCGACTGGGTACGCGACGCCGGCGGCTCAGCCGCGGAGCTGGAACGCGGTGCGGCGCACGATCTCGGCCTTCCGTTCGCCGTCGTTGGTCGGCAGGCCCTCGACGAGCACGTCGGCCGGCGAGTGCCCACGCCCGACGAGGGACGCGAGCGCGCGGAGATGCACCGTCTCGTCGTTTCCTTCATCCATTCGCGCGCGCCGGGACAAGCCCCCCATCGCGATCTCGATGATCTTCTCCGCGAGCGGCCGCAGCGTGCTGCCGCGGAACGGCGAGTCGAGCCCGAGCTTCCACACGTGCTCGCGCACCGCGGTGACCTCCGCGAGAGAGTGCTCCCGCACGAGCTCGATCGACTCCGCGAGCGCTTTTTCGTCGTAATAGATCCCGGTGTAGAGCGCGGCGAGCGCGGGTGTCAGCGCTTCGCTTTGCGCGTCGGCGCCGCGGACCTCGAGCGTCTTCTTGAGGCGCACTTCGGGGAAGAGCGTGTTGAGGTGGGTCGTGTAGTCGCCCATCTGCGCGCTGTGACCCTCGTAGCCGTCCTTCATGAACGAACGGAACGTTTGCCCGGTGTTCTCCACCCGATGGCCGTCGCGTTTGAACATGAACATCGGGATGTCGAGCGCCCACTCCACGTAGTCGCGGTAGCCGGACTTCTCCTTCCAGACCGGCGGCACGAGGCCGCTGCGATCGGGATCGACGTCGAGCCACACCCGCGCGCGGAAGCTCTTTCCCCCGAAGGGTGCGCCCTCGTAAAACGGGCTGTTCGCGAACATCGCGGTCGTGACCGGCGAGAGCGCGAGGCCGACGCGGAGCTTTCGCATCGCGTCCTCTTCCGAGGAGTAGTCGTAGTTCGCCTGAACGGTCGAGGTGCGCAGCATCATGTCGAGCGCGTGCCCTCCTCGCTTGGGGAGATACTCGCGCATCACGCCGTAGCGGAGCTTCGGGACGAACGTGTAATCTGCACGCTTCGCGAACGGCTGGAACCCAATCCCGAGCCACGTGACGCCGAGGCGCTCGGAGATGTCGGCGAGCTCGGCGAGGTGCGCGCGCATCTCTTTGGCGATGGCGTGGGTGGTGGGGAGCGGCGCGCCAGAGAGCTCGAGCTGGCTCCCTGGCTCGAGCGTAATCGACGCGCCGTCGCGGAGGAGCGCGAGCAGCGGCCCGCCTTCGTACTCACGATCGCCGGTCCAGCCTCGGCCCGCGAGCTCGTTCAAGATCGTGGACACCCCGCCGCGGGGACCCTCGTAGGGGAACGGGCTAAAGTCCGCGAAAACGCCCGGTTTTTCGGCTTCCGCACCGCACAAAAATTCGGACGCGGGCTTCTCCGAAGCGGCGAAGGGCTCGAGGAGCTGCTCGAAAGAGCGGATGGGGCGGTCGTCGTTCGTGTCGGCCAACGGAGTCTCCCTGAGGATGGCTCGCGCGGACGCGAGGCCGCTTCCTTACCAAAGGGAAGTGATGAAGGCATCCATATTGTGCGACCCGAACGCGCGCCCGGTCGCACCTTCTGCGCTCGGCGAGGACGTCAGCGACGCGCGACCTTGGCGATCACGGGTCGCGCCGTGACCTTGCGGTCGAAGAAGCGGACACGACGCACGAGCAGATCGAGCAAGTAGACGATGATCGCCGCGATGATGAACCGCGGCCAGAGATCTTGGTGGTAGCGGATCGTCTCGCCAGCGGGATCGAAGACGGCCTTCGCCTCGGGCGAGAGCACACCGCCGGTGACCTCCGCCGCGCGACGGAGGGTGACCGTATCGGGCGCGAGGGCGAGGTACTCGCGAGGGTACGGGTTCGTCACGTGGCCGAAGCTCTCCGCGACTTGCGCGACCTTCACGCCGCCCTTGCCGTCCTCCACGTCTTTCTCGAGCGAGGCGTGGAGCAAGAACGAGCCGAAGCGTTCGAGAGGGAAATCTGCCTCGTAACGGCCGGGTGCCGTCTGTTTCATCGGCATGAGCTTCTTCTCGCCGGAGGGCTGAGGGCCCACCACCGTGAGCTTCGCGTCGAGACCATTTTGGAACCGATCGTCGCCGCCGATCGCGTCGATGTAGGCGCGCACGTGACCGGTCGCGGGATCGATCTCGGCCTTCATGTCGAGCTGCTGGCGCTTCTTTTGGCGCATGTGCTCGCGCACGAGCTGACCCCAAAACTGACCGTAGCCCGGCCACTTGAGCCACTCGACGGCCCAGAGGTTCTTCACGTCGCTCGTCCACGCGAGAGCCCAACCGAGCCCCACGTGCCAGCGCGCCAAGATGGGCTCACCGACCTCGGACTGAAGGAGCTCCTGCGCGGGCGGCGGCTTCATCTTCGTCGCGACGTAGCCGTGAAGGAACGGCGCCGAGGCGAGATCGATCCCGCGCATGAAGTCGGCGGAGGTGACGACCTTGGGCTGGAAATACTCTTCTACCGCCGCCGATCGCGACACCATCTCGGTCTCGCGGGTGAAGACTCGCGGGAGCTGCTGCGGGTCGAGGACCTTGTAAAAACGACCGCCCCCGAGATCGCTGATCATGCGGAGGAGGCCCTCGTCGACGCCGGATCCGAGGCCGACGCTCGACACCGTCATGCCCTCTGCCGCCATCGCCTGCACGAGATCACGAATGCCGTTTTGAGGAGCCTGGCCGTCCGTGAGGAGGATGACGTGCTTCTTCCGCGCGCGGGTCACGCTGAGCGACTGGTACGCGGCGTCCATCGCGCTGAAGATCTCGGTGCCGCCACCGGGCTGGATGCGCGCGATGTCGCCTTGGATGCGCGCGCGGTGCTTTGCGGGCGTCATGCGCACGACGCGCGTGGGCGAAGAGTCGAACGCGATGACCTCGAGCAAGTCGTCGCCGGACAGGGTGTCGGCAGTGGCCTTCGCGGCGGCCTTGGCCATCTCGAGGGGCAAGCCGCTCATGCTTCCGGAGCGGTCGATCACGAGCGACATCGCCACTTGGGGCTCGTCGCGCTTCTTCTCGGCGTCCATACGGACCGGCAAAACACGCTCGATCGTGGTGTGGTTCCACCCGCCGAGGCCGTAGCCGCTCTCGCCGCCGGCAAACAGGAAGCCGCCGCCGATGTCGCGGACGTAGCTCTCGATCGCGTCTTGTTGGGTCATGCTCACCGTCTCGGCGGGAGCATCGGAGAGGATCACGAAGTCGAAGCGCTCGAGCTCACGGATGCTGGAGGGCAGCTCGCGCGGACCACGCACCTCGACGTCCAGCTCCTGCGCGGAGAGCGCGCTCGAGAGGTACGACGCACGGGCCGTGTTGCCCTCCACGTACAGCACCGAAGGCCGCCCCGGGACGGCGACCGCGACCGAGACGCCGTTGTTCTCTTTGAAACGATCCTCGGGAATCTCCGAGAGCTCGAGCTGGTAGGTGACCTCGCCCGCGACACGAACCACGCTCTTGAAGGTGACGTCGTTCTCGCCCTGGAGCAGATCGATCACGCGCACGCCGTCGAGGCCGTTGATCGCCTCGCCTTGTTTCAAGACGCCCTTCACCTTTTGGGCGCGGCTCGAGAAAATGTGGGCGTGGAGGTTGAACGGCTCGCCCACACGGACCCGATCCGGAACCCGGAGCTCGCGAAGGGCCACCTCGCCCGGGACCGGACGCGTGTAGGGGATCGTATAAAGCTTCACCCCGAAGTCGCGCGCGCGGTTGGCCTCCGCGAGCACGTCGCCGTCGGTCTGTACGCCGTCCGAAATGAGCACCGCGCGACGGAGCATGCCGGCGGGATAGAGGCCGTATGCGAGCTGGAGCGCGCTCGCGAGATCGCTGGCGGCGCCGAGACCTTGGCGCGCTTTGTCCTTCTTCGGATCGCCGGTGGGAGGCGCTTCGTGACGTTCGATTTTGGGCGCGGTGAGCGTGATCTCGTCGAGCGGGATCACACGTGGGCGACGCGCGAACGTGACGACGCGGATCGCGTCGTCCTTGCCTTTGGCCTTGATTCCTTTGTCGATTTCGATGCGCGCGTCTTCGAGCGCGGCGTCGGGGACGCTCTCCGAGACGTCGACGATGTAGACGGTGCACACCTTTTGCGTCGTCGCGGTGCGAGCGAGACGCGAGAGCCCGAGCGCCAAGAGCGCGACGAAGGCGACACGGAGCAGCACCGAGAGCACGCGCTGCACCATCGGCAGATCGGCGAGGCTCTTCCCAATGACCCACATGAAGTAGGGCGCGAGCAGCGCGATGCCGAGCATCTTCGGGGAGAGCAGCTCGTAGTCGACGCCGGCGCGGGTCCACGAGAGCGAAGGCCCACGCGACCACACGTAGCGCTCGTAGAGCACGAGGAGCGTGACCGCCACCGCGAGCACGAGCCCGCCGTAGACGAACTTTTTGATCTTGTCCGAGCGCGCGCTCATACCGTGACCCTCCGGTGGTACGTCGCCCACTCGATGGCCGTCAGGATGACCGCGGCGATGAGAAGATAGATCCAGATCTCGCGCCGCACGCCGATGGTGAAGCCCTCGACCGAGGTGGCTTTTTTACCGTCGACGGTGAGCTCGGGCACCGCGGTGAGGGTGCTCTCCTCGCGGTCGAGGAGGTTCGCCGCGAAGGCCGTCTTTCCGGACGACGCGCCCTCGGCCCCGGGCTTCGCGTCGGAGGCGAGCAGCTCGTAGATGCCCGCGTTTTGACCGAGATACACCGCGCGCCCCTCGAACATCGGGACGAGCTCTTTTTTGCCCGGCTTCCCGTCGTTGCCCGGAAGCGTGAGCTCGGCACGCGGCGCTTCGGTGACGAGCGGAATGCGGAACACGTCGCCGGTACGGAAGCTCGAGATGTAGCCCGCCGTCTCTTCGAGGAAGAAGTTGATGCTGTTGAGGAGAAGGAGCGGCCATGCCACTCGAAGAGGCAAGTCGCTCTCGCGCACGTCGAACCCGAGCGCGACGAAGCGGAAGCCTCCGCGAGCGCCGGTGACGAGGATGGCGCCCTGATCGCTCGCGCCGATGACCTTGTCGTTCGGCTCCGGGATGAGCTTGTGACCGCGCGCGATGTTCACGTCGTCGAGCGCGGTCCAGCGCACGATCGGGTGCTTGCGTTCGATCTTGTCGAAGCCAGGAGCCTTGATCTCCACGTCGACCTTGACCGGCGAGCCGGGCCCGCGCGGATCGAGGTAAATCGCGTTCGCGCGGGGCGGCGACGCAGGAGTGACCCCATCGAACACGATGACCTCGGCCTTGGAGCTCTCGCCCTTCGTGAGGTAATCGCGCGGGCTCATGAGCGAGACGTCGAGGTACTCGTCCAAGAGGAGCGCGGCTTCGAGGTACGTGTTTCCAGATGTGACGACGAGCACCT
>JAAFHV010000097.1:10315-31110 GCA_013297655.1 Myxococcales bacterium | reverse complement strand
TTTTTTTTTTTTGCCTCCGACCGCGCAAATGTCCCGAAGCCGCTGCGCCGCCGTCCGCACTCGTGCACATCGTGTCCCTGGCGTCGTCCGGGATGTCCCCGGCGTCGATCCGGGTGTCCCCGGCGCCAATCCGGGTGTCCCCGGCGCCGATCCGGGTGTCCCCGGCGTCGATTCGGCGTGTCCCCGGCGCCGGAGGGGCGAGGATGGCTGCCGAGCCTTCGCTTTCGAAGCGCCTGGCCCCGGTAAAGGCGCGGGTCGCGACCGAGCGTTCACCCGACACGGTCCGGGTGCGGTGCGCCCGGTTGACGACCGGGTCTCCCTGCGTCCGGCGAGACCCACGCGCGCCGAAAGCTTCCCCCCGGCAGGCGCCCACGCGCCCGACGACTGCCGATGCGTGACAACTGCGTGAATGGAGTGCCTGCGCCGGTCCACGGCTCAGCCTCGGGCAGGCGACTTGACCAGGGTGCGGTTCGTAAAGTGGCAATCCCCTTGGCGATTTTCGTTTCGTCGTCATGAAACGACGCCGGCCGCAAAAATCTCGTTGCGCCTTCGTTTCCCGTCCCTACTCTGCTTGCTGCTGCTCAGGGGGAGCTCGAATGGAAAAGACGAAATCCGGTTCGAAGAAGCGCGACGTGGAAGAAAAAGAGCCTGCAAAGGCCAAGTCTGGCGGAGCTGCCGCCGAGAAGAACGGCGGCGCAAAAGCCGGCCGAACGGAAGAAGCCAAGCAGGCGTTGCTGGCCAAGCGGGTAGAGCAAGCGAAGCGAGACATCGTCCTTACGGCCGACCGCTCGGAGATCGACGCTCTGATCAACGAGGTGCCAGAGGTGGAAGGTCCGCCGATGCCCATCGGGGAGCTCGTCACCGAAGCACGGCAAGCGATTCACAACGCGGAGGGCGACATCGAGCCGCTCTGCACCCGCAACTATCAGTTCAAGAACATTGGCATTTTGCGCGCGCTGGTCGAGCACGTTCAGGCGCTCCACATCGCCGCCCGTGCCAATATGCGAAAGGGCCGCACCGACACGGAGGTCGAGGTCCTGGAGCAAGCGATCGAGTTCCGCGAGGAGACGCTCGGAGACATGGAGCTCGCGGTCGACGGCGAGGAGGAGGCAACGGCATGGATTGCCTCCGTTCGCGAAAATGAAGGGGTGGACGACGCGATCGACGACCTCGAACGCATCGTCGACAAAGCCCCGGACATGGCCGACGAGCTCGAAGCCGTCGGCGTCGACGCCGAGGACATCGTCGAGGGCGCAAAAGCGCTGCTCCAGAAGCTCGCTCCGGAGGTCCATCAGCGTCGCGGAGCGGTCACCACCGAGTACCAAGAGCGCGACCGCGCGGCGACGGCGCTGCAGAAGGTGTTGCAGCGGCTCTACAAGTTCGGAAAGGTCGTCTTCCGCAAGCAGCCAAAGCGTGCCCGCCTTTACGCCAGCGCCTATAGCCGTACCCGCAAGGCCCTCTACCGCGCGAAGCAGACGCGGGAGAAGAACAAGCAGCTCAAGACCAACGGTGAGAACAAGACGCCCACGGTCTGACAGGTAGCAAAGAGGTCGTGAAACCAGAGGGTCGCTCTTCCGAGCGGCCCTCTGCCATTTTTGTAGTCCGTCGCATTCGCCCGCTGGAGCTCACTAGTCCGGGGTTCCAATCGGGGTCGTGTAAAGTTTTATGTGTCCGGGTCAGTTGAGCAATGACTTGGTGATGTCGGCGAGTTCGCGTTCACGCGCCTCTCGTCACTTCAGTTTTCGGAGCTTGTTCGAGGTGCTGGGCGTCTGGACCCAGCCGTACTCGAGACGGGTCGCGGTGAAGGCTGATCTGAAGAGGCGCCGCTCTTGTCCAGCCCTGGCTCGTCGCGAGCGAAGCGTCAGGGGTGGGGTCGTACCGTCGCTGCGAACATGACAGCAATGTGTTCTATCTCACGAAATGATCGTTGCGTGGCTGCATGTGCTTCTACGTCATGGCCCGAGCACATGCGGCGACGCTCGTTCTTCGCCCGTCATGCCCGCGACGCCCTACGTTTTGTCGCCGCCTTGCCACTGCGAGTGCTCTCCGTCGCGAGGTCTCGGTCGAGCAGCGACGCAAGGAGCGCGTTCGGGAGCTTTCGCGGAGCTGTGATCGCGTAAAAGCTCTCTGCCACTCCGCTGAGCTCCCTCACGACCACGAGCTCCCGCGCCGCGAGCTCCGCGCGGACGACGATGGCCGGCACGAGAGTGAGGCCCTCGTGCTCGCGAGCTATGACGCGAAGCATCGCCATGTCGTCCACCTCGGCTGCGACCGTTGGCCGACGACACGCTGCGCTCGCGAGCCGGTCGAACGCCTGCCGAATCCCAGACGACGCTGTAGGTAGCACGAAGCGCTCGGAGGCCATCAACGACGCGAGCGATGACGCAAACGATCCCTTCCGCGGCTTCGCAACCAGACAAGCGGGCTGCTCGGCGAGCGTGCGCGACTCCCACGCGAACGACGACACGCGCAGAGGCAGAATATTCGAGAGCACCACGTCGAGCCGTCGTTCTTCGAGCTCCTTCATGACGTCGCTCAGCGATCCCGACCGGAGAAGGAGCGAGCAGTCGTCGCGCGCGAGGAGCGGCGCGATGAACTGCTGCTGAAAGTTTCGCGAGAGGGTCGAGACCGCGCCGAGCCGCACCGGGCGTCGCGCGCTTGGCTCGTTTCCGTGAAGCACGCTCACGAGCTCCTCGCCGGTCGTGAAGATCACGTTGGCGTACTCGAGCGCGACCACCCCCGCTTCGGTGAGGACGAGCGACCGGCCCTTTCGGTCGAAGAGGGCCTGCCCCATGGTGTGCTCGAGCGCTTGGATTTGCACCGACACAGCCGGCGGGGACACGCGAAGCTTGGCTGCTGCGCTCGCCACGCTCCCGGTCGATGCCACCGTCCAAAAGTAGCGGAGATGGTGATAGTTGAGGTCTTGCATCGTTAGGTTTTCTATAACTCAACGTTGATTATTATGTAGTTTTACCAATGCGGTGTGGAGCTTACTTTCTTGCTCTACCCCATGCACTCCCTCGCACCACTCCTCCTCGCCACGGGCCCGCTCGCCTTCGGCTCCGTAGCGCTCGCCGCAAAATTTCATCTATCGGACACACGGACGCTCTACCGGCATGCGGCGGTCGCCGCCGGCCTGTCGGCAGTCGCCACGCTAGCGGCAGGCGCCAGTCTAATCGCGTCCGGGGCCTCGACGAGCCCGTCCCTCCTCTTCGAGCACGTCGCGTTCCACTTCCGCCTCGACGCGCTCAGCGTAACGATGGCAGCGCTCGTGACGTCGCTCGGCGCCGTGATCGTGCGTTTCACTCGGAGCTACTTCTCCGGGGCCCCCGACCATTCTACGCAACTCGCGAAGCTGTGCACGGTGCTCGCGAGCGTGCTCGGAATGACGGCCGCGGGCGACGTTGGTGCGCTGCTTCTGTTTTGGATCGGCACGAGCCTCGCGCTCGACAGCCTCCTCGTTCACCAGACGGACCGGGCGATAGCGCTGCGTGGTGCGTCGAAGAAGTTCGTGCTCGCGCGAGTAGGCGACGCATGCCTAGCGATCGCGTTCGTTCTCGTCAGCGCTCACTTCGGCACGACCGAGATCGCCGTGCTCGCCGATCGTGTCCGTGAAGCAGGGCCTAGCGGCACGGTTTCAGCCGCGGCGGCGCTCGTCGCGACCGCGGCGATGCTCAAGTCCGCGCAGGTGCCGTTTTGCGGCTGGCTCGTCGACCTGGTCGATGCGCCCACGCCGACCTCCGCGCTACTGCACGCTGGCGTCTTGAACGGCGGGGTGTTCCTCCTCCTGCGCCTGTCGTGGCTGGTCTCGCCCGCGCCCGCGGTGCTCGCCGTCCTCGTCGTCGTCGGCGCCGTCACGGCCGCGACGCTGTCGGTGACTATGATGGCCCAGCCGGCGATCAAGACGGGTCTCGCGTACTCCAGCGCCGCCCACATGGGATACACCATGTTGCTTATCGGCCTCGGCGCGCCCGCGTTCGCGCTGCTGCACCTCGTGGCGCACTCGCTCTACAAAGCGCACGCGTTCCTCTCGTCTGCCGACCTCGCGCGACGGGCCACACGTCACGCTTCGCCCGCGCCGCTCGCCGCGGCCGTGGCGGTCGTGGCGGGCATGGCGTCGTTCGTGCTCGTCGGGAGGGCCACCGGGCTCTGGGAGGCGTCCGTCACCGCGGCGACACGCGCAGGGATTTTTTCGCTCGGGATGGCGCCCCTCGTCGCACGACGAGGCGGTGAGCACGCGCTCGCTCCGTGGTTCCGGGCGCTCTCGATTCCCGCGGCGGTGGCGGTCGTGTTCCTCGCGATGGAACGAGTCGGTGGCCTCGCGTTCGGGGGCGCCTTCGGCTCGGGGCACGCGTCGAATGTCGTCGCCGTCGCTTCGCTCATCGCGATGTTCGTGCTCGGGGTCGCTTCGTTCGTCTCGTGGCAGCGCCCCACGACCTCCTCGAGGCTCTACCGCGCCGTTTGGGTGCACGCTCGCAACGGCTTCTACTTCTCGATCCTCTTCGATCGCGCTTTCGAGATGGCTCGCGCGCGCTCCGTGCCGGTCCTCCCTCTCCGCACCGCAGAAGGAAAGTACACGCCATGACCGCCACCGAACCGCTCGCTCTTGCTGCCGCCTACCGTTCCGTCGACGAAGTCGGCGCCAGGATCGTCGAGAAGGCGCTTCGTGCTGCCAAGTCGGTCTCGCCCTTGTGGCCGCTGTCGTGCTTCGTCGCGGTCAATCCGTACCTCTCGAAGACGGGGCTCCCGGTACCCGAAGCAGCGCTCCAGCTCGCTCGCCGCCGCCGCGGCCGCCTCGCGATGGACCGCGCGTTCTACCGAGCGGCGTACGCAAACGGCACGTTCAAGCGTCGGCACCTCGAGCGCGTTTGCCGGGCGAACGCGACCGCGCTCGCGACGGGAACAACGGCTGTCGCGCTCGCGAACGCGATGGGCGACGAACGTCGAGTCCCTGCCCGCGCCTTCCCGACGGTTACCGCCGAGGCTTCCCTCGTCACTGGCTTGGACCACGAGGCGATGATGGTGGCGCGCATCTCGAGTTGGGCCTCGTCTTACTTCGACCGCGGGCAAGCGATCCTTACTTCGCCCTTCGCCCATTTGACTCCGTTCGCCGCGTTCTGCGAAGAGGCACGCCTCGACAGCTCGTTCGACGCCTACGGCTTGGGCGGCTTCGCGGCGGCGATCGATACTCTCCCCGCGGAGCCGGTCGCCGCGATCGTCGCGTGCGTGCGAGCACTTCAGATCCCCGAGCCGACGGTCGACGACTACTTGGAGACTGCGCTATCGAGCGTGGCAGGATGGGCCGGTTACGCGCATCAGCTCGACTGGACGGACGGGAACGTCGGCACGGGCACCAGCGCGGCCGTCGCCGTGCTCGCCGTAAGATGCGCGTGGGAGTATGCGCTTCTGGCGGCGGTTGGCCCCGCATTCACGCGCTCCGCATGGAAAACAAAGCTGGTCGACTACGGAAAGCAGGATGAGTCGTCGTTCGTGGAGCAGACCTGCAAGGACCTCATGATCCACGAAGCCTACGAGGCGGCGACACACGACAAGACCATCGCGTCGCTCCTGGCCTCGCCCCGGTCGCCCTCGCACGCGCGACCGAAGGCTCAGGTGATCTTCTGCATCGACGTTCGCTCAGAGGTTTTTCGTCGACACCTCGAAGGCGCCGACGATGGCGTCGAGACGCTAGGCTTCGCGGGGTTCTTCGGGCTCTCCCTCGAGAAGGAAGGCGCATCGCTCTGCCCGGTGCTCTTGCGACCGGCCCTCGCGCTCTCCGTAGACGGAGAGGAGCGCGAGCCTCCCGCCGGCGCGCTCGACGTCTTTCGCCGGAGCGCGGTCTCGTGCTTCACCTACGTCAGCGCGCTAGGCGCGAAATACCTGTACGACCTCGCCAGGGACAGCCTTTCACGATCGAAGGCGCCGGAGCGAACCGCCCGCGAATCGTTCGAGCATCGCGCGCATCTCGGCGCGAAGGCCGCAGAAGAGATCGCGCCGCTCTCGACCGCGGCCAAGGCCGACATCGCAGAGAAGGTGCTCCGTGCGATGTCATTGACCGAAAAATTCGGTCGCCTGGTCGTGCTCCTCGGCCACGAAGGGTCTTCGAAGAACAACCCTCACGCTGCTTCGCTTCACTGCGGCGCGTGCGGTGGAAACTCGGGCCGCGACAATGCGCGCGCGGCGGCCCTCGTCCTCGACGACCCAGACGCACGCGCCGCGCTCGCCGAGAGGGGCATCTCCGTTCCTAGTGACACCGTGTTCGTCGCCGGCGTACACGACACCACCACCGACGACGTGGTCCTCTTCGACGAAGACCAGGTACCGGACACCCACCGCGACGAGATCGAAGACCTCCGCCTCGCGCTGCGGCTCGCCAAAGACGGATGCCGTCGTGAGCGCGCGGCTCGTCTGGGCGCAGATGCTGCCTCGTTGGACGGTCGCGCGATGGATTGGGCCGAAGTGCGACCCGAGCTCGCGCTCGCAGGATGCACGGCGTTCATCGCCTCTGCGCGGGGAACCACGAAGGGAAGAGGCTTTGGCGGTACGTCGTTCCTTCACACTTACGACTGGCGAAAAGACGCCGGGTTCGCGACCCTGAACCTCGTGATGACGGCGCCGATGGTTGTCGCGAGCTGGATCAACCTCCAGTACTTCGGCTCGGTAGTGTCCCCAGATATCTATGGTTCCGGCGACAAGACGGTGCACAACGTGGTCGGCAGCCTGGGCGTCTTGAGCGGCGCTAGCGGCGATCTCCGCGCCGGCCTTCCTTTCCAATCGGTCAACGACGGAAAGACGATGGTACACGCGCCGGTGAAGCTCGGCGTATTTCTGCAGGCGCCGCACGAGGCTATCGCCGACGTGCTTCGTCGAAATCGGACGGTGAAGGAGCTCTTCGACAACGGCTGGCTAACCCTCTATGCGCTCGACGACGACATGCGCCCCAGCCATCGGTGGTTGCATGGGGAATTTTCGAGTTGCCGGTCGGAGCTAGCTATCGCGGAGACTGGCCAATGAACGTCGTCCTGTTCGTCGATGAAGACTCGAAGATCGAAGCCGCGTGCGCGGAGATGGCGACGTTGCTCGCCCTGCGGCCTTCTGGCGAGGCATCGGCTATCGTCGCCGTAGTCGTCGGTGACCGTGCGCTCGCGAAGGTGAAACCCGCCGACGAAACGCCCACCTTCGTCGAACAGGAGCTCTCGTGCGGCTCACGATGGGATGCTTGGTACGTGGCCGATGCCGAGGGCACGTTGCAGGCGCTTCGAGTCATCGCTGCATGTGCGGAGATCGTCGTTCATCCCGTGATGCGCCCGCATGAAGCGCTCCAGGGCCTCACCGCGCGGATGGCAGCGTTACGCAACCACCTCGGCGCCACGTTGGGCCCGGCGCTGATCGATCGCGGGCGTGGACGTTTCAAAGTGACAAACCTCGGGATGCGCGTCGCGGTTGGGTGAAACGGTCGAACGCTGAAGCGCTGCGCCCACCTTGCACGCGCACTCGTGCGCCCCCCATCTCCTTTTTGTTCCGGTACCCTATGCACATCTTCGACGGCGTCCTCGACGTCGCGGTCTTGGACCAATACAAGCGCGCAATCGACCGTCACTTCGAGGCGCATGTTCGCGCTGGCCACGACCACCTACTGTGGTATCCGACCAGGAAAGTGGACATCTCCACGGACGCCGTAGTCGTCCGCATCACGAAGTTTCTGCAGACAACGGTGAACCTTCGTGTACGCTGCCTCGAGGCGCACCTCGAAGCGTGGCCGGTGGGCGTCGAGCGCGTGCCGCTTCGTCGCGAACCGCGCGGTGAGAAACCCGAGTACGAGGGCCACCTCTCGCTCAACGACGACTTCGTTGGGGGCGTGCTCTTGCTAGAGCCTGGTATACGCATCACCCCTCGAAGGAACCGACTCACGATCTTCGACAGCGACTTAGTGACTGGCATGACCAAAGTGGAGCGCCGTCATCAATTCACGATGTGCTTGCTGTTGCGGCAAGATAAGTCACGCCGATGACGGCCTGCGCTGGCACGTGAGCCGCAGTGAAGCGGCGCGCGGCTAGGCCACTAAGAAAAACAGCCACCGTCTGCAAACTGTTGCGTGCACCCTGGCGCTACCCGTTTCGGCACGAGGGCTGGTAAGGGTTTGCGCCGCAAGCGCGAAAGGACACGCTGATGAAGCCGAACGATGCTTTTTACGACCTTCCCGAAACCGATGACGCCGCCCCGCCCACCGTGCGCTCGATGCGATTCGGTCGCGCTCGAATCTTGGTCGCCGACGATGACGCGGAGATGCGCACGGTCGTCGCCGATACGCTCGAGACCGACGGGTATCGTGTCCGCGTCGCCTCGTCGGGGCGCGCGTTCCTGGACGCGCTCATGTCTACCGACGGAGGTCAACACGCCATGGACGGAGTCGACCTTGTCCTGCTCGACAACCGGATGCCGGGGATGACCGGCCTCGAGGCGCTCCGACGCTTTCGACAGGCCGAGCGCGGCACCCCCGCGATACTCATGACTGCCTACCCGGGCCCGCAGGTCGAGGCTGAAGCAGCGAGCCTCGACGCGACGGTTCTTTCCAAGCCGTTCACTCGCGGCGATTTGGGTCGATTGGTCGCCGCGAAGCTCGTAGGTCGCGCGTCTGCGCCGTGGTGACCGCGATGTTCGGCTCCACCCCCGCGCAAAACCGCGACGAAAACCTCGGCGCGCGCAACCCGCTCCCGCTCCCGCTGGCGGTCTCCTCCGCTGTGCTCGCGGAGCTCATCGCACGCGCCGCGCGTACGGCGCATGACCCCGCGACACCGTTTGCGGTGCGTGACGCGTTGCTCGACGCCACCGGTACGAGCCGCCAGCGGTTGGTCCGTGCGTCGTCGGCGCTCGGTCTCCGCGTTACCGTAATTACGCTCTCCGTCGAAGAGGCCGCGAAGAGCGCGTCCGAACAAGCTCCGCTCTTTGCGTTGGTCGGTGAGGATGCGTTCTTCACGTTCGAGGGGGTGGAGTCGAACCGGGCGCGTCTCGTGGGCGTCGACGGCGACGTGAGCCTGCTCCAGATGGACCTCGCGGCTAAGCGCCTCGGCCTAACTCGCGCATCCGACGAGGCCACCTTTTTCTCGTTCGAGCCGAGTGAACCCGGCGCGGTGTCGCACGGCGACCACGGACAGGAGCACGCGACGCCGTGGCAGCGGCTGCGCGCCCTGGTCTCCGTGGAGCGTAGGGAGCTTGGCGTCATCGTGACCTACGGGGTGCTCGTTGGCCTCTCGGCCCTCGCCATCCCGGTCACCGCGCAGGCGCTCGTGGGCTCCATCGCGATGGGCACTTTGCTGCAGCCTGTCGTCGTTATGACGGTAGTCCTCCTCGCGGCGTTGACGTTCTCGTCGGCCATGCGCGTGGTGCAAGTCAAGCTCGTCGAGGCTTTGCAAGAGAGGCTCTTCGTTTACGCCGCTGCCCGAATCGGGCGACGCACTACACGGGCGCGCACCGACGCGTTCGGGGGTGAACACCCCACCGAGCAGTTGAACCGGTTCTTCGACATACTCACTGTTCAGAAAGCCGCCTCCGCGCTCTTGCTGGACGGACTGGCGATCGCGCTTCAGCTCTTCGTCGGCCTCGCGCTCCTCGCCTTCTATCACCCGCTTCTCCTGGCGTTCGATGCGCTCTTGATCGCCGCGCTCCTGGGTGTGGTGTTTGGCCTGGGATCTGGGGGCGTCTCGACATCGATCAAGGAGTCGAAGGCGAAGTACGCCGTCGTCGCGTGGCTGCAAGAGCTCGGGCGGCACGGGACCACGTTTCGCGCTCGCTCGGCCGAGGCCTACGCCCTCGACACCCTCGACGAACGGCTACGCACGTACGTGGTCGCCCGTCGAAAGCACTTTCGCATCGTCTTGCTGCAAACCGTCGGCGTGCTCGCGCTTCATACGCTCGCGAGCGCTTCGGTTCTCGGCCTCGGCGCGGCGCTCGTCATCAACCAGAAGCTCACCCTCGGCCAGCTCGTCGCGGCGGAGATCGTGGTCAACACGGTGGTGGCCGGAATCGCCAAGCTCGGCAAGTACCTCGAGACGTCATACGACCTCGCCGCGGCTCTCGACAAGCTCGGCCACATCGAGGAGCTCGAGACGAACGATGATCGCGGCCCGTCCCCGGACGGGCAGGGACCCATCAATCTCTCGTGCATGATGGACGGCCGCGAATGCTGCGCCGCGCCTGGCGAACGTGTCGCCGTGCATCGAAGCTTACGTGGCGACGCCGAGGTCCTCGACCGTGCGTTCGGGCTCTCCAACGACCCCTCGCTCCGGATAGACGGCGTACCCCTGATCGAGCTCTCGATTGGGGCATATCGAGATGACACCAAGCTGGTGCGCGGGACGGAGGTGTTCGCCGGCACGATTCTCGACAACGTACGCGCGGGGCGCGACATGTCCGCGGCGGAGGTGCGCCGTGCGCTGCGCGCCGTCCTCCTCGACGAAGCCCTCGAGCGCTTCCCAGCGGGCCTGCACACAGTCGTCGCGACGCACGGCGCACCGCTCACGCCAGACGAAGCAGCACGCCTAACCCTCGCGCGTGCTCTCGCCGCTCGGCCACGGCTCTTGCTCCTCGACGGAGCGCTCGACAACCTCTCCGCGCGCGTGCGGAACGCCGTGCTGGAAGACCTCGACTCGCGCCGTTCGCAGACCACCGTCATCGTCGCGACGCAACAGGCGTCCGTCGCGGCGACGTGCGACCGCGCACTCCACGTTCCCACCCAGCCATCCCACGAGACACCATGAGCCCATACCGTTCGTCTTTCGGGCTCGACGCTGGGACCCGAAGCGCCGTCCATATGGTGCGTCCGAGCCTGCGCGGTCGCGTCACGGCGCGCCTTATCCTCGTCACCCTCGTCGTCGCTTTCGTTTCACTCTTCTTCATTCCCTGGCAGCAATCGTCGTTCGGGCGGGGGCGAGTGATCGCGTTCGCTCCGCTCGACCGGAGGCAGAATCTCGAGGCTCCGATCGACGGTCGTATCGTCGCGTGGGAGGTCCGGGAAGGCTCCAAAGTTAAGATTGGTGACGTGATCGCGGTCCTCGCCGACAACGATCCCGACATCGTGGCGCGGATGCGCCTGGAGCGAACGGCGGTGGAGGATCGCTTGCTCGCCGCCCGCTCGCGTGTGCGTTCGTTCGAGGACCGGATGGCCTCGCTCGAGACCTCGAGAACCGTCGGATTCTCTGCGGCGGGCTCACGGGCGGGCATGGCGCGTGACCGCGTAATCTCCGCCGAGCGTGCGCTCGACGCGGCCATAGGAGCGGAGCGGACGTCGAAGCTCAACCTCGAACGGCAACGGGTTCTTGCCAAAGATGGCCTCACATCGCAGCGCGCGGTAGAGCTGGCCGAGCTTGAGATGCTGCGTACGACCACCGACGTCGAGCGCGCGAGGGCGGCGTCGAGCGCTGCGCGCAGCGAAGAGCTCGCGCTCAAATCGGACCAAGGCAAATTCCAATCCGACGCGAGCGCACAGATTCGGGACGCCGAGGCCGCACGCGCGAACGCGATGGCAGAGGTCGCGAACGCCCAGGCGGAGCTTACTCGCATCGACACTCGACTCTCCCGGCAGGCCTCTCAGCGCATCGTCGCGCCTCGCGACGGCACCGTGCTCCACCTCCTCGTGTCGCAGGGCACCGAGATGGTGAAGGCGGGCGATCCGATCGCCGTGCTCATTCCGGATTCGGAAGAACGAGCGGTGGAGCTCCTCGTCGACGGGAACGACCTACCCCTCGTCACCGACGGACGTAAGGTCCGTCTCCAGTTCGAGGGTTGGCCTGCCGTCCAGTTCTCGGGCTGGCCACAGGTGGCGGTCGGAACGTTCGGTGGCGAGGTGGTGCTCGTTGACGCGAGCGACGACGGCAAGGGCAAGTTCCGGGTCGTGGTCCGTCCGGGGCCAGGCGAGCACTGGCCCGAATCCCGCTACCTTCGCCAGGGCGTGCGCGCGCAAGGCTTCGTCATCCTCGGGCGGGTGAGCCTCGCCTACGAAATTTGGCGCCAGCTCAACGGCTTCCCGGCCTCGTTGGACGTGGCACCCAAAACTACCGCTAACGAAGGCAAGGGAAAATGAGTCGTGCCGTGTGCTTCTTCATCATCGCAGCTACTGCCGCTGCTGCTGCGTTACCTAACGTAGCCCACGCTGAGGTCGATGCTCCCGGCGAGCGCCCGGTAGGGCTCCCCGAAGTGCTCGACTCGATCGAGCGCACGCACCCCACGATCGCGGCAAGTCGGCGAGACGGGGATGTCGCAAAGGGCGACGTTCGAGCCGCGGCCGGCGGCTTCGACACCGCGTTTCGCACGCGCGCCGCCGGCACTCCGGCTGGTTACTACCGAAGCTTCCGCGTCGACTCCATGCTCGAACAGCCCACTCCGTTGTGGGGCAGCACGGTGTTCGCCGGCTACCGGCTCGGACGAGGCGACGTCGCGGACTACGACGGGAAGCTGCTCACGAACGAGCTGGGAGAGGCACGCCTGGGGCTCGTGGTCCCTGCGCTTCGGAACGGGTCAATCGACCGCCGACGTGCGAACCTCGAACGTGCAGACATTGGGCAGCGAGGGGCCGACGCTGGCATCGGCGCCGCGATCCTCGATACGAAGCGCACGGGGGCGCTAAGGTATTGGGAGTGGGTCGCGGCTGGCGCACGGACGAAGATCGCGGACTCACTCCTGGAGGTGGCGCTTCGTCGCGACGAGCAGATCGCAAAACGCGTCGAGCACGGTGACCTCCCTCCGATCGAGAGACAAGAGAACGCTCGGTCAATCCTCCAGCGCCAGTCGCAGAAGGTGGCGCAGGATCGCGCGTTTCAACAAGCGTCGATCGAGCTGTCCCAATTCCTACGTTCCGCGAGCGGCGTGCCGATCGTGCCGGGGCCGGGGAAGGTCCCCGTACTCGAGGCTCCCACGAGCTGGCCGGTCGAGAGCCTCGACGCTGCCATCGCCGCGGCATACTCGGGTCGCCCCGACCTCGAACGCTTCGCTCTCCAAAAGGCGCAGGCCCAGGTCGAGGTGACGTTCGCGAACAACCAGCGCCTCCCGGCGCTAGATTTCCAGGTCGTCGCTTCGAAAGATTTTGGCAACGGGCTGGCGTCACGTAGGCCGGTCGAGGTCGAGGCGTCGGTCTTCCTCGACATTCCGCTCCAGAACCGTGCGGCGCGCGGCAGAGCATTCGCGGCGGAAGCTGCGCTCGCGAAGCTCGCCGAGCAAGAGCGCGGCGCGCGCGATCGCATCGGTGCCGACGTCCGCGACGCGACGAGCGCGATCGACATGGCGCGGGCGCGGCTTACCGTTGCGCGGAGCGAAGTCGCCGTATCTCAGGAACTCGAGCGGGCGGAGTGGGCGCGTTTCGCCGCAGGCGACACCACTCTCCTCGTCGTGAACCTGAGAGAGCAGGCCACGTTCGATGCTCGCGTCCGCGAGATCGATGCGATGGCAGAGTGTCAACGGGCGCTCGTCCTTTACCGAGCCGCGACGGCGAGGCTCCGCTGAAGGAAGGTTCAGGTGCCGACCGAAGCCGCTTGCACCGAGCGCGAGCGCGGCGCGCCAATCGCGGCGTCGACTCTGGAGGATGCCACCGCGAACGAGCTGGAGGGCGCGGAGTGAGGATTTGACGCGGGAGATGTCGGACCACCTACCGCTGTGGGCGGAGCTTG
This sequence comes from Myxococcales bacterium, assembly GCA_013297655.1. Classification (GTDB taxonomy): domain Bacteria; phylum Myxococcota_A; class Polyangia; order Polyangiales; family Polyangiaceae; genus JAAFHV01. The sequence goes on along the minus strand of JAAFHV010000097.1, from coordinate 17,452 downwards.
CGGTGGGGTGAGTGCACTTGGGCGCGCTAGGGCCGCCCTGACCTCCGTTACCCCTCGCCGTCCTCAGTCCGAACCAGGCGAAGACAACCTCGCGATTGTCCGTCGCCCTGTCGATCTCCATGGATTACCTTGAGCGACGGTCGCCTCAGAGCCACGAGAGTCCGAAGCAGAAAACCTGGGTCCTCCTTATCCCTGGCGAAGCATTGCGAGCAGGAGGGGAAGATGCGACGACGTTTGGTACCTCTCGTTGGTCCGATCCACTGCGAAGGACCGATCGTAAGCATCGGCCCGCCGCAGATCGCGCAGGAGCACTCTAGGTCGAAAACGACAGGCGTCGACGCATCCTTCGCGTCGGGCACGATCGCGACCGTTTGAATCATCACCCCGTCGCGACGCTTCCCGAGCCAGTTGAGCATCGCGCCGTCCACGTCCTCCGGTGTCGTCAGAATGGCGACAGGGAACGGCCACTCGTTCGAGAGGAGGTCGAGCGAGTCCACGGCGGTTCGCGACATGTGCGATGACCATGCCTCGTGACTAGCGATCGGAAGAAAGCTCTTCAACTTCCCCTCGAAGTCCGCGATGCGTTGGAGCTGCGAAGCGAGAGTCTCCGGAAATCCGAGCTGGAGCTCCGCGATCGTCTGCCCGAACGAAGCGCTCTGATCGAAGAAGCGGTTTAGCTTCGAATGTTCCTCGTGAAACCGAAACAACGCGGAGCGGTCCGCGAGCCCGCGCATCATCGCGAGCTCCGCCTTCAATCCGAGGCCCGCGAAAGGGTCCATCGCCAGACGCGCCATCTCGGCCGTGTTTCGGAACCCGCGATCGAGCTCCGCCATCGCCTCTGAAGTTGATAGCGCGAAGCGCGCAGGCCGAGCGAGCTCGCTCCACTGCTGGGCGTCGCGGACGCTTTGGGCGAATGCGGACCCGAGCCCGAGCCTCTCGACGCGATCCATGGCGTCGAACCCGTTATGCTGACGAACGGTCTCCAAACCGGCGAGCTGCTGACTCGCAAAGGATGCCGTGGGAATCGCCATTTGCATATCGGCAATGCGCGCAGCGGCGCTGGCGATCTTGGCGACCGGCGCGATCGCTTCGGCAGCGGCCATCGCGTCGACGATCGTGTTGGACGATTTCGATTGTTTGCTCATCGGCTTTCCTACGCGCCCTTCTTCTTCCGCATGGACGATGGTGCAAGAGCCGCCTTGAGCTTCTCGATTTCGTTGAACTGGTTGATCTGGACGTCCTCGTCAGGAAACTTCGCGCGGATTTCGAGCTTCCCGCCGAGAGCCTCGACGTACGAAACCAAGTTGCTCAAGAGCATGTCGTCCTGGCGCTCCAGCTTCGACACGTACCCTTGCGTGACCTCGAGCAGCTCCGCGACCTCGCCCTGGCTGAAGCTCGTGACGTTCTGACGAAGTTCGCGGAGGTTCATCTCGAGGAGCGTGCGGTTGGCATCTTCCTCGTTTCGAGTACGCCGCTCAGGAGACATCTTTTCACGGAGCATTTTGAAGCTCTTCGCCATGGCTACTTCTCTTCCTCTTGGCCTTCGGAAGCGCGCAACTCCCTAAGGTGCTGTTCGTAGATGCTCTCGGCCTTCGGAACCATGCGCTCGTAGAAGTCGTCGTCCCCGACCTTGTTGCCGCCGATCAGCAGCATCGCGGTCCGGCGCGGATCGAAGGCGTAGAACACTCGATAGGGAGCGCCGTTCACCTGCACGCGCAGCTCCCTCATGTTCCCGTATTTGGTTCCGCGGATGTCGGAAGACGCCGGGAATCGAAGGGTGGGTCCCTTCGCTTCGAGCAAACGAACGCAGCGGTCGACACCGTCTTGCACTTGCTCCGTCAAGCCCGCCCACCAGCCTTCGAACTCGTCAGTGAACTCGACCTCCCACGTCATACCGTAGTATTACCTCCAGGTAATACTTGGTCAAGGGTGATCGATGCGCGCGCAGCGCTGGCCGCCTCGCGAAGCCCCGAGGTCGTTCGCTAGTCGCACTGGGAGAGCGGGGACGTGCCGCGGACCATCGCGGCCGCCGCTGATACGGGTTGCTCGAGCCTGCGGCGAGATCGCGGGCCGTGCGCCCTACGCGAGCGCGCCGCGCAGTGCCTTCTGGTCCGGAAAGTTCACGAGCACGCCCATGCCCTTCGACTGAAAGACCACCATGCTCCCGAGCGCCACCGCCGACGCGCCACCCTGCTTCACCGCCGCGGCGATGTGCGCGATGCTGCCCGCGCCGCCGTTCGCGATGACCGGTATGCTCACCGCGTCCGCGACCTTCTTCGTGAGGTCCACGTCGAACCCCGACCACGTTCCGTCGCGGTCCATCGACGTGAGCAAGATCTCACCGGCGCCCATGTCTTGGAGCCGGCGCGCCCACGCGACCGGATCGGCAGATGACTTCTTCGTGCCGTCGTGCGAGTGCACTTGGTACCCGCCGAAGAGACCGCGCTTCACGTCGAGCGAGCCGATGACGGCTTGGCTCCCGGCGTGGGCAGCGAGCCGGGAGATGAAGTTCGGATCATCGTGCGCGTACGTGTTGATGACGAGCTTCTCGTAGCCGATGCCGAGGATCGTCTTCGCGGTGTCGAGATCGCGAACCGCGCCGCCGTACGAGAGGGGCATGAAGCACTCCTCCGCGATCTCCTTGAGGATGCGAAGGGGAGGGGGCCGGCGCTCGACCGTGGCGCGGATGTCGAGGAAACAGAGCTCGTCGACCTCGAGCTCGTTGAAGATGCGGACCGTATTGGCCGGATCCCCGATGTACTCGTACTCCTTGAACTTGGTGGTCTTCACCAAGGTCTCGCCGATTAGCTGGAGGCAGGGGATGACACGCGTGCGGAGCATGGGAAGGGTCCACCGGGGTGACCGAAAAGGCGGTCGTCAGAACCCATAGAGAAGTCCCGTTCGTCCTGCAAGCGCGCCCGCGCCGCGGCGGGCTCCTCGCGGACGCCGTCGCCAACGCTCGAGGACCCGCCAAGGCGGGTCGCCGGTCTAGGGCCGCTCGGGCGCCGGATCAGCGTCCAGCGCGACCTCGATGACGAGGCCCTCGCGCGCGGCCCGGCCGTCCACCGTGATCGTGGCCTCGCGACCCTCGGCGCAGACCACCAGCACCACGCAGCGCGCGTTCTCGAACCAGGGAATGGCGCACAGGCCTTGGGCGTGCTTCGCGCGGTAGGTCGCGCGTAGCCCGCCGGGCTCCCAAGTGGCGTTGATCACGACCGCGTCGACGGGGATCTTCGCGATGCGCGCACGCACGAGCACGGGCGGCACGGGGCCGAACCCGAGGCGGCGCTTGATGGTGTCGATGAGGCCCATGGTCTGGTCGTTTTGCGGTCCGTGTCGCGACGGCGAAGGAGCCTGCGCTACGGTCGCCGGCTGCGTATACCTTCGCATCTGTTCGTAGCCCGCGGGGTTAAGGTTCGCGAAAGACCCGTCCCGTTCATCTCATCGCGCGCCGAGGAGCGGTAGGACAAGACGTGTGATGTCGGCGAGGTACTCAGGCAACCCCGTCCGCGCACCGTTGCGCTCGAGCGCCGCGAGTGACGTCTCGCGCCAGCATCGCTCTGCGCGTTCGGAGCGCGTGCCTCCGGGGAACAACGAGCGGCACACGCGCTTCGCGTCGTGGGGATTCGTCACACGGTTGGGCGTGAGGCGGTGCGGCTCGAGCGTGGGGGCGAAGCCATGCTCCTTTTGGAGCTCGCCCAGCGTGTGCTTCTCGGCGTCGTTCTCGGCCACGAAGCCGGCGACCACCCACGCTTCGGACTCCTGGTGCGCGACGGCGAGCGCGAACGGCAGCCCTTCGACGCGAGCGTTTTGGAGCCCATCGACGACCTGTTGACGGTGGGTGTCATCGCCCTGCGTGTCGATGCAGAACACGACGAGGTCCGGCGCCGGCTCGAGCGACGCTGCGAGGTGGGCAGCTCTGTAGGCGACTAGCGAATAGCCTTTCATTCCGAGCCCGTGGGTAAAGACGTGCCGCTGCCTCGCGATCTCCTTCGTCGACGTCCACGTTGTCCATGGCTCCGTTGGAGCCATCCCTGACCAAACGCGCTGCGAGTCTCGGAGCTCCGAGCGCCAGACGTCGGCGAGCCAGGCGGGGCCGCGCTCGATGACGACCCGGTCGCAAAGATCGCGCGCCAGGGTGGTACCCAAAACGTCTTCCGCGAACACCACCACCCGAAGCGTCACTTGGTGACCCACTCCTCGCCTTCGGACATCCAAAGCTCGCCGGTCGAAAGCATCGTTCGTAGCCGCTCGTCAGGAAACGCATCAAGGCGTTTGGCGACGATCACGTGCTCGCGATTACGACCGAGGACGACGATTTCCTCCGGGCGGAGCGCGTCGATCAAGTAGGGAGAGTGCGAAGTGGCGAGGATTTGGAGGCCTGGGGTCGCCTCGAGCGCTGCCCGCAGGGTCTCGATCAGCTTTCGCTGTGCGCGCGGGTGAAGCGCGCGGTCGATATCGTCGATGAGGACGATGTCGACCTCGCTCCAGTGATGCGGTTCGCCTGGCCGGCGGTCCCGTTCACGGTGCAGCTGTTCAAGGATGGTGAGTATGCCGAGGGTGATGAGTGTGCCCTCGCTGACAAGAGGAGCAGGGACTTTCGTGGCGTCCGCAAAGTCGAAGAGGAGCGCGTCATTGATGGTCGTGACCGTCTCGGCGAGCTCGACGTGGCGGTCTTCCACACGAATGAGCCTTGGGACCGTTGCGCTGACCTCGACCCGCGTGAACCCAATGCCCCTGACGAGGGGGACTACGGCACGCAGGCGCTCGACGATGCGCTCGAACCGCTCGGTCTCGGCGAGCTTGAGGTACGCGAGCACGGAAGCGAGGCCGCGCCCCGTCGACGTGAGGCGGGGGATGAGATGCTTCGGAGGCGATGGGGCCGCCAGGTCTTCTGCGTTCAGCGACAAGACTTCAGCTTGAGGACGCGTGCCCGTCGAGCCGTCCTCGTTCAACACTGACGCTCGTGTCTGGCGAAGCTCGTCGATCGAGCCGTCCTCGTTCAGCACGGACGCGCGCATCTGCTGGAGCTCGCTCTGTTGCCCTTGGCGCGCGTAGACCGCCTCGATTCGCACCGGCCCTTCTCGGCCGGTCCCGGTCAGCACCAGTTCGAGCTCGGTCGTTCCCCGTCGAAGCAAGTCAGCAGGTAGCGTATCCTGGAGCCCGCTGGAGACCCAGTGAACCGCTTCGAGCACGCTTGTCTTGCCCGTCGCGTTTTCGCCTACGAGCACGGTCAGCCGCCCGAACGCAATCTCGGTGTCCGTGTGACCGCGGTAGTTCTTCAGGCGGACGGTGTCGATCATCTCGTGATGACTCTACACGCGCCAAGGCCCCGGCCGAGCCCCGATCTCGACGTCCGTCGGTCATCCGCGTACCCTCGAAGGGTTGCACCGCGCCCTCCTCACCCACACCTCGCCTGTCGCCCGAGTCACGCTCTCGGCGCTCTTGGTCGCGGCGTGCACCCCGCGCGAAGCCCCCCGCCACGACGCCGCGGGCACCAGCGCGAACGCTGGAGCCAACCTCGTTCAGACGACCGCCAAGGCTCCCGCGCCTTCCGCGCCTTCCGCGCCTTCCGCGCCACCTTCCCCGCCCGCTAACCCGCTCTGGGCGAGCGAGAGCGTCCACCCCGTTCGCTTCACCGTCCCCACCGATCTCGGTGCCGTCGATCCGACGGTGACGATGGTCGAGTCGGTCGACGAGGGCGCGACATGGAAGACGATCGGCGAGGTCGCTGCCGACGAGCGCTATTTCCACTTCAAGGTTCCCCTCGCGAAAGAGGGCACCCGCGCCAAGGTCGCGATCGTGTTCCACAAGACCAACCCCGAGGGGGTCGCCACCACCGTGCGACGCCTCGAGCTCGTGACGGCGATCCTCGGCCCGTCGGCGCGTAAGGCCTATACGTGGAAGCGGGTGGTCGCAGAAGCCCCCTTTGGCCCCCGCGATGGCGCCGGCGGCATCGTCCACAATGGCAAGATGTGGCTCCTCGGCGGCTGGAACCCGAAGCGCTTTCCGCTTGGCTGCGCCAACGACGTATGGAGCAGCACCGACGGCGCACATTGGCGCCTCGAGAAGCCCAACACCTTCGAGAGCTCACCCAAGTTTCGCCCCGCGAGCGCCTGGGAAGGCCGCCATTTCGCTGGTTATCACGCGTTTCGCGGCAAAATGTGGATCGTCGGCGGCGACCCCAATCAAGGGTATTATCAAACCGACGTGTGGTCGTCCGAGAACGGGCGCGAGTGGACACGAACCGATATCCACACGACCACGCCGCGCGTCGATCCCAACGGACAGCCCTATCCGGCGAACGAGTGGCGCCCGGTCGAACAATCGCATTTCGGGCTCCGCGCCGCGCACATCACCGGTGTCTTCCAAGACAAGCTCCTCGTCATGGGGGGCCAGCGAAACGCCGACTTCGTCGATCCCGATTGGCCAGGAGCGCCCTCGAAGGCCTTCGACGATATTTGGTCCTCGGCGGACGGCGCGACCTTCACCCGCGTCGCGACCACGGGCCCCCTCTGGAGCGCGCGAGGGTACGTGTCGGAGGCGGTCGAGCTCGGTGGCAAGCTCTGGATCGTGGGCGGCGGGCTCCACGACGACCAACGGGGCGGGCGAACGAAACGCGAGTACCGCAATGACGTGTGGTCCACGAGCGACCTCGTACATTGGGAAGCCGTGACCTACGAGGCGCCCTTCGCGCCGCGCATATGGCACAACGTGAAAGCCTTCGATGGCCGGCTCTGGGTCATCAACGGCTACGATGGCGACGCGATCGGACAGGGTCGCATCGCAGACAACCGCGCCGACGTGTGGGCCTCGACGGACGGAAAAAATTGGTACGACGTCTCGCCGCCGCCTTCGTTCGTGGCCCGGCACGCCGGCACCGCGTGGGTGCACGACGGCAGTTTGTTCGTAGGCTCCGGGAACGCGATCCTCGGAACGTGGCACGCGGATGTGTGGCGCATGACGGCGAGCGGCCCATGACCGGTCTCCACCCGCGCAGGACACTCTCGGTTTCATTCGCGTTCGTGGGCGCGTTCGCGTTCGCGTTCGCGTCGGCCTCGTTCACCGCTGGCTGCCAACGAAACAGCTTGAGCGCCGCGTTCGATGCCCCGGAGCCGGCCCCGGCAGGCACGGTGG
>JAAFHV010000097.1:0-10305 GCA_013297655.1 Myxococcales bacterium | reverse complement strand
AGGAGAGCGTGCACCCGGTTCGCTGGTCGCTCCCCGGCGATCCGAGGACGCTCGACCCCACTGTCGCGATCGTCGAGAGCACCGACGCGGGCGCTACCTGGCGCACGGTGGGGTATGTGGGGCTCCGCGAGCAATACTACCGCTGGACCATCCCGCGCGCCGAGCGCGGACGGGTGGGCGTCGTGTTCCGTATCTTGGGCGACAGCACACGCCCCGCGAAGCGCGCCGAGACGAGCGACATCCCGTTCGAGCCCTCTCAGCGGCGGTCGTACCAGTGGGTGCAAGTCACCCCCAACGCTGCATTTGGCCCTCGCGACGGCGCCGGAGGCATCGTCCACAATGGCAAAATGTGGCTGCTCGGCGGCTGGAACGGCGAGCGGTTCCCGCGCGTGACGGCGAACGACGTTTGGAGCAGCACCGACGGCGCGCAGTGGGTGCTCGAGAAACCGAACACCTTCGTCGACGCCGCCACGTTCGGGCGCAACGACTGGGAAGGTCGTCATTTTGCCGGATACCACTCGTTCAATGGCAAAATGTGGATCGTCGGCGGCGACCCGAATCAAGGATATTACCAGACCGACGTATGGTCGTCCGAGAACGGACGCGACTGGACGCGCACCGACAAGCACACCGTCACGCCGCGCATCGATCCGAACGGCAACCCGTATCCGCTGACCGACGCGCGCCCAGTGGAGGAGTCCACCTTTGGCCTCCGCACCGCGCAAATCACGGCTGCCTTTAGCGGCAGGCTCTGGGTCATGGGCGGGCAGCGGGTCGAACAATTCGTCAATCCGGAGTGGCCCGGCGCGCCAGCGAAGGCCTTCGACGACGTGTGGACCTCCGTCGATGGCACCACCTTCGAGCAGGTCAAGACGGAAGGTCCGCTGTGGAGCCCGCGCGGTTACGTATCCGAGGCGGTGGAGCACGACGGGCGGCTTTGGATCGTGGGCGGCGGCCTCCACGACGATCCCGGCGCGGGCAGAGCACGGCGCAGCTACTACAGCGACGTCTGGTCCACCAAAGATGGCGCAAGGTGGGAGGTCGCCCTCAACGAGCCGCCCTTCTCGCCGCGCATTTGGCACAACGTGAAGGCCTTCGACGGCCGCCTTTGGCTCATCAACGGCTACGATGGCGACGTGCTCGGCCAAGGTCGGCTCGCCGACAACCGCGAAGATGTCTGGTACTCGGTCGACGGCAAGAACTGGTACGACGCCTCTCCGCCCGCGCCTTTCGTCGGTCGCCACGCGGGCACCGCGTGGGTCTACAACGGGGCGCTCTACGTCGGCTCCGGCAATGCGATTCGCGGCACCTGGCACGCCGACGTCTGGAGGCTCACCCCGAGCGGCGGCTGAGGCGCGCGCGTTCACGCGAGACGAATCTCTGCGCGCTCAGGGACGAACGGCCTCTCCGACGGCCCGTGCTCTCTCCTCCGAGATGCGCACCTCCTCCGCGATGAGCGCCGCTGTACCGGCAAATCCCAGGTTCATCAGCGCGTCGACGATGCTGAGCCCGGGCGCCCACACCCCCTGGAAACGCGGGTACTCGCGCGGCGCGAAGTGGTTGTAGGCGAGTCGGATGCCGCGTGACGAGAAGCTCTCCAAAGACTGGTAGCTTCGGCCTCCTTCTCCGCTCACGTAAACATCCGCTTTCGCGAGGGCACAAAGCTCGGCGACGAGCTCCCCGCCGCGCAATGTGGCCCCCATCCGCGACGAGAGGACGCGCGCGGGGGAGAGCCCGAGCCCTTCGAGCACGGCGTCGATAAACGCCATGTTGCGCGCGACGAGCATCGGCTCGGTCGACCGGAGCACGTCGGTCACGAGCGGGAAGATTTCGTCGAAGAAAGGCGCGCGTTTGTAGGCCTGCTCGACCGTCTTTTCGAGCTTCCCCGCGGTCTTCTCCATCTCCTTCGAGATGCGCATCTCGGAGAGCGGGACGCTGACGCGTCCGTCGACCGGGTGCTCCAGGACGAGGCCCAAGAAGCCGACCGAGCCCGGGAGCTGAAACGAGACCCGCTTGCAGAGGAACGCCTTGCGCGGGTTGTTCTCGACGTGGTCCATCACGACGAGCACGTCGCACTTCGCCACCTTCACGAAATAGCCAATCCACGGCAGAAAGTCGGGCTGGTGGATCGCGACGGCGCGGGACATCAGCGCTGCCGCCCGCGGCGCGGGCGCGAGTACCACGCCGAGATCTTCGTTCGAGGGCGCATGCTTCGACGGTACCACGACGGCGATGCCTCATTCTCGGCCGATCGTGTCCGCGCCGACGGTGCTGCTAGGGCGAGGCGCGATGTGCGGGCGCCCCGTCGGTTTTGTACGAGGAGTGTCGCTGGCGCGCGAGCGTGCAAGTCGGCTACGGAGCCAGCGTGAGCTTCCATACGTCGGCGTGCCAGGTCGTGTCGACGGCGTTGCCCGACCCGACGAAGAGCGAGCCCCCGTGCACCCAGGCGGTGCCGGCGTGGCGCGCTACGAACGAGGCAGGCGGGGACGCTTCGTACCAGCTACGCCCGTCCGTCGAGTACCAGACGTCGGAGCGGTTGTCGCCGAGGCGGCCCTGGTCGGGTTCGTTTCCGTCATAGCCGTTGATTAGCCAAAGGCGGCCGTCGAACGCCTTCACGTTGTGCCATATGCGAGGCGAGAACGGCGGCTCGTCCACGACGGGCTGCCACTCGGCGCCGTTTGACGTGGACCAGACGTCGTTCAAGTACACCCGTCGCTTGCGCCCCGATGCGGGATCTTCGCTGAGCCCGCCGCCGATGACCCAAAGCCGACCCGCGTGCTCGACCACCTCCGAGACGTAGCCGCGCGGGCTCCACATCGGGCCGATCGTGGCGACCTGCGAGAAGCTCGCGCCGTCGGTCGAGGTCCATACGTCGTTGAACGCGCGCGCGATTGCTCCTGGCCAGTTCGGATTGACGTATTGGCTAATTCGCTGGCCGCCGGCGACGACGAGCTTGCCGCCGAAGACGCCGGTGATTTGCGCGGTCCGCAGCCCGAACTGAGACTCCTCGACTGGGCGATACTGATCGTCGTCGACTTCGCTCGAGACTGGATTCAGGCGCGGGCTCGTCGTGTGGATGTCGGTGCGTGTCCAATCGCGGCCGTTGGTCGAGCACCACACGTCCGTTTGGTAGTACCCCTGGTTGGGATCTCCGCCAACGATCCACATCTTTCCGGCGAAGGCGTGGTAGCCGCCGAAATGGCGACCCTCCCAGTCGGTCGCGGGGAACGTGCGAGCGTCGAGGAACGTGTTGGCCCGCTCCTCCACCCAAGTCGCGCCGTCGGTGCTGCTCCACACGTCGTTCGCGCTTTGGAGGGGGAATCTGTCCGGGTTCCAACCCCCGAGCAGCCACATCTTGCCACCGAAGACGATCCCGCCCGCGCCGTCTCTTGGCCCGAACGCCGCCGACGGAGTCACCTCTTCCCAGGTGTAGCTGCGCTTCATCGACGGCGAGAAAGCGATGTCGAGCGTCTCCACGCGGCGAAGCGTAATCGGTACGCCTTTTTCGGTGCGGTGGAAGACAAGCCCAACCCGGCCGTGGTCTGCGTCGGCGGGGACGGTCCAGCGGGCATACCGCTCTTCGAGGAGCTCCTCCCGCACCTTCTGCCACGTCGCGCCCGCGTCCAAGCTCTGCACGAGCGTGACCGTATTGTCGAGCGGCCCGAGGTCCGTGGGCACAGACCACCGAAGGGGGTGAACGCTCTCTTTCTGCCACCGGGTGCCCGGCGCCACCACGGTGAACGGGGCAGTCGTGGACGTCGGGGGTCCCTCGCCAGGAGGTGCGGTCGGTACGGTCGGTACGGTCGGTGCGGTCGGCGCGGTGGTGGTGGGCGTCGTGCGGGAGCCGCCCGGAGTGCGCGCCGCGGCGTCGCGCGGGGGCGCCGTCACCATGTCGTCGCCGCCGCACGCGACGACCATGCAAACGGCGGTCATCGCGAGGCCCAACACCGCACGATCGTGGGTAGTCGCGACCGCGTTGCAGGACGTTGCGCGGCGAACGATGCGGAGGAAATGGTACATGATTGCCAAGGCGTTAGGGCACGACGGGCCGAGGCGTCATTTTCCAAACGTCAGCGTACCACTCGCCCTCGATCGCGTTTCCAGACCCCACGTACAGGCTGCCGTTGTGAGCCCAAGCGGTGCCCGCGTGGCGACCGACGAAGGTGCTCGGCGGAGACACGTCGTACCAGTTCACACCGTCGGTGGAGGCCCAGACGTCGGGCAGGTTGTCGCCGAGCCGTCCGCCTCCCGCGATGTTTCCGTCGTACCCGTTGATCACCCATAGACGACCGTCGAAGGACTTCACGTTGTGCCAAATACGCGGCGAGAACGGCGCTTCGGTCGGCGCTGGTGTCCAGCTAGCCCCGTCGGTGGTCGACCAAACGTCGTTGTAGAACTCTCGTTTCGGTCGCCCTGCCGTCGGATCCTCACTCAGCCCTCCGCCGATGAGCCACATTCGTGCGTTGAGCTCCACGGCCTCGGACACATAACCACGCGGGCGCCAAACTGCGCCGGTCGTCGGGACTTGGCTGAAGGTGGCTCCATCGAGGGAAGCCCACACGTCGTCAAACGCTTTTGGCGCGGCGCCGGGCCACGTCGGATCGACGTACTCGTTGATGCGCTGACCGCCCATGACGAAGAGGCGACCCAAGAACGTGCCCGTGATGTGGGCAGTGCGTAGCCCGTACTGCGCGATCTCGACCGGTCGGTAGATGCCGGGAGGAAACGGAAGACCGTTGCGAGAGTCGATCCGAGGCTCCACCCGGTGGATGTCGGTTCGTGTCCAGACGCTGCCATTCGTGGAGGACCAGACGTCGGTCTGGTAATACCCCTGGTTGGGATCGCCGCCGACGATCCACATCTTGCCGCCGAACGAGTGGTATCCGGCAAAGTGGCGCCCTTCCCAGTCGGTCGCGGGAAAGGTGTCGACGTCGAGGAACGTGTTCTGTTTCTCCTGGACCCACGTCGCGCCGTCCGTGCTCGACCACACGTCGTTGGCCGTTTGCAGAGGGAACCGCTCCGGGTTCCAGCCGCCGATGAGCCACATCTTTCCGTTGTGGACGATGCCGCCGGCGCCATCGCGAGGCCCGAAGGGCGCGTTGTTCGCGACCTTGACCCAGTCGTAGGCCTTCTTCTGCGACGGGCTCAACCCGATGTCGATCGTCTCGACCCGGCGCTTGGTGACGATGTCGCCCTTGTCGCTGGTGAGGTGAAACTCGACGCCGTAGCGGACGCGGGTAACGGAGGTGTCTGCCGGGAGGACGCAGCGGTAGTACTCTTCTTCAGGTTGGACCTCCGCGACGTTGGTCCAGCTCGCCCCTCCATCGAGGCTCTCCACGACGGTGACCGTCAGGTCGATCGGACCGAGGTCCGTCGGGGTGATCCAGCGGATAGGGTGCACGCTTTCACGGGCCCAGATCGTGCCCGCTGGGATAACCGTGATCGGGGCGCCGGGCGGCAAGTTTGGCTGAGGTGTCGTTGGCTCCACCGTTGGGCTCGGCGTGGGGCTGCTCGTACCGCTCGCGACGGGGGCTGCTGTCGGCGATGCCACGGTGCGGCCCGTTGCCGGTTCGTCCGAAGCAGCGGGGGAGGGCTCGTCGTTGAAGGAGGTACAGCCGAACGATGTCGTGAGCGTAAGGGCCACGAGCAGCGCGGCGCGAGAGGCTTGGTTCCAACCGACAATTCGACCCATGCGGATTCCCCTTCGATGCGCTCGCGGGAGCGTCGAGGTGTGTGTGGGCTGAGGCCCGAAAGTGGATCACTCTCTAACGAAACGAGAGGGGAGAGGGGGCTCGGACGGACGCCCGACTGCGCGCTTCTGAGCTGAGATCTCTACCCGCGGTGGTCGCAAAATACGAGCAATTCGTCCTCACGAATGGGCAAGGCTGCGCGACCAACCCGTAAGCGAAACGCCGAAAATTCCTGCGTCACGGTGATGGCTTCCGACCGTAGTCCTACGGCTGTGGTCCGGCGACGCACACGAGGTCCTCTTAGGGCCTCCGAGCGGCACTGGTGTGTTGCATGCCGTCTTGAGTCGACGCCGTCAGGTGCGCGTGGGGGCCCCGGCGTTCACGGATTTTTCACCGCCGCGCGCGCCGGGCTCGTCCACGATCGGCAGGGTTTTTTTCGGTGTTCTTCCGGGCCGAGACGTAGGGGCGTGTGCTATCACGCGCCCCATGCGCGAAAAGCTCCTGTCTGTGCTCGTCGAGCCGGGCACCTTCGCCACTCTCCGCCCGGAGAACGTGGTCCGCGAAGGCAAAGAAATCGTGTCGGGGGATCTCGTTTCGGAGGCGACGGGGAAAAAGTACCCCATCGTTCGCGGCATTCCGCGCTTCGTCCCGGAGAAGGTCTACGCCGACAACTTCGGCAAGCAGTGGAACATGTTCCGCGAGGTGCAGGTCGACAGCGAGACGCGGCACGGCCACTCGCGGCAGCGCTTCGACGACGAGGTGGGCTGGTCCTCGAGCGACGTGAAGGGCAAGTGGGTCCTCGACGCCGGCTGCGGAGCGGGTCGTTTTGCCGAGGTCGCGGCCGAGCGCGGCGGTGATTTTGTCGGCCTCGATCTTTCGTCCGCGGTGGAGGCCACGAAGAAGACGCTCGCGCGCTACCCGGACACCGACGTCGTGCAAGCGAGCATGCTCGACATGCCGTTTCGGCCGGGCACCTTCGATTTTGCCTACACGATCGGCGTTCTCCAGCACACGCCGGACCCGGAAGGTGCGTGCACCTCCGTCGCCAAGGTCGTCAAAGAGAGCGGAGGGCGCTTCGCGATGACGGCCTACGCGCGTCAGCCGTGGACGAAGCTCAACACGAAGTACCTCATCCGCCCGATCACGAAGCGCCTCCCGGACGAGGTGCTGCTCGGCGCGATCAAGGCGGTCATGCCGGCGGTCTTCCCGGTGACGGACACGCTCTACCGCATTCCTGGCGTGCGTCGTTTGGCGCGGTTCGCGCTCCCGTTCGCGGCCTATCCGGACCGCGAGGGTTGGACCCGCGACCAGCGTTATGCCGAGGCGGTGCTCGACACGTTCGACATGCTCGCCCCCGCGTACGACTCGCCGATGACGTGGCAAGAGGTGGAGCGCGCGCTCAATCGCGCCGGCGCCAAGGATTGGTCGTTCCGCACCAAGGTGCCGATCAACGTGTACGGCACGCGCTGAGGCACACGGCGCGCGGTCGCTCGGCGCTCGTCTCGCGACGACAGCCCACGCCCCACGCCGCGCACGAACTTTCGATCGCACCGGACGCGTCGTGATCGCGCCGGTGCTCCACGGACGGAAAAAAGAGGACGCGGTCATGTCGAAGCTGCTCGAGCTCGTCGAACGAAAAGAAGCCAAAATTGCGGTCATCGGGCTCGGTTACGTGGGCCTCCCGGTCGCGGCCTGCCTCGCCGACGCGGGCTTCTCCGTCACCGGTGTCGACCTGAAGGCCGATCGCCTCGCGAGGATCGCGAAGGGCGAGTGTCCGATCGAAGGCGAAGAGCCTGGACTCGCGCCGATGATCACGAAGGTGGTCGCGGAGAAGAAGCTCGTCGTCACGAACGACTACAAAAACCTCGCCGACGTGGACATCGTCCTCATCGACGTCGACACGCCGGTCGAAGCCGACAACAAGCCCGCCTACAAAGCGCTCCGCGGCGCGTGCGAGGCGCTCGGCGCGGTGATGAAAGAGGGCATCCTCGTCATCGTCGAGTCCACGATCGCGCCCGGCACCGTCGACAAGGTGGTGGCCCCGCTCCTCGAGAAGGTCTCTGGGAAGAAGCGAAACGAAGGCTTTTTCCTCGGTCATTGCCCCGAGCGCGTGATGCCGGGTCGCCTCCTCCAGAACCTCACTCAGCTCTCGCGGGTGTGCGGCGGAAGCACCCCCGAGACCGCCAAAGCGATGGTCGCGCTCTACCGCTCGATCGTGAAGGGCGACTTGGACGAGGCCGATTGTGTCACCGCCGAGCTCGTGAAGACCGCAGAGAATACCTACCGCGACGTGAACATCGCCTTCGCGAACGAGCTCGCGATGATCTGCGAGAGCTCGGGCGGCAAGTTTCTCCGCGTGCGTGAGCTCGTGAACAAGTCGCCCGGTCGCAACGTGCTGCTCTCTGGCGCCGGCGTCGGTGGCCACTGCATCACGAAAGATCCGTGGCTCCTCGCGCATGGCGCGCCCGGCCTCGACACGAAGGTGATCGCCGCCGCCCGCGCGCGCAACGACGGCATGCCCGCGCACGTGCTCTCGCTCGTCGAGAGCGGGCTCGCGGAGGCTGGAAAGAAGCTCGCCGGCGCGAAGCTCGCGATTTTGGGCTTCTCGTATCTCGAGGACAGCGACGACACGCGCCACGCGCCGACGGAGTATTTCCTCGGTCACGCGAAGGCGGCGGGGGTGGAGTGCGTGGTGCACGATCCGTACGTGGAAGAGTTCAAGGGCGACCTGTGGAAGGTGCTCGAAGGCGCTGACGCCGCGGTCGTCATGGTGGCGCATACCGCGTACCGCTCGCTCGATTTGCACGCGGTCGCATCGAAGCTTCGTACGAAGGTGTTCGTCGACGCGCGGCACGTGTTCGACGTTGGGGCCGCCCGCGCGGCGGGCCTCGTGGTGAGGAGCCTCGGCAACGCCGTGGCGGCAAAGGACGGAGTTTCGACATGAGCATCGAAGGCGCAAAAATCTTCATCACCGGCGGGGCGGGCTTCATCGGCTCCACGCTCATCGGACGTCTGATCGAGAAGAATCAGATCGTCGCCTACGACAACATGGCGCGTGACTCGCTGAAGGACAAATCCTTCAAAGATCACAAGAATTTGAAGCTCATCAAGGGCGACGTCATGGACGCCGAGGGCGTGCGTCGCTCGATGGAGGGCTCCGATCTCGTCGTTCACTGCGCCGCGATCGCCGGCATCGACACCGTGTCGAAGAGCCCGTGCACCACCCTCCGCGTGAACATGATCGGCTCGTCGAACGTGCTCGAGGCCGCGCACAAGCTCGCGAGCGCCGGAAAAGTTTCGCGCGTCGTGTGCTTCTCCACGAGCGAAGTCTTCGGTGTGCACGCGTTCCGCTCGAAGGAGACCGACTCCACCGTGATCGGCGCCGTCGGCGAGCCGCGCTGGACCTACGCCGTCGGCAAGCTCGCCGAGGAGCACCTCGCGATCGCGTACCACAAGGAGCACGGGCTCCCAACGTCGGTCGTGCGTCCGTTCAACGTGTACGGCCCCGGCCAAGTGGGCGAGGGCGCGCTCCGCAATTTCATCCAGCGCGCGATCAAGAACGAGCCGATCGAGGTGCACGGCGACGGCAGCCAGATCCGCGCCTGGTGCTTCGTCGACGACATGGTCGACGCCGTGCTCCTCACGATGGAGCACCCGAAGGCGGTCGGCGAGACCTTCAACATCGGCAACTCGCGTGCAATCTGCACCATCCTCGGCCTCGCGGAGCAGACCGTGCGCGTGCTCGGATCGAAAAGCAAAATCACGCTCGTCCCGCGTGACTTGGCCGACGTCGCGATGCGCATTCCGGACGTGAAGAAGTCGAGTGAGCTCATCGGCTTCAACGCCAAGGTCGACCTCGAAGAGGGCATCGCCCGCGCGGCCGAGTACTACAAGGCGCACGCCACTTGATCCGGCTATCGGTCCCCAGCATCGAGGACGACGATCTCGAGGCGGTCGCGAAGGTCTTGAAGACGGGGTTCCTCGTCCAGGGACCGAACGTGGCGGCGTTCGAAGCAAAGCTCGTGGCGATCACCGGCTCGAAGCACGCCGTCGCGATGACGAACTGCACCGCCGCGCTCCAGCTCGCGCTCCTCGCGATCGACGTGCGCCCGGGCGATCTCGTCGCCGTCACCGCGTACTCGTGGCTCTCCACCGCGAACGTGATCGAGCTCTGCGGCGCGACGCCCGTGTTCATCGACATCGATCCGCGCACGTTCAACATGAGCCCCGACGCCCTCGAAGAGACGCTCGCGCGGATCTCGAAGACGGCAGAAGGCACGCGCCGGCTCAAGGCGATCTTGCCGGTGCACACGTTCGGTCAAATGGCCGACATGACCCGCCTCCTCGCGATCGGCGAAAAATACGGGCTCCCCGTCATCGAGGACGCCGCGTGCGCGCTCGGCGCGACGTGGAACGGGAAACAAGCGGGCAGCCTGGGCCTCATGGGCTGCTTCAGCTTCCACCCGCGCAAAGCGGTCACCACCGGCGAAGGCGGCGCGGTCACCACCGACGACGAGTCGATCGCGAATCGGCTCCGCGCGCTTCGCAACCACGGCCAAGATCCCACCGCCCCGAGCCCGGACTTCGTGATGCCCGGGTTCAACGTGCGCATGAC
>JAAFHV010000096.1 GCA_013297655.1 Myxococcales bacterium | reverse complement strand
CGGCCACCACCATGGCGGATGGCGCAGAGAAGGTCGTCGCCGCGGTGACGGGAGGTTCGAAATGAGCATTCTGGTCGGCAAAGAGACCCGTCTTTTGGTCCAAGGCATCACCGGCGGCGCGGGCTCGTTCCACGCGAAGCAGTGCCTCGAGTACGGCACCCAGGTCGTCGCGGGCGTCACGCCCACGCGCGGCGGCGAGACGTTCGAGGGCAAGGTCCCCGTGTTCGACACCGTCGCCGAGGCGGTCGAGAAGACGAAGGCCAACGCGAGCGTGATCTTCGTCCCGCCTCCGGGCGCGGCCGACGCGATCCTGGAGGCGTTCGACGCGGGCCTCGAGCTCGTCGTCTGCATCACCGAGGGAATCCCCGCGATCGACATGCTCAAGGTGCGGCGTGTGCTCGAGGGCCTGAAGGGCAAGACGCGCCTCATCGGGCCGAACTGCCCCGGCATCATCACCCCCGGCGCCTGCAAGATCGGCATCATGCCCGGTCACATCCACAAGGCCGGCAACATCGGCGTCGTGTCGAAGTCCGGCACGCTCACCTACGAAGCGGTCGGTCAGCTCACCGCGATGGGCGTCGGCCAGTCCACCTGCGTCGGCATCGGCGGCGATCCGGTCGCGGGCATGGACTTCATCGACGTGCTCGAGCTCTTCCAGGCCGATCCGGACACCCACGGCATCATCATGATCGGCGAGATCGGCGGCGGCGCCGAAGAAGCGGCAGCCGAATACATCAAGGCGAACGTGAAGAAGCCGGTCGCGAGCTTCATCGCCGGAACCACCGCTCCCCCCGGCAAGCGCATGGGCCACGCTGGCGCGATCATCTCGGGTGGCAAAGGCACCGCCGCCGCGAAGATCGAGGCCCTCGAGGCCGCCGGCTCCAAGGTCGCGCCGAACCCGAGCGAGATGGCTTCCACGCTCATGAAGATGATGAAGAAGTAACTCTCCGTCATCGTTGAGAAAATCGAAGCGCGTGTGGTCCTCGGATCACGCGCGCTTCGTGCGTTTTCGGTGGGTCTCGCGCGTCTCGCGTGACCTCGGCTACGCTCCCGAAGGATGGGCGAGCCGGGCGAAGGTGACGTCGTTTCGTGGACGCGGCTCGTGTGCGATCCCGGGCCGTTCGAGAAGGAGGACGACGGAGCGTTCGTGGAGCTTGTCCGCGTGGAGAACGCGATCTACGAGCGTGCGGGTCGCATCGGCGCGGAGAAAGAGCGCGTCGCGCGTCGTGTGCTCGCGAGCGCTGCCTCGGCACGGAAGAGCCTCGACAAGCAGATCGCGGCGCTCGAGAAGGAGGGCTACGCGAAGGACGATCCGGTGTCCCGCCCGCTCCCCACGATCGGTAACGCGAGAGAGGAAAAAGAGGCCCGCCGAGCGCGAGGCGCGGCGATCTTCGAGGAGCTGCTCCCTCGCTTCGTGGCGGCCTACGCCGCGCTCGGATTCGACCCTACGAAGACGTTCGTGGAAGCGTGCGTCGGGAAGAACGTGCATCCGAACAAGGTCGCGAGCGCGTGCATCGGCGTCGCGGCGCAGACGTTCGGCACCGGTTACACGCGGTGGACGTACACCTACGACCAAGAGCACGGCAAGGGCATGTCGGTGCCGGCGCGGCTCCTCGCCGAGTTCTACGTACGGCCCGCCGAGATCGCGGCCCTCGCGCGTGAGAAGCTGTGCGGCAGGAACGAACGGCACGACGATCTCGACGCGCATGGCCTCGCGGACGAGATCCAGCTTCGTATCGTCGCGCTCGCGAAGGGGCTCTCGTGAACGATCGGATCGGCGCGGCCTGCGCCCTCGCCCGCGCGCGTGCAACCTCGCCGACCGTCGCTCCGACCGACACACGCGCGACGAGGTGGCTCGTCGCCGGCGATCCGCAGACCACCCCAGAGCGCTTCTTCGCGGTGCTCGACGCCCACGATGCGCTCGCAGACGATGGCTCGCTCCAGCGCGACGTTGGCCTCGTATCCATGGGAGATCATTTCGATTTTCACATGGGGGCGGCCGAGGCGGAGGCGAGCGGGCGCGCGATTTTGGCGTGGCTCTACGCCGAGGAGCGCGCGGTCGTGCTCGCCGGAAATCATGACGTCGCGCGGGTCGCGGAGCTCGCGTTCGAGACCGACGCGACGTACGCCGCGGCGAAGTCGCTCGCGAGGGAGCTCGGGCAAGCGTACGAAGCCGCCTCCGAGCCCGACGTGACCCGGCTCTCGCGCGCGTTCGCGGAGCGCTTCCCGAGCATCCCTTCGGCCGGGATCGTCGTGAAGGACTTTGCGTCGTTCTCGGAGGCTCAGCGCACCCTCGTCGAGGCCGGGATGCTCGCGGGGAAGATGCGCCTCTCCGCCCTCGCGATCCGTGAAGGGTGCACGTTTCTCCTGACCCACGCTGGGGTCACCACCCGTGAACGCGCGCTCCTCGCGCTCGCGGACGACGCAGACGCCGAAGCGTTCGCGCGCGCCCTCGACGCCTTCTTCGCGCACGCGCTCGCCGAGGTGGCTCCCTCGTGGAGGCGTGGAGAGCGCGCGCGACTCGCGCTCGAGCCGTTGCACGTGGCAGGGAAGGCGGCGCGCGAGGGCGGGGGGCTGCTCTACCATCGACCCGCGAAGCTCGATCGTGTCGGCGCCGATCCGGCGTGGGAGGCGTTCCCGGAGGCGCCGCGTCGCTTCGATCCGCGCACCCTTCCGCGCGGCGTCGCGCAGATCGTGGGCCACTCCGGCCACGCGCGTTGTGTTCGTGATCTCGGCGAGTGGGTCGTGCCGTCCGCGACGGCGGGGAACGTAGCGCTTCGCACGCTGCGCGCGGGCGACACGGTGGTCTACGAGCCGTTCGTCTCGGTGCCGCGCGCGGGCGAAGCGACCTGCCTCATGGTCGACCCGGGATTCGCCGACGCGCCGCTCGACACGATCGCGCTCTTGCCCGTCGAGGGCGTCGCTTTCGCCAAATAGTCGTTCGTTTCGGGGGGCGCTCGTGATGGCCTCGATCGGGTGGAAGTCACGATTGCGCAGCGTCGGTTGCTCGGGGTCGGCGCGTTCCTCGGGCGCTTGAATCGCAACGATCTCGACGTGCTCGGGGGGACTCATCGCGGCGAGCACGCCACCGCGAGGCTTGTCGCGTCGTTCGACGTCGCGAGCGCCGAAGAGGCCCGCGCGTTCGTCGAAAAGGCGCTCGTTCGCGCAGAGACGAGCGCGCGCCCGAGCTGGGATCTCGGCCGCGCCGCGAGCTGGGCTGGAAATATGTATATTGCATATTTCATCGAGGCCGACGAAGCGTGGGAGCTCGTTCGTCGCGCCGACGCCCTCGCGCGCGGGAGGTACGACGGGTGGGAGGCGTTCGCGGTCGACTACGTCGCGGGCCGACAGGAGTTCTTGGGCAAACGAGGCAAAGGAACGGACGACGAGGTCGCGGTCGCCGAGTGGTTGCTCACGTCCAAGAAGAGCCCGTGGGTGCGCGCGCCTTGGGACACCGACACCGCCGGCGCCACGGCTCCGTTGCATGTGCCGCGCGAGCATCGGGTCGGGGGCGCGCGGGCGACCCACGCCACGATCGCGGCCGCGCTCGAGGGGGCCGCTGCGGGCGACGTGATCGTGCTCGCGAAGGGCACGTACGCGGCGCCCATGAGGCCCGAACGCGACGTGGTCGTTCGCGCCGAACAGGCTGGAAACAAGCCAGCGCGTGTGATCGTCGAGGCCGACGGTCACGCTGTCTTCGCCGACGGTGTCTCGTTTCGCGCGGAGGGGATCGAGCTCCGCGGAACCAGCACCGAGCGAGCCGCGCTCGCGGTTCGTGACGGCGGCGTGCTCACGCTCGAAGGGTGCACCGTCGCCTCGAGGTCGCACGGCGTCGCGATCCTCGACAAGGGCTCGTGCGCATACTTGCGTCGTGTTCATGTCGACAGGCCCGCCGACATCGGGGTCCTCGTCTCGGATCGCGCGTTCCTTCACGCCGATGCTCTCACCACCACGGGCGGTCGGATCGGCGTCTCGATCGAGAAGCGGGGCAAGGCCGATCTCCGCGGTCTCGTCTCGGCAAGCGCGACGCAGGTCGGCCTCCTCGTGAGCGGGCAAGCCGAGGTGAAGGCGCGCGCGTGCACGATCGAGCGCGCCGGGTGGAGCGGAGTGCAAGTCTCGGAGGACGGATCGCTCGAGCTCCACGAGAGCCGCGTGGCGAACGTTCCCGTGGGCCTCCTCGTGCAGCGCGGCGTGCTCGTGCTCGAGAAAATCCAGGTCGCCGCGAAGACGAACGGCCTCGAGCTGCAGGAGGGCGCGCGCGTGAAAGCGACGGAGCTTACCGTCACGCGCGCCGGCGGGAGCGCGGTCTACGTTGGCAAAGGGGCGAGCCTCGCCATCGCCCGGTCGGAGCTCGCGCGCGCGCGGTTCGACGGCGTCACCTGCGAGGGGACCCTCCGCGCGGTCGATGTCACCGTCCGCGACACGAAGCGTGGCGCGTTCTTCGTGGAAGAAGGCGGGCGCGCGTACGTCGCCCAAAGCGTCGCGACCCACGTCGACGTCTTCGCTCGCGCGGGACTGGGCGCTCGCCTCGCGATTTCGAGCACCACGAGCACCGACAGCCGTCTCGGGGTCGCGGTCGAAGGGGGGAACGTCGCGATCGAGTCG
This sequence comes from Myxococcales bacterium, assembly GCA_013297655.1. GTDB lineage: Bacteria > Myxococcota_A > Polyangia > Polyangiales > Polyangiaceae > JAAFHV01. The sequence goes on along the minus strand of JAAFHV010000096.1, from coordinate 26,782 downwards.
GTGTGGATCACGAACGCGCGCGAGCACGCGCTGCAAATCGACGGCGGCTCGCTCGTCGGGGGCTACGTCACCGTCGAAGGACCGAACGAGAGCCCGCTCGTCGCAGTGTCGGGCCGCGTCAGCCTCGCGACGAGCCGGCTCGTGGGCGCGGGAGAGATCCACGTCGGTGGCGCCGACGTGACCCTGCGGCGAGTGACAGTGATCGTAGACGCCGATTGTGCCTGCGCCGTCCACGAGGGAAAGCTCGCGCTGCTCCACTGCAAGATCGAGGGCAAAGGTGCCAACGGCGTGGAGGCCCTCGGGGGCGAGCTCACGATCGCCGACTCGTCGATCGAGGGGCGCGAGTGCGCGGTCGTGACCGACCACGAGCCCCTCGTTCGCATCGCGCGGAGCGAGCTCTGCGCCGTGGTCGACGTCGCGCTCGAGGTGCTCGGCAAGAGCCAGGTCAACCTCACCGACACGCGCGCGTCGCGAACCAAAGCGGGGCTCGCGCGCTTCTCGTCGGTGGCCACCGTCGCGGGGGCGCTAGCGCCGCGCGAGACGCCGATGGTCGTCGACCTCGACGGGGAAGGGCCGCTCCCGTTCGAGCTGATGCTCCACGATGGTCCCCGCTACTCGCTCTTCGGTGATCCCGAGGCGGTGCTCGGCGCGTACACGGCGGCCCTGCGCGAGCTCGGCGGCGACCCCAACGGGCACACCGTCTCGGCCTATGTCGAGGCGATCGCCGAGCGCGGCGGGGCGTTCGATCCCACCAGCGTGCGCGCCGATCCGGAGGCAGGCTCCGTCGCCTTCGTCAGCGCCGACCGCGACACGCTCCTGCGCATCGCGCGCGCAGTGCGGGACGTCGATCCCGAGACCGCCCTCGCGTGTGTGCGCGCCCTCGCCGAGGCGCCACCGTGACGAAAAGCGCACGGTGCATGACGCAAATTGTTTCAGGCCCGCTTTTGCTGGAAATTTGCCCATAGTCCACGCCACACGTGTTCGTGCGCACGGTGTAGGACAACAAATGTGCGGGGCGTGAATATCGATTTTCTGCGGGAATTCCGTTGGCCGGATCCTTGCTGAGGTGGGGAGGCCATCATGCTTACCGTCTCCACCGTTCCGCTCTCCTTCGCGGCCACCAAGCCGAACCGTCGTGACTCGTTTCGCGCTCCGCTCGGCGGCGCGGTCACCCTCACGGCGCGCGACCGCCTCGTCGACTCGGTCGCGCTCGACGTCTCGGAGGGAGGGCTCCGGCTCATGTCGCGCCTCCGGCTCGGCGAGGGCGAGGTGGTCTCGATCGTCTTCTTCGTGAACGGTGAGCTCGTGTCGGTCACCGGCGTCGTGCGGTGGACGGGCACCACGAAGCTCGGGCTCCACACGTTCGGCGTCGCGTTCACGTCGATCGAGGACGACGGCCTCGGGCTCATCGTCGCGCACTGCTTGCGGTCCATGTCGTAGCCCGTGCCTTCCGCGATGCGGTAGGGTGCCGGTGATGCTCGACCTCAAGATCGATCGTGAGGGCGTACCTCCGAAGGCGGCGGCGACCTTGCTCGTCCTTCGTGACGGCGACGCGGGGCCGGAGGTGTTCTGCGTCGAGCGAAACAAGGCGAGCCGCTTCCTCGGCGGGGCCCTCGTGTTCCCCGGCGGCAAGGTCGACGCGGCCGACGCAGACGCGGCCTTCGTGGGCTTGTCGCGGGGGCTCCCGTCGTCGCGTGACGGCTTCGCGGACGACGAAGCGCATCTTCGCACGCTCGCGGTCGCGGCCCTCCGCGAGAGCCTCGAGGAAGCGGCGATCGTGCCCCTCGCCCGCGGCGGGCCCTCCCACGATGCGCTCCTCACGCTCCGCGATACGCTGAAGAACCAGTCGTTTTCCCGGGTTTTGGAGGCGGCGGGGCTCGTGCTCGACCTGTCCGCGCTCCACCCTTTTGCGCGGTGGGTTACCCCGATCGCGGAGGCGCGTCGCTACGACACGCGCTTCTTCGTGTGCCGTGCCCCCCACGGACAAGACGGCGCGCACGACGACGGCGAGACGACCGCGTCGTTCTGGGCCACGCCCCGCGCGGTGCTCGAGCGCTTCGCGGAGAACGCGGTGATGCTCGCGCCTCCGACCCATCGGTGCCTCGAGATCCTCGCGACCGCGAGCGACGTGTCGGCCGCCCTCGCCCTCGCCGCGCGCGCCGATCTGCGTCCGATCTGCCCCGGGCTCGTCATGCAAAAAACGGAGGACGGCGAGAGCACGATGGCGCTCGTGCTCCCCGGTGATCCGGAGCACGCCATCCCAGAACCGCGCGTCCCGGGGCTCTCGAGGTACGTGTATCGTGCAGGCAAGTTCGTCCCGGAGGCCGCGAAAGCAAAGTCCGAGTGAGGCACGGTCGTTACTTCGCGGCGCCTGACGTCGCGCGCTTCTGCGCCGTCGATCTGAAGACGGTCCACGCGTGGGCAAAGAAGGGCAGCCTCGTCCACGAGAAGAGCGCGGGAGGCCAGCTTCGGTTCCGTCGCACCGATCTGGTCGCGTTTCTTCGCGAGCACGGGTTCCCTCTCCCGAGGGCGCTCACCCGCGAGCGGCCGAAGATCCTCGGGATCGGCGCGCTCGGCGAGCCGCTCTTGGAAGCGCTGCGGGGATCGGCGGAGCTCCATCAAGTGGCGTCGCCGGTGAAGGCGCTCGTGGGCCTGCGCGAGCTGCTGCCCGACGCGCTCGTGATCGGCGCGACGCTCGGGTTCTCGCGCGCGGTGTTGGTCCGCGAGATCGCCGCGACCGAGCCGCGGCTCGTGCAAGCGTGCATGGGCACGTTGCCAGCGGAGGCGCTCTCGCTCCGTGACGCGGGCGCTGCGGTGGTGGGGCTCGAAGGCGACGAGCCCGCGTTCGTCCGCGCGCTCCGCGAGGTGCTCGGCCAACCCGCCGACGCTTGAGTTGCCGAACGGGGAAGCTCCGTCGCTGCGCGCGACACACGACGAGAATCCGATATAGCCTCCCGTCGCGCTCGCTGCGCCAACGGGAGGATCCGAATGTTTCTCGACCCTGAAACGATACCTTTGAAGAACGGCGCCGACCTCATGGCGAAGGTGCAAACGACGGCCTACGACGTGGGCCTCAAGCTCCTCGGCGCGCTCGCCATTTGGGTGGTGGGTAGCTGGGCTATCGGCATCATCGACAAGATCGTCGGGCGGTCCCTGAAGGCCCGAAAGATCGAAGAAACGCTCATTCGTTACGTCTCCGCGGCGCTCACCGCGATGCTCAAGATCGCGCTCGCGATCGGCGTGCTCGGTTACCTCGGCGTGCAGACCACCACGTTCGCGGCGCTCCTCGGCGCGGCAGGCGTCGCGATCGGCATGGCGTGGTCGGGGCTGCTCGCGCACTTCGCGGCGGGTGCGTTCCTCGTCGTGCTCCGCCCCTTCAAGGTCGGCGATTTCGTCGAGATCGGCGGCGTCACCGGCACCGTAGAAGAGGTCGGGCTCTTCGTCACCAAGGTGAACACTCCGGACAACGTGCTCACCATGATCGGCAACTCGAAGGTGTTCGCCGACACCATCAAGAACTACTCGTCGAACAAGTTCCGCCGCGTCGACCTCACGGCGCAGCTCGACCACGGCGCCGACGTCGCGAAGGCGACCGCGATCTTGAAAGAGGCGATGTCCAAGATCCCGAACGTCGTGACCGAGCCGAAGCCAGACGTGGAGATCGTGACGTTCACGCTCGCCGGTCCGGTCCTCGCGGTGCGGCCCTACTGCCACACGGACCACTATTGGCAGGTGTACTTCGAGACGAACGCGGCGATCCGCAACGAGCTCGGCAAGGCGGGCTTCTCGGTGCCGCAGCAGCACCTCGCGGTCGAGACCTCGGCGAAAGAAGCCGCCAAGGCTGCCTGAGCGGTTCTCGGCAGCTTCGTGAGCGCGCTCGTCACATCACGCGGCGGGCGCGCTTCTTCTCTTCTTCGATCCGCGAGAGGAACGTCTTCTTTCCCTCGTCGTCCTCGACCACGAGGAACGTGATCTCGAGCCCGACGCTCTCCACCGCCGCGAAAAAGAGCTGCGCCGCGAGATCGGGGCTGCAGAGGCCACGCGCGCGGCCGGGTAGCTCGAGCACGACACGCTTCGCGCCGAGCCCGTGGAGGGTCGAGACCATGCGCCTCGTCGCGCGCTCGGTCGCCGCTTCGTCGAGCGCGGCTACCTTTCCCCACCCGAACACCACCAGCTTCTCGGCCATGAGGCGCGGACGGGGTGGAAAGAGGAACGCCTCGTCGGCCACGCCGGTGAGCTCATTGCGCCGCACGAACCCGCTGAGCCGACCCGCGAGGCGGTAGTCGATCGTCGCCGCGAGGCCGCGCATCGGGCGGTCCTCCTCGAAGAGTCCGCACGCGAACACGTCGCAGCCGCTCGTGTCGAGCGACGGAAGGTGCAGCGACGCGAAGCCGACGTCCATCAGCCGGGCTGGTCGCGGTCCTTACGACCGACGTCGTCGGCGACCCGGTTGAGGACACCGTTCACGAACGATGGGGATTCTTCGGTGCCGTAGCTCTTCGCGAGCTCCACCGCTTCGTCGAGCACGACCGCGCGCGGCACCTCGAGGGAGAAACGAAGCTCCCAGGCGCCGAGGCGGAGGAGGTTGCGATCGACGCGCGACATGCGCTCGAGACGCCAGTGGGTGGACGCCTTGCGGAGCGTCTCGTCGAGCGAGTCGCGGGTGTTCTCTACGCCGCGCACGATGGAGTCGGCGTAGCTTTTTCCCTCTGGATCGCCCTCGAACTGGCGCCAAAAGAGGCGAATCGTGTCGTCCGCGTTGCTGCCTTGCGCCTCGAGCTGGAAGAGCATCTGGAGGGCGGCCTCGCGGCCGGTGCGCCTTGCTCCCACGTCAGAGCCCCGCCGCGGTGAGGCTCTTGTCGAGCGCGATCATCTCGATGGCGCTGACCATCGCTTCCCAGCCCTTGTTTCCAGCCTTCGTGCCCGCGCGCTCGACCGCTTGTTCGATGCTGTCGGTGGTGAGCACGCCGAACGCGACCGGAACTCCGGTGTCCATCGCGACGTGCGCGACGCCCTTCGAGACCTCGGACGCGACGTAGTCGAAGTGCGGCGTGGAGCCGCGGATGACGGCGCCGAGGGCGACGATCGCGTCGACCTTCTTGCCCTTCGCGATCCGCGCGACGGCGACGGGGATCTCCCACGCGCCGGGCACACGAACGATCGCGAGGTCGCTCGCTTCGCCGCCGTGGCGTACGAACGCGTCGACCGCGCCGTCGGTGAGGCGGTCCACGATGAAGTGGTTGAAGCGGGCGGCCACGATGGCGACCTTCGTGCCGCGTACGACGACGAGGCCTCCTTCGACGATTTTCGGCTGCGACATGGCTCTCTCTCGTTTCGGATCGTGCGCGAACGGTGGCGTTTCGCAGGCTTCAGGCGGTGGGGGACGTCAGTGGAACGCTCTCTACGACCTCCAGGCCGTACCCTGCAAGGCCCGCGATTTTTCGGGGGTTGTTCGTGAGGAGGCGGATCTTCTGGACGCCGAGATCGGTGAGCACCTGCGCGCCGAGCCCGAACTCGCGGAGGGGGTTGTCTTGCGGACCCTTCGGTGCGGCGGGCCCGAGCTCGCGCGAGGCGTCGGTCGCGGTGAGCGACGCGAGCTCACCCACGAGATCGCCGCGCGGCGGCAAGTACACGACGATGCCGACGCCCGCTTCTTCGATCCGCGCGAGCGCTTGGCGAAGGTGACGGCCACCCTCCCGCGTCGACGACGAGAAGATGTCGGCGAGGGTCGAGCCCGCGTGCATGCGGCAGAGCACCGGCTCGTTCGCCTGCGGCTCGCCCTTCCGGAGCGCGAAGAACTGACGACCGTCGATGCGTGTAGAATACACGAACGCGTGCCACTCGGTCCCGGTCGAGTCGAGGGTGAGCCGCTTCTCGGCGATCCGCTCCACGAGGCGCTCGGTCTGGAGCCGGTACTGGATCAAGTCGGCCACGCTGACGATACGAATTCCGTGCTTTTTCCCGAAGATTTCGAGGTCCGGCATGCGCGCCATCTCGCCGTCGTCGCGCATGATCTCGCAGATGACGCCGGCGGGGGTGAGCCCGGCGAGGCGCGCGAGATCGACCGAGCCTTCGGTTTGACCGGTGCGCACGAGCACGCCGCCGTTGCGGGCGCGGAGGGGGAACACGTGGCCGGGCGTGACGAGATCCTCGGGGCGGCAATCGGGGCTCGCGGCGAGTCGCGTGGTGTGGGCGCGGTCGGCGGCGGAGATGCCGGTGGTGACCCCGCGGCGGGCCTCGATGCTGACCGTGAACGCGGTGCCGAGGGTGGGGCCGCTCCGGTTCGGGGCCTTCATTTGCGGGAGCTGGAGCTTCTCGACGTGCTCTTCGGTGAGCGACACGCAGATGAGCCCGCGGCCATGGGTGGCCATGAAGTTGATCGCGTCGGGGGTGCAAAACTGGGCGGCCATCGTGAGGTCGCCTTCGTTCTCGCGGTCCTCGTCGTCGACGAGGATGACCATCTTGCCGGCGCGAATGTCCTCGATCGCCCCCTGGATGCGAGAGAGGAGATCGGGGCTCATGTTGACGAGGGGAGGGCTCATTTAGGCTCGCAGAAGTGTTCGGAATATCATGGGAAATCGGCGCACGCGCCGCTCGCGAGCACCATGGCTCGCGGTCGGATGAAAAGACGCGGGGAGCGAGATATGGCTCACATGAATCCCGAGCCGGCGAGCTTCGCGAGGAGAGCGTCGTCGCGTGACTTGCTCGCGTTCGCGTGCGCGCCTTCGCCTTCGACGCCGACGCCGACGCCGACCGCACGGCCGACCTCGAGCAGGCGCGCCACGTAGCGGGCGAGCACGTCGACCTCGAGGTTCACCTTCTCGCCGGCGGCGAGCGTCCAGGCGGTGTACTCGCGGGTGTGCGGCACGAGCATGACGTGGAACGTGCTTCCCTCGACCCCGTTCACGGTGAGGCTCACTCCGTTGACCGCGATCGAGCCTTTTTCGGCGAGGAAACGCGCGAGGGCGGCGGGATACGTGAAGGTGACACGGGTGGACTCGCCCTCGCGGGTGGAGGTGGCGACCTCGCCCACGCCGTCGACGTGGCCGGACACGATGTGACCGCCGAGCCGGCCCCCGAGGGGCAGCGCGCGCTCCAGGTTCAGCTTCGCGCCGATCGCTTTTTTCCCGAGGGTGGTCTTCTCGAGCGTCTCCGACGAGGCGGTCGCGAAGAATCCTCCCTCTCCGAACGCGTCGACAGTGAGGCACACGCCGTCCGTCGAGATCGATTCGCCGAGCACGAGCGGGGTGAACGGGGCGCGCACGAAGAGCTTCGCCCCCGACGCAATACGCGTACGCGAGACGAGGGTGCCTTCGGCTTCGACGAGGCCCGTGAACATCGGCCGGGATGTAGTCCCGCCTGCCTCCCCCGTAAAGGGGACGAACGCGACGACCTCCGCGCCCTTGCGGCGAGGCCAGGATGCGGGCAAAAGTGGCCTAGTGCGCGCTCCCTCTGCCTCCCTCGCCTTCGCCACGTCGCTCGTCCTCCTCGCCGCCTGCGTGAAAAAGGACCCTCCCGCCGCCGAAGAAGCCGCCGCGGTGCAGGCCCCCGCCCCTCCGCTGCCGGAGATCGACGCCGCAAAAGAGGCCCGCTCGCGTGACGCGGCGCTCGCCCCGCTCGAGACGAGCCAAAAGACGAAGCTCCTCGCCGAGCTCAAGGCGGGGCGCACCCTCGCGAAGGCCGAAAAATGGGCCGAGGCGAAGGCCGCGTTCGAGCGCGCCCTCGTGATCGAGGCTGGCAACGCGGCGGTGCTCTCCGAGCTTTCATGGGTGTTCGTGAACCTGCCCGAGTACGACGCCGCGATCGAGGCCGGAACCCTGGCGCTTCGAAGCGCCTACGACGCCAAGACCCGCGCCGCCATTCTCTACAACCTGGGTCGCGCCTACGAGGGCAAGGGGGACCCGATGGAGGCGGCGGTTCGTTACCGCCAGTCGCTCGAGAAAAGGCCCAACCCGACGGTGCAAAAGCGCCTCGACGACCTCGTCGCGAAGGTGAAAAAAGACATCCTCGCCGAGAAGAAGAAGGAGGCCCCGCGGGTCGCTTGCGGCCGGCGGTTCTCCGAGGACCTCGCCCTCTTCCAGTGCCTCGAGCGCATCACCGACGACGGCTTCTTGGCGACCCCGATCGTGTCTGCGTTCGACGCCCCCGCCGGGCTCGTGCCTCCGATGCGGCTCGCCCACTACGGAAACGAAGCGGCGGGGCTCACGGCGTATCTCCTCGTGCGCACCACGTCGCAGGGCGCGATCGAGCCCATCGCGGAGCTCGCCCGGGCGTGGAATCCGGGCGCGTTCGGCGTACATGAGGAATACACGTATACCGCGTCCAAAGAGACCATCTACGGCAAGCGCCACGTGGTCGAGGTGTACGGGCGCCACGCCCACTCCGACGCGGACTACGGGGGGCTCTCGGTCTCCACGGTGACGACCGAGCACGCGACGGTGTGCGCCTACGAGGGCGACGAGGCGGCGACGTGCCTCGCGCCGCTCGTGCTCGCGGTCACCGAGACACAAACGTACCCGATGGACCCGAAGACTCTCTCGCCGGAGGACAACGCGCTCCTCGCCGTGCTCCGGAAGGACAAACCGCCGTCCACGCAGTCGGCGCGCGCGGAGCTCGCCACCACGGCGGAGGAGGTCACGGTGACACGGGTGAGCGGGCCGCAGGAGCTCTTGCCGAGCCTCGGCAAGCACGCCATCAAGTAGCCCGCTCTCGCGTTCCCGCCTATTTCCCCTGCAGGATCTCGGCGGCCCGCAGCGCGTGGTACGTGAGGATGAAGTCGGCGCCCGCGCGTTTGATCGACGTGAGCACCTCCATCGTGGCTCGATCGAGGTCGATCATTCCGCGCTCGGCGGCGGCGTGGAGCATCGAGTATTCGCCGGAGACGTTGTACGCCGCGATCGGGAGCGCGGTGGACTTGCGCACGTCTCGGAGCACGTCGAGGTAGGGGAGGGCAGGCTTCACCATGAGCATGTCCGCGCCTTCCTCTTCGTCGAGGGCGGCCTCGCGGAGCGCCTCCCGCGCGTTGCCGGGGTCCATTTGGTACCCCGCGCGATCCCCGAACTGGGGAGCGCAGTCGGCCGCGTCGCGGAACGGGCCGTAAAAGGCGCTCGCGTATTTCACGGAGTAGGAGAGCAACGCGGTGCTGGAAAACCCTTCTGAATCGAGGGCTTGCCGAATCTTGGCGACGCGCCCGTCCATCATGTCGCTCGGCGCGACCACGTCGGCCCCTGCCTTCGCGTGCACGACCGACATCTCGGCCAGGATCGCGATGGTCGCGTCGTTGTCGACCTCTTTGCCGTGCGGCGTATCGCGCAGCACGCCGCAGTGGCCGTGGTCGGTGTACTCGTCGACGCACACGTCGGTCATCACGAGGAGCTCGGGGCACGCCTCTTTCATTTCGCGGACCGCGCGCGGTACCGGCCCGTTCGGATCGAGACCGACGCGGCCCTCGGCATCTTTCTTCTCGGGCAACCCGAACAAGATGACCCCGGGGATGCCGCGCGCGCGGAGATCTTTCGCCCACTTCTTGGCGTGCGAAATCGGGAGCTGGGACACCCCTGGCATCGACGCTATCGGGCGCGGCTCGCTCAGCCCGGCGTGGAAGAACATGGGGTAGACGAGATCACCCGGCGAGACCGTGGTCTCGCGGACGAGGGCGCGGAGCTCGGGGGTCGTGCGAAGCCTGCGGGGCCTGTGGGTCGGAAACGCCATGACCCAACGCTTTACCATCGCCGCGGCGCGCGGAGCGTAGGCGGCGCGGTGTGGGACCTATTTTCGACCGTGTTCTTGTGCGGCCCGGTGTTTTCCGCCAAAAGAAGGCCATGCAGATGCAAGGGCGCGGCAGGCGGCTCGGCCGTCGTAGCGGGTTCGTGGCGCTCCTCCTCGTCGTCGCCGCGTGCGGCAGCCGCACCGGCCTCTTCGGTCCCGAGGACGACGGGCCCGGCACCCTGGTCGACGCGGCGATCCCGCGCACCGACGCGCCGTTCCCGATCGTCGACGGCCGCGTCCCCGACACGTCGCCGACGGTGGGGCTCGACGCGCTGCCGCCGATCGACGCCTCCCCGCCGATCGATGTAAACCGCACGGATTGCCCGGACGCCGACAGCACGCTCGTGTACGTGGTCTCGTCGGAGAACGAGCTCTACGCGTTTTACCCCCCAGACCTCGGCTTCCGCTTCATCGGCGCGCTCGCGTGTCCCGCCCCCGCCGGCACGAGCCCGTTCTCGATGGCGGTCGATCGCCGCGGCGTGGCGTACGTGCTCTACACGGACGGAAACCTCTACCGGGTGAGCACCCTCACGGCCGCCTGTGTCGCCACCACGTACGTGCCCAACCAGCAGGCGTTCGCGACCTTCGGGATGGGCTTCGCAGCCGACTCCACGAGCCCGACGAACGAGCGCCTCTTCGTCGCGGAGAGCGGCGGCGGCTTCGTTCCGCAGCCCTCTCGAGGGCTCGCGCACATCGACACTTCCACCTTCGCGCTCACGTTCGTAGGACCGTTCGCCCCGTCGCTCCCACGCGCGGAGTTCACCGGCACCGCCGACGGGCGCCTCTTTGCGTACTGGCCGCAGGGCTCCGACGCGACGCCGCTCGGCTCGATCGCCGAGGTCGACATCCGCAACGCGCAGATCCGCGCGCGCGTCGACGTCCCGATCGGGACCTCGAGCGACGCGTTCGCGTTCGCGTTTTACGGTGGCGACTTCTGGATGTTCAACTCCGGACAGAGCACCACGAGCACCGCCGTCTCCCGCTTCCGTCTCGCAGACGGCACCACCTCGACGCCCACCACCTTCCCCGGCCGCATCGTCGGCGCGGGCGTGTCGACCTGCGCGCCTTCGTTCTGATTCGTGGCGGCACCTGATCCGTGGGCGGCGCGCTCGCGCGAGCGGCACGTCGCTCCTCGGCGGTCGTCGGCAGGCCGAGAAATGCCTCGGCGCGAGCTACGCCTCGCACGACGGATCGCTCGATCGTCAGGATTTGCACGGGGGAACCGCTTGTTTTTCCGCTTGCCCGCGGCGGTCTTCGCGCGAAGAGTGTCGCCATGCGACATGGCTTGAAGAAGCTTGGCACTTTCTTTTCGTTGCTCCTCGCGACCGCTTCGCTCGCGGTGGCGTGTGGCAGCCGCACCGGGCTCTTCGCCGACGAATTCGGCGAAGGTGGGACGAGCACGAACCCTCCGGGGGACGGCAGCATCCGCGACGCGACGCTCGATCGGTCGGTCCCGTTCGACGCGCTGCCTCCGATTGACGCGCGGATCATCCCCGACGTGGTGCGGAACGACTGCCCCGACGCGGCGGCGACCCTCGTCTACGTGATCACGACGGACAACGAGCTCTTCTCGTTCTACCCGCCGGACGCGAGCTTCCGCCTCATCGGTCGCATCGCGTGCCCGGCGCCCGCGGGCACCACCCCGTTCTCGATGGCGGTCGACCGCAATGGCGTCGCGCAGATCCTCTTCAACGACGGAAACCTCTACCGTGTGAGCACGCTCACCGCGGCGTGTACCCAGACCACGTTCCGCCCGAATCAGCAGGGGTTTGGCACGTTTGGCATGGGCTACGCCACCCGCGAGCTCGGCCCCGACGAGACGCTGTTCATCGCCGCGGACAACCAGACCGGCGTCACGCGCGGCCTCGGCGCGATCGATCCGACCGCAAACTATACCCTGACTCCGGTCGCGAACTTCACCCCCACGATCGATCGCGCGGAGCTCACTGGAACCGGCGACGGGCGCCTCTACGGCTTCTATACGAAGGGCGGACAAGCCGGCTCGTTCATCGGCGAGATCGACAAACGCACCGCGCGCATCGTCGGCGAGACGCAGCTCCGCGACGTCGACCAGGGCAGCGGTTGGGCCTTCGCGGCGTGGGGCGGCAACTTCTACCTCTTCACCGATCCGGACGGCGTGCAGGCCTCGCGCATCACGCGCTACCGACCGAGCGACAACTCGGTGTCCGTCGTCGCGAACCTCGGGACGCTCATCGTCGGCGCCGGCGTCTCCACGTGCGCTCCGAACGTGCCGTGACGATTCGGATCGTAGGCCTCGGGCCCGGCGAAGCGGACCTCGTCGCGGTCCGTGGCGCACGGCAGCTCGCGTCGGCGACGCGCATCGTCGCGGCGGCAGCGCTCCATGCGGTCATTCGCGAGCACGCGCCGACGGCGGCGCTCGAGGTCCCCGTCGCGAGCCCGCTCGAAGAGGCGCGCACCCTCGCCGGCTACGTCTCCGCTGGCGAGCGCGTCTGCAGGGTATTTCCCGAGGATCCGTTCGTCTCGGCGGGGGCGTCGCGGCTCGCGGAGGCGCTCCGAGGGCTCGGCGTCCCGTTTACGGTGGTGCCAGGTTTGGTGCGTGACGTGACCGCCGCTTCCGAGCTCGGCGCTTCCTACTTCCGGAGCGAGGACCCCACACCGAGCTACGCCGTCATCGAGGTCACGAACGATCACCTCGGCACCTTCGAGTGGGAGCGGCTCGCGACCGCGACGGACACCTTGATCGTCGACGTGATCGGCGCCGATGTCGCCGAGATCGCGCGCACCCTCACGTTCCACGGCCGCCCCGAGTCCACCCCTGCCGCGTGCTCGATGGCCGGCGTCGAAGGCGCCGGGAGGACGGACGTCGTCGCCGGCACTCTCGGCACGCTCGCTCGCGCGTTCGCCTCGCGTCGTGTGCCCGAGGCTCGCCTCGTCGTCGGATCCGGCGCCCGCGCGACGCCGGGATTCGTGGCGTCGCAGCCGCTGTTCGGCAAGCGTGTGCTCGTGACCCGCGCGCGCTCACAAGCCGGCGATCTGGCCGATCTGCTCCGCGACGAGGGAGCGATCCCCGTGTTCCTCCCCGTCATCGGGTTCGCGCCCTCCGACGATCCCGAAGGCCTCGCGCGCGCATGCCGAGCGCTCGCCGAAGGCACCTACCGCGGCGTGCTCTTCACGAGCCAGAACGGCGTCACCGCGTTCGTGTCGGCGCTTCGATCGCTCGGCCTCGACGCCCGTGCGTTCGCGAAGGCACGGGTCGGAGCGGTGGGCCCCGCAACCGCCAGAGCGCTAGAAGCCTTCGGAATCAAAGCTGATTTTGTCGCGACAGAGCACGTGGGGGAGGGGCTCGCGAGCGACGCCCTCGATCCGCTCGGTCCGCTCGGGCCCGCGTCGGCGGGCGACAAGGTGCTCTTGCCCCGCGCGAAGGTCGCTCGCGACGTGCTGCCCGAAGCGCTTCGTGGTGCAGGCTTCGAGGTCGACGTCGTGACGGCCTACGTGACGGAGAAGCTCGCCGTGGGACGCGACGAGACCGCCGAGGTGCTTCAAGCGCTCGCGTCTGGCGCGCTCGCCGCGGTGACCTTGACTTCGTCGAGCACGGCCGAGGCGCTCGTCGAGGCGTTGGCAGCCGGCGGGGCCGGCGGGGCAGAGGCGCTCTCCCGGGTCGTAGTCGCAAGTGTAGGGAAGGTCACGACCGCCACCGCGGAGGGCCTCGGAGTGCGCGTAGGGATAACGGCGTCGAGCTCCACGCTGCCTGCCCTCGTCCTCGCCCTCCGGGATCATTTCGCCGCGATTGCCCGCTGAGGCAACGGTGGAGCGCGCCGTTCCTCGGCGGCGCAGGGTGTCGCTCGACCGCGCAGGACCTGCCCGGAGCCAGGTCCGCCGAGCGGGTGAGCGAGCCGAGTGAAGGCATTGAATTGACAAGGGCGGGCCCGAGAAGCGATGCTCGCGAAAAGAGCCGGATCGCGGCTCTCGCTGGCCTCGTTTCGCGTTCACGCGTGCCGTCCGCGTTCGGTTCACTCGCATGTTCGCGAGGGGGCCCCCGCGTGGTTTCAAGCTCCCCATGTCCCTGAGCTCCCTCCTCGTCCAACGCGAGCTTGCGACCATTCGCGACGTCGAAGAGGCGCTCGCACGCCAAGTCCTCTACGGCGGCGACCTCGCGACGAACCTCCTCGAGGTCGCGAAGGTCTCCGAGGCACGGCTCACGGCGCTCCTGGCCGAGTCGTATGGCCTCTTGCCCGCGCCGTTCGGTGAGCTCCCCACGGTGCCGGACGAGGTGCGCGGCTTGGTCTCGAAAGACCACGCGATGGAGCAGGGCATCTTGCCGCTCGGCATCGAGGGCGGCGCGCTCGTGATCGCGAGCTCGGGTCCGTTGAGCCCCGAGGTCGAGCAAGAGCTCGGCTTCGCCACGTCGCGCCCGATCGCGGTCAAGATCGCCCCGATATTTCGTATTTACCAGGCGATTTCAAGGGATTACGGCACTCCGCTGGTGCGTCGGCACGCGCGGCTGCTCGCGCGCCTCGCGATCGGTGCGGTGCCCGCCGCGGCCAAGTCCGAGCCCGATGTCGGCTCGACCGTTACGTCCGAGCCGGCTGTGCCGGGGATCGAGCCCGCGCCTGCGATCGAGCCCGCGCCTGCGATCGAGCCCGCGCCTGCGATCGAGCCCGCGCCTGCGCGAACGATCGCCTCGTCGATCCCTTCGCCGCCCACGGTGATGGAGCCCGCGATCGCGCGCGCCCACGCTCGGGAGGAGCTCGCGGCCCCCGCGCCGCTCGCCGTCGAAGAGGAGCGCTCGCCGGACACTCGCCAATCCGAGCCGCCGCTTCCGCCGCTGGCCGCGGAGCCACCGAAAGAAGAGCCCGCTCCGCTCCCCGATACGTTCGCCGTAGGCGAGGCCCGCGCCCACAAGCCTCAGACCAAGCGTCGTCGCGGTCCGCTCACCTTCGACCTCGCCAAAAAAGAGATGGACGAGGCGAACGAGCGCGACACCATCCTCGATTTGTTCTTCGAGTTTTCGCGTCAGTTCTTCGAGTATTCCGCGATCTTCATCGTGCACGGCGACTCGGCCGAGGGGCGCGATGCGGCGGGCGAGGGGGCCTCGCGCGACAAGGTCGCGAGCCTCGCGGTGCCGCTCGATGCGCCGTCGGTCCTCGCCTTGGTGCGCCGAGCCGAGGTGCCCACCTTCGCGAAGCCCGAGGGCGCTGGTGTCGACGCGGTGCTCTTCCGCGACCTCGAACGTACGGGCACGAGCGCGGTGGGCCTCCTACCGATCGTCGTTCGTCGTCGTGTCGTCGCGGTGCTCCTCGGCGACGACGGCGAGACCGCCGTAGAGGCGCACGGCGTGAAAGACGTTAGCTCCTTCGGCGCGCTCGCGGGGGCGGCGTTCGAGCGGCTCATCGTTCGAAAAAAGAAGGGCGATCGTCTCGAGAAGAAGCCGCCCGTGAGGGCGTCTGTCCCGTCTGTCCGCCCCGATGCGAGCGCCCTCGGTCGTGCGCTCGGCCTCCCGAGCACCCCCGCGATGCCAGCGGCGACCGAGACGCCGGTGCTCGTCGAGGCGCCCCCCGAGGTGTCCGCTCCATCGGCCCCCGCGGAGGTGCTCGTCGCGCGCGTCGACCACGTATCCGAGCCTCCGCCCACGGTGGCCGACTCGCGTCGGGTCGATCTTCGCGAAGAGCTGCCCGAGCCAGGAGAGGCAGAGGCGCGCGCCGAGCGCGAGAACGCCGAGACCGCGAGCGGCGTGGCCGAGACGGTGGTGCCGGCGGGGCCGCCCACGGAAGAGCCGCACCGCGCGCCGCTCCCACGCGAGGAGCCGCCCAGCCTCCCGGAGGACCCCGCACCGATCACGCCGCGTGTGCAGTCGGTGCCCCCCCCTCCGGCGAAAGAAGACGGCTTTTCGCTCTCGGATCCAGCGCTTCCGCCAGACGAGCTAGCCGACGTCGACGTGCCGAAGGCGCCGCTCGTCCCCGCCGAGATCAACGAGGCGCCGGTCGAGGCCTTCTCGCAAGACGAAGAGCCGAGCTTCAAACGTGTCGTCGAGGTGCCGTACCCGGTCCGTTCGGCGGCGGCGTTCGTCGCGGCTTCGGCCGAGACCCCAATGGCCCCCGAGGTGGAAGAGATCGACGACGGGCCGCCGATCAGCCTCGCCGTCCCAGCGCATCTTCCGCCCACGCGGAGCGATCGACCGAACGTGCTGCCGAGCGTGATCGTCGACGTGGGCGACGAGTACGCCGATCTCGTCGACCGGGTCGTGCGCGACTCGGACGAGAAGGCCGAGACGAAGCTTCTGCACGCCGGGCAGCACGCTATGCCCGCGATTCTCGCCAGGTTTCCGGGGCCCGTTCGGCTCGACGTATCCGCGTTGCCCGAGGGCGCGCTTCCCCGCGCGGGTGAGTGCGGGCCCGTGCTTCGGCTCGTCGCGCGGCAGCGTCGTGTCGCGCTCCCGTTCGTGCTCACCCTGGTGGACGAGCAGGATCCGGATCGTCGTTTCTGGGCGACGTACCTGCTGTCGGAGCTGCCGTACGTGGAGGCGATCGAGCCCGCCGTGCTCGCCCTCTTCGACAACGAGCCGCGCGTTCGTCTCGCCGCGCGCACATCGGTGCGGGTGCTCGGCGACCTCTACCCGGGCTTCACGGTAGAGCGCCTCGCGAAGGTGCTCGCAGAGCCGAATCAGGTCCTCGTTCGCCGTGTCATCGCGCTGCAAATGCTCGGTGAGGTCCGCGATCCTTTTGCGGTCCCCCACTTGTTGCCGCGGCTCATCGATCCGCAGGTCGAGATCGCGGCAGCGGCGCGCGCGAGCCTCACGCTCGTCTCACGCCAGGACTTCGGGCTCCACATCTCGCACTGGAACGATTGGTTCGACCAGAACCGCGGAAAACAGCGCGCCGAGTGGCTGATCGACGCGCTCGCGCACCCCTCGTCGAACCTCCGCCTCGCCGCCCTCGAGGAGCTCGTCAAGCTCACGAGGAACGCCTTCGGCTACCAGGACGACATGCCGAAGCGCGAGCGCGAGCGCGTGATGCAGAAGTTCCGCGACTGGTGGGCGGTCGAAGGCCGCGCCCGCTATGGAAGGTAGCCGGCTTTCCGCCGATACCTTCGCCTGGGCGTCGTCGGACGTCCTCACCGACAGGAGTCGGCTCCGGGCGTCCTCCTAGCCCAGGCTCGGTCTCGGCGGAAATCCGGCCACCTTCCGGGGACGTTGGCTTGTGTGCGTCGCGAGAGGTGTGACCGCGCCGAGGCTCGCTCGCCAACGTCCCCGTAACCCTACGAGAAGAGAGAGAGGGCGAGGGGGGCGTGACAGTGGGGTCACGCTCGTGTGGGGGATTGGGGGTGCGTAGGGGCGTTCTCGTGGAGAAATTGTGGGGATTTTCGGGGGGGATGAAGGGTTCGTGAGGAGCGGCGACGTTGGAACGGAGCCTGCTAGTGTGGAGGTCTCGTGCTCTCTTCGCCCGCGAGGTCTTGAACGATGAGGCTCTCCGTTCGCGCTGCGTTCTTGTCCGTCAGTGTCGTCGCTGCTTCGCTCGGTGCACTCGGGTGGGAGACGCGCGCTCGCGCCGATGCGCCGGCGACGGTGGACGTCTCGCGGTTCGCCAACGGGCGCACCGTGAAGTCGAATGTGGTGCCTCCGGGAAAGAGCGATCGCTTCGGGCGCGCCGAGATCTTGGTGAACGCGCCGATCGAAGCGGTGCGCCACGAAATCACCTCGTACAAGTCGTACGCCGAGCTCGCGCCAGACAGGTTCAACCGCTCGAAGATCATCGCCAAAGAGAACAACGAGACCGACGTCTACATGCAGGTCCCCGTCATGGGCGGCCTCGTCGTGCTCTGGCAGGTCATGCGCTTCGCTCCCGTCGTCGGCGTCGGCACCGGCACCGAACGGCTCGAAGGACGCTACGTGCGCGGCAACCTGAAGACGTCAAGTGTACTCTACACGCTTACCCAGGTCGACGCCCGGCGCACCATTTTGCGCATGGATTTGCTCGTTTTGCCGAACATGGTGGTGCCCCAGTCGGTCATCGACGAAGAGCTCCGCGACGCGGCAGGCACCGCCGCCGAGGCGATGCGCGATCGCGCCGAACGAAAGTCGCGTCCCTCGCCCGCCGAGGTCGCGTCGGCCACTCCCGCGCCCAGTCCGCAGCCGCGCCCCTGACGCGCGCCCTCGAGCGACGCGTCCGCGCGCTTCACTTCCTCCGTCCACGTGCAACCGGCGTCATCGACCGGGGCACATCGCGCGTCCGTGCGCGAGCTGCCTCAGCACCCCGAACCGCGCGGCGCGAGGCTCGCGCCTCCGGAGCGACGCGAGGCTCGCGCCTCCGGAGCGACGCGAGGCTCGCGCCTCCGGAGCGACGCGAGGCTCGCGCCTCCAGAGCGACGTGACGCTCGCGCCTCCGGAGCGACGCGACACTCGCGCCTCCGGAGCGACGCGAGGCTCGCGCCTCCGGAGCGACGCGACACTCGCGCCTCCGGAGCGACGCGAGGCTCGCGCCTCCGGAGCGACGCGAGGCTCGCGCCTCCGGAGCGACGCGAGGCTCGCGCCTCCGGAGCGACGCGAAGCTCGCGCCTCCGGAGCGACGCGAAGCTCGCGCCTCCAGAGCGACGCGACACTCGCTCTCCCTCGTCGTGAGAGCCCGCGGCGATAGGCGACTCCCCCCAGGGCGGCCGGGTTACGACGCGGCGGCTTGGAGCCTCGCGCGCCAGTCGGTCGGAAGGTCGAGGAAGCCGTCGTTGTAGAGCATGTCGTACACGGCGTCGCTGATGACCTCGCAGAGATCGCTGAAGATGAGCGGGTCGGCGACGAAACGGATCGTCTCCGCGCGGAAGCTCACCTTGCTCTCGCGAACGCGCTTCAGCATCTCGTCCTCCGCGAACGGCACGAGGCGCTGGAGGAAGCGACGCTCGAAGGTTTGGCGAAAGCGCGGGAACGCTTCGGCAGGGATTTTATATCCTTCCCGTGGCGCAGAGTCGGCGAGGCGCGCCTCTTTGACGACCTCCCAGGCGAGCTCGCCCACCATCGGCGGGAGCTCGCGGGTGAAGAACGTGGTGAGCACCTCGTTCAAGATCCGGACGAGGTTGTTGAGCTCGGGGGTGGTGCGCGACAAGAACCCGTTTCTGAGCTCCTTCACGTGATCGAGCAGCTCCTCCCTCGCGCGCTCCGCGATCTCCTTCGACGCATAGTCGAACGAGGCGAGCTGCTTGAGCAGGGTGGCCTCGTTGTTCGTGAAGAGGTGATAGAGCGCCTGCTCCGCGAAGCGCATGGTCTTCGCCTCGCCGGACGAGCCGCGGATTTTGTCGTGGAGCTCGCTCTCGAAGAACACCCGCGCGAACCGCTTCGCTACCTCACCGAGCTTGCGCTCGAACACGGTAGCCAGCTTTCCGACGCGGAAAAGACGGCCGAGCATCTCCTTTAGCGACTGGATGAGATCGATCTCGAGCTGCGCGCGATCGACGATCCGCGACTCGGGAGGCACGCTGCGGGAGGCCTTCAGCGATTGCAGCTCGCGGACCACCTGCGCCGTGATCGCGTCGAGCTCCGGGCTCGTCTCGAGGTCGGCCTTGTAGTGGACGACCTTGGCCTCGAGCTGCTCGTCGCGGAGGGCGAGCGCGATGTCGGCGAGCGACATCTTCGCCTGCGTCGACATGAAGCCGTCCTCGGTGGGCACCGGATGCTGTGCGAGCAAGCGACGCTGCGACGGGGTGTCGACGCTCTTCGGGCCGCCGTCCTTCGGGTCCGTGGACATGCGGCCATCATCGCGAATTGTGGCATGGGTGTCCACGTGTCCACGGACGTAGGCGAAAGGCGCGTTCGGCTCTACCATCCGAAGCGATGAAAACCGGAGCCGTCCTCGCGATCTCGCTCGCCGTCCTCTCCCTCGTCGCTTGCGGCGGTACCCCCGGGCCTACGGTCCCGCAAGGGGGCCCCGGTCCTCAAGGGGGCCAGGGTCCCCAAGGAGGTCCCGGGCCCGGTCCCGGCGGGAACATGGGCATGGCGAACCCCGCGTCGAAGAACTGCGCCGACAAGGGCGGCAAGCTCGAGATTCGGTCCGACGCACAAGGCAACGAGAACGGCGTTTGTGTCTTCAAGGACGGCACGAGCTGCGACGAGTGGGCCTTCATGAACGGCCAGTGCGCTCCCGGTCAGCACAAGTAGGAGCGCGAACGGCGGACTCGCTCGTGACGGCGCTCGCCTTCTCTCGGTCGTTCACCCACGCGCTCCACATGCCCTCCCCGGTGGGCACGCTCGAGCTCCGCGCGCAGGGAGAAACGCTGGTCGCCGTCTTCATGGAGCCGCAGGGCTTCTCGCTCGCCGACGGCGCGAGCTTCGAGGGGAAGAGCGCCGTCCTCGAGGAGACGCGGCGGCAGCTCGTCGCCTACTTCGCGCGGAAGCTCACGGTCTTCGATCTGCCGCTCGCGTTCCGCGGAACGGCGCTCCAAGAAGAGGTCTGGCGCACGCTCTGCACGGTGCCGTTCGGGGCGACGTGGGCCTATTCGGACGTGGCGCGGGTCGTCGGTCGGCCGAGCGCGGTGCGCGCGGTCGGCGGCGCGATCGGCAAAAACCCGATCGGAATCGTCGTGCCGTGTCACCGAATCGTCGGAAAGACGGGCGCGATCACGGGCTACGCTGGCGGCGTCGAGCGAAAGGTGAAGCTCCTCGCACTCGAGGCGAGACAGGGTTCTTGGCTGCCCTGACGTGTCGCTGTCACACGCTGGATCACGTCGATTTCTGTCCTTGGCGATCCCGTGGTTCGACGCTAACACCGCGCACGTGAGCACCCTCCTCGCGCTGCGGATCTCGGTCGCGACGGGCCTCTTGCTGGTGGCCGCGGGCTGCGGCGGAGGCCGCGTCGAGGCACCGAAAGGTCCGCTGTCGCCACCGCAGGCCCCGCATCCGCTCGTGCACGGCATTTTCGCGCGCACGGGCGCGGCGAAGGTCGACGAAGCCACGTTCTTCGTGAAGGTCGCGGAGCGCCCGTTCGTGCTGGTCGGCGAAAAGCACGACAACGACGAGCACCACGCGTTCGAGGCCCGTGTCGTCGACGCGGTCGGAAAGAAGAGCGCCCGTCGCGTCGTGATGGAGCACTTCCGCGCGAAGTCGCAAGAGAAGCTCGACGCGTTCTTCCAGAGCCGCACGTCGAAGGCCTCCGACCTGCCCGCGCTCGTCGGTTGGGAGGAAGGGTGGGGGCCGTTCGCTCCGTTCGAGCCCGTCTTCGCCGCGGCGCTGTCCCACGCGATGCCCGTCATGGCGGGGAGCTTCGATCGCATCGACGTGCGCGCCCTCCGCGCCCACCCGGAGGAGGTCATCCCCGCCGACATCCGCGCCGAGCTCGGGAAGGTGACGTTCGACGACACGCAAGAGAAGGCCCTCGTCGACGAGCTCTTCGCCGCGCACTGCGGGCACCTGCCCGGCGACTTTCTCGCCCCGATGGCGATGGTGCAGCATGCACGCGACGCGCTGTTCGCCCAGAAAATGCAGGCGAACGGCAACACCTCGGCCGTGCTCCTCGCCGGGAAAGGGCACACCCGAGGCGATCGTGGCGTGCCGCGCTTCCTCCCCCTCGGCTCGTTCGTCTCGGTCGCCCTCGTCGAGGTGGAGCCCGCCAAGACGAAGCCCGCCGACTACGAAGAGCTCGCGACCCACGATTACGTGTATTTTACACCGAAGGCCCCGGCGGACGAAGATCCGTGCGAGGCCTTCCGGCACCCGAAGCCGCAAGGCACCCCGAAAGGATCCCGATGAACCGCCTCGTCTCGTCGCTCGCGCTCGTGCTCGTGTCCGTCGTTCCTTCCGTCATCGGCCTCGTCGCGTGCGGAGATACGCCCCCCCCGCCGGCGACCCCACCGGTGCCCGAAGCACCGAAGCCCCCCACGGTCGCCTCCGCGCCCGTCTCCGTCGCTCCGTCCGCTTCGGCGGCGCCAGAAGAGCCGAAAAAGGCCGAAAAAGCCGACCCGAAGCCCACCCCGGTCGTCACGTACACGGGCGCCTTCGCGACCCCCGAGAGCGTGTTTTGGGACGAGGTGAACGATCGTTACCTCGTGTCGAACGTGAACGGGAAGCCGCTCGACGCCGACAACAACGGCTACATCACCGAGCTCGATCCGAGCGGAACGGTGAAGACCCCGAAGCTGCTCGCCGGCGGGGCGAACAAGGTGACGTTGAACGCGCCGAAGGGCATGGCGATCACGGGCGGGCTCCTCTACGTGGCGGACATCTCGTCGGTGCGCACGTTCGACGCGAAGACGCTCGCCCCGAAGGCGGAGATCAAGATCGCGGGCGCGACCTTCCTGAACGACGTGGTCGCCGGTCCGGACGGCAAGGTGTACGTCTCCGATTCTGGCTTGAAACAAGGCGAAAAAGACTTCGAGCCGACCGGAAGCGACGCCGTGTGGGTGATCGAGAAGGGCAAAGCGAAGCCGCTCGCGAAGGCCGCCGACCTCGGCCACCCGAACGGGCTCCTCGTCGATGGCAAGACCGTGCTCGTCGCGACGTTCGGCTCCGGTGAGGTCTACCGCCTCGACGAGAAGGGCAAAAAGTCCGACGCGACGAAGGTCTCCAAGGGCGCGCTCGATGGCCTCGTCCAGCTCGCCGACGGCGCGCTCCTCGTCTCGAGCTGGGGCGGCTCCGATGTCTCGAAGGGCAAGCTCGGCGGCACCTTCGAGGCGGTCGTCACGGGCGTGAAAGCACCCGCCGACATTGGCTACGACAAGAAGCGTGGACGCGTGCTCGTTCCGCGTTTCCTCGAGGACAAGGTCGAGGTCTTCGAGGTGAAGTGACGCGTCGTCACGCGTCGTCAATCGCGGGCCGAAAAGGCCTCCAACCGGGCGCGGCATTCCTCATGGAGTGCCGCGTCGTGCGTTCTTCGGGCAACGCGCCGCGAGGCGATCGCGCGCGTCGTTTGGCGAAGTGCGCAAACCGCTTTCGAGTGCCGCAGAGCGCCAAGGAAACGTTGCGAAAACGACGCATTGCACGATTGCCTTCCGAGGCGATCTGTCCAAGAAGTGGATGTCGAAACGAAAACGCGTGCCCGTGTCCGACGACGCGGAGCACCCCGAACGACGCGAGATCCTCATGATGCAAGAGCCTACGTCCACGCAGCCTGCACCTGTCGTTCCGGTCGCATCCGCGCCGCCCCCACTCGGGTTCGGTCGTGTGTTCGCCGACACGATGCTGCTCGGTCGCTACAAAGAGGGCAAAGGCTGGCAGGAGCTCTCGTGTGTGCCCCGTCACGAGCTCTCGCTCGATCCCGCGGCGGCCGTTCTCCACTATGGCCAGGCGCTCTTCGAGGGGCTCAAGGCGTTCTACGGCGCCGACGGCAAGGTCCGTGTGTTCCGCCTCGACGCGCACCTCGCGCGCATGCACGGCGGCACGGAGCGCCTCGCGATGCCGGGCCTCGACATCGCCAAGATGCGCGAGGGTGTGCTCGATCTCCTCTCCCGCACGAAGGGCGCGATCCCGCGCGGCAAGGGCGAGGCGATGTACCTCCGCCCGCTCGTGATCGCGGACGAAGGGTTCCTCGGGGTGCGCCCCGCGAAGGAATACATCTTCCTCGTGCTCCTCTCGCCGGTCGGCGACTACTACGAGGGCGGCATGCGTCCGCTCAAGATTTGGGTCGAGCGCGAGCACGTCCGCGCGGCCCCGGGTGGCCTCGGCGCGGTGAAGACGGCCGCGAACTACGCCGCGAGCCTCGCCGCCGCGCACCGCGCGAAGGAGCACGGTTTCGACCAGGTGCTCTGGCTCGACGCGGTCGAGCGCCGCTACCTCGAAGAGGTGGGCACGATGAACCTCTTCTTGCGCATCGGCGACGAGGTCATCACGCCTCCGCTCGACGGCGGCACCATCCTCGGCGGCATCACGCGCCAAAGCTCGCTCACGCTCCTTCGTGAGTGGGGCGTCCCCGTCTCGGAGCGCCGCATCTCGATCGAAGAGGTCGCCGCCGCTGGCAAAGCGGGCACCTTGAAGGAGGTCTTCGGCACCGGCACCGCCGCCGTCGTCGCTCCCGTCGGCGAGCTCGTCTGGGGGAAAGAGCGCATCCACGTCGGCGCCGAGAGCACGATCTCGGATCGCCTCCGCGCCGAGATCACCGGCGTGCAATACGGCACGATCGAAGACAAACACGGTTGGGTCACGCTCGTTTGAGCGGCGGGCCACGAATTTTCTAGTGCTGCCGTTCAACGCGGCCTCGAGCCAATCCTCGAGGGCCGTTCTTCATTTTGTTTCCAAGGTGCTCGCCTCGCGCCGGGTTTCTTTCGGCATGGCGTACCGAGTACCTGCCGATCGCGACGAGGCAGCACGCGTCGAAGCGCACGAGCTTCGAGCGATCGAGCAAGAAGCACAGCGGAGAATGCGGGTCGCGTGCCTCAAGACGTTCGCCGCCCTCGTTGGAGCGGCGTTCTTCGTCGTTTGCTTCGCGGGCAAAATGAAATCGCAGCCTCGGATCGTGTGTCACGAGGTGCAGATCCGTTGGGAGAACGCGCCCCACGTGCCGCCGAGCACCTACACGAGCTGCCGGACCGTCGAAATGTAGCGGCGCGACGTTACGAACGTCGCGTGCGCCCTGCGCTTACTTTTGGAGGCTGCCCGCGTAGTACGAGAACGTCATTCGTGGCGGCGCACCCGCGTTCGTGAGCCACGCGACGAGGTCGGGGGCGTCCTCGATCACGACGTTCATGTCGTCCTCGATCGCGTGCGCTTTGCATGCATCGAGGAGAGCGGGGAAGACCTCGCTGTCGACGGCGCGGATCGGGAACGCGCCCGGGAACGTGGGGTCGAAGCACGCGAGCCCGACCGGCTTTCCATCACGAAAAATCCCGACGATCACCTTGTTCGGGATCGCGCGGGTGGTCGCGATTTGCTCGGACGGGAGCCCGAAGCGGGTCTCGAGCTCGGCGTCGAACGCGGGATCGAGCAGCGCGCCGGTGACGCCGGCGACGGGGTGCGAAGGGAGCTTGGACCACGCGAAGCGATGGGTCTGCGAGGTGTACCGGAACGCGAGCCCCTCGTCCTCGTAGAGGGCGATCGCGGCGGTGTTGTCCGGCTTCACGTTGAGGCAGATCCGCTCCGCCCCTCGCGCGCGTGCCTCCGCCTTCACCTTCGCGAAGAGGGCCCGCGCCGCTCCCGTTCGACGCGCGCTAGGGGCTGTCGCCACGTGCCGTATGTAAACGGTATCTTTCATGAATTGCGCGAAAAGATAGGCGGTCACGGCGCCGTCTTTGACCGCCACGAAGGTGCTCGGGCAGAGCTCGTTCGCGAAGCGGGTGGCGTCCGGTTTCGGATCGCCGGTCTCGAGCTCGAGGAAGAGCTCGGCCACGCGCGCGTGGTCCTCGAGCCGTGCGGGGCGGATGACGAGGGCGCTCACGGGGCTCCATTGGCGGCGCTGGCAGCCGCGAGATCTTCGGGTCTTCGCGTGTAGCGATAGGCCCAGACGAGAAACAAGATTTGGAACGGGAGGCGCCCGTACGCGATGGCTTTCGAGACGTGGAAATACTCCGGATCGATCGCCATCCGGATGTTCGCGGGGAACACCGCGACGTAGAGCGCCATGAGCCCGAACGCGGAGAACCTGCGCGATCGCGCGGGCAAGAGCCCCACGCCGCCGAGGACCTCGAACACGCCGCTCACGAGCACGAGCGGGAGCCGCGTCGCCTCCGGGAACACGCGCGGCATGAGCTCCACGAACGGCTGCGGGTTCACGAAATGCAAGAGCCCGACGATCGTCATCGCGGCGGCGAGCAAGTAGCGAAGGCCCGGCTCGAACCTACGCGGATCGTGGCTCATGCGCGCTTCACCACGAACGGACCGAAGCCCTGCGCCACCGGCATGACCTCGATGACGTTGAGGTTCACGTGCGCAGGCCGCGTGACCGCGAAGAGCACGAGGTCCGCGATGTCGCCGGCGGAGAGCGGCTGCATGCCCTCGTAGACCTTGGCCGCGCGGGCGTCGTCGCCTGCGAAGCGCACCTTGGAGAACTCGGTCTCGACCATGCCTGGCTCGATGCAGGTGACGCGTACGCCGGTGCCGGCGAGGTCGGCCTTCATGCCTTGCGAGAACTGGTGCACGAACGCTTTCGTCGCGCCGTACACGTGGCCGGAGGGGTAGGGGTACGTCGCCGCGACCGAGCCGATGTGCACGACGTGGCCCGTCTTCCGCGCGACCATCTCGGGGACGAACTTGCGCGTGAGCGCGACGAGCGCCTTGCAGTTCGTGTCGATCATCGTCTCGAGATCTTCGAGGGTGGCCTCGTGGAGCGGAGAGAGCCCGAGCGCGAGCCCGGCCGCGTTCACCAGCACGTCGAGCGGCCCCTGCTCTCGCGCCAGAACGAGCGACGCGACCGCGTCTCGGTCGCGGACGTCGAGCGGCAGCGTGCGCGCACGATCGCCGAGCTCCCTCGCGAAGGCGTCGAGGCGCGCTTTGCGCCGACCGACGAGGGTGACGTTCGCCCCTTCGGCGTGGAGCACGCGTGCGCACGCCTCCCCGATCCCCGAGGTGGCTCCCGTGACGAGGGCGTGCCGGCCTTCGAGCTTCATCGTCCCGAGATACACGAGTGGGCGAGCCGGAGACGCGCGATCCGTCGATGCAACTAAAATCCGAGCCTCTCGGCCGCCAATTTGTTCGATTCGGGATAGCAGTTACGACGCACAGCGTCTCAACTGAACAAAGGGGAGAGCGATTGCTTGCGCGGGTGAGACGCGCGCGCTAGCCCGATTGTCGGCGCGCCGCCGTGGCGCGACCGTCTCTCGGAGAGAACGCGCGATGAGCAACCGACTTTATGTGGGCAACCTTTCGTTTAACACCACCGGCGACGTGCTTCGGTCGGCGTTTTCGGACGTTGGGGAAGTCACTGACGTTCACGTCGTGATGGATAGGGCAACCGGGCAATCGCGCGGTTTCGGGTTCGTGACCATGGCCGATGCGACGCTCGCGCAGGCGGCGATCCAGAAGCTCAACGGCGCCCTCCTCGAGGGTCGTCCGCTCCGCGTGAACGAGGCCGAGGAGCGCCAAGCTCGCGGCGGCGGCGGTGGCGGTGGTGGTGGTCGCGGCTTCGGCGGC
>JAAFHV010000095.1 GCA_013297655.1 Myxococcales bacterium | reverse complement strand
GGCGGGAGCCAAGACGTGCTCCGCGCAATCGAGACGGAGCTCGGTGTCGGCGAGCGCTGCGTCCACCAGCGCGCAGTGGTGGGGGTGGCTCCCCTCGTGGACACGAGGCCGAAAGTGCACGCAGCTCGTGCACATACGCCCCGTCGGGACGTGCCCTTGTTCTTGGAGCGTGCGGATCATTTTGACGAGCCCGGTGAAGAACACGGCCTTCTCCGGCTCCGCGAGCGAGGCGGCCGCATCTGCCAAGTAGTCGGTCCATGATTTGGACTCTTTGGCGGTAGCTTTGCCGGTCGCGGTGAGTGCCAAGAGGCTGGCGCGTGGATGGCGCGGGTCCGGAGCTTTGGAGACGAGCCCCTTCTCCACGAGGGCCTTCACCGAGTCGCTCACGGTCGGCAACGTGAGGCCTAGGCGCGCCGCGAGCTCCTTCCCCGTGAGCGTCTCGCGGGCGAGGGCGGCCACGATTTGCCCCTGCGTCGGCGAGATGCCCGCCGCGTTGGACTGCACCCAGTCGCGGTGCTTCGCGGCGAGGCCGATCTTGTGGAGCCCCTCCGCGATGCGCGCCTCCACGCTGGGCACACCGTGCGCGACGACCGGTAACTTCCGAGCCATGCCCAGACCTTAGGTTAGGACTCCGAACTTGTCAAGCGTGGCCGAAAAATGGGCATTCGCGCGCGTGTCCGGATCCGCGTCCTTCTCTCGCCGAGGGCGGCGGCGCATGCTCTCGGCATGACGTACATCATGGTCGATATCGAGGCCGATGGGCCGATCCCGGGGGACTATTCGATGGTCTCCCTCGGGGCCGTGGTCGTCGAGCCTTCTCTCTCTCGTACCTTCTACGGCCGCTTCGCGCCCATCTCGGAGAAGTGGATCCCGGAGGCGCTCGCCGTGTCCAACCTGAGCCGCGAGGAGACGCTCGCGTTCGACGACCCCACGAGCGTGATGCGCGCGTTCGATTCGTTCGTCGCCGAGACGCCCGGAAAGCGGAAGATCTTCATCTCCGACAACAACGGCTTCGATTGGCAATTCGTCAATTGGTACTTTCACCACTTTCTCGGCAAAAACCCGTTCGGGTCGAGCTCGCAGAACTTGGGCTCCCTCTACAAGGGAATGGTCAAAGATACGTTTGCCACGTTCAAGCACCTCCGGAAGACTGCGCACACACACCACCCGGTGGACGACGCGAAAGGGAACGCCGAGGCGCTGCTGCACATGAAGGCCGAGATGGGGCTCAAGCTCGCGCTCACCTGAGCGTCGGCGCGACCGATCGCGGAGGGTCGTTCTCTCTAGGAGAACGATCCGTTCCGCGGATTCTCACTTCCGATACGGAAGTGAAAGGTGCACCTTCGTGGCCTCCCAACGGAAGGTGACCATGCTCCACGATCCCACGACGCTCGCCGCTCTCTCGCTCAAGAATCGTTTCGTGATGGCGCCGATGACGAGGTCGCGCGCCACGGGCAACGTGCCCAACGCGCTCATGGCCGAGTATTACGCGCAGCGCGCCGGCGCGGGCCTCATCGTGACGGAGGGCACCGCTCCTTCGCCGAACGCCCTCGGGTATGCGCGCATCCCGGGGATTTATTCGGCGGAGCAAGTCGAAGGCTGGAAGCTCGTGACGAAGGCCGTGCACGACAAGGGTGGGAAGATCTTCGTTCAGCTCATGCACACCGGGCGCGTTGGGCACACGCTGAACCTCCCGAAGGGGGCCGAGATCGTGGGCCCGACCGACAAGGTGCTCGGCGGCGACATGTACACGGACCAAGAGGGCCCGAAGCCGCACAGCGCGCCGCGCGCGATGACCGAGGCCGACATCACGAGCACGATCGCGGAGATCGTGGCCTCGTCGACGAACGCGATCGCGGCTGGCTTCGACGGTGTGGAGCTCCACGCCGCGAATGGCTACTTGCTCGAGCAGTTCCTGAACGCCAACGTGAACACCCGCACGGACGGTTATGGCGGGTCGGCCGAGAACCGCAACCGCTTCACCCTCGAGACGACGGCGGCGGTGGTGAAGGCGATTGGCAAAGATAAAGTGGGCATTCGCCTCTCGCCTTATGGCGTCTTCAACGAGACGGGCGCCTTCGACGGGGTCGACGCGCAATACGTGGAGCTCGCGAAGAAGCTCGGCGCCCTCGGGATCGCCTACGTGCATTTCGTCGATCACGAGGCGATGGGCGCGCCGCCGGTGCCGGTGTCGCTGAAGCGCGCCGTACGCGAGGCCTTCGGTGGCACGTTCGTGCTCTCGGGTGGGTACGACGCGAAGCGGGCAGAGGCCGACCTCACCGAGAAGCACGGCGACCTCGTCGCGTTCGGGCGCCCCTTCCTCGCGAATCCGGATTTGGTCACCCGCTTCCAGGCCGGAAAAGAGCTGAACGCGCCGGACATGGGCACGTTCTACACGCCGGGCGAGAAGGGCTACACGGACTACCCGACCGCCACGTAGCAGCGCCGAGGAGCGGCGCGGTGACGGCGAGAGCGGCATGCCTTTCGAGGTGTGCCGCTCTTCGCGTTGGTATCCCGAGCTGCGCGGGTGCTCGTCGCGGCCTCGGAAGATGAACCTCTCGTGAGGATCGTGTTCCCCGTGATCCGGTTCGAGGCGATGGCCCCACGGGGTGGTCGAGGCGCGTCATTCGACGCTCGGCGAGGATCCGGGTCATACGTTCCTCGCGTCGGGGCCTTCCCCCGCGCCGTACGAATACGAAATAGGCTGCTATTTCGGCAGGTTATACGACTACGAAGATCGCACTCTCGGCCGCGAATGCGCCTGGCTCGGGGGGAGGGGGTGTGACATGAACATGGTGCCCGTCGCGCGTCGCGATTGCCGTTCACTCTCGCCCCGAAAAACAGGTCCCATGCGAGCCCGCGCTCTCCTTCGCACCCTCCTCGTCGCGCCCCTCCTCGTGTCGCTCGGCGCGCTCTCCGCGTGCGGGGCTCCCTCATCGAGTGACGGTGTCGCGAGCAACAGCACGAGCACCACCGAGCAAGCCTTCGCGAGCGCGCACGGTGTCTTGCTCGACTTCGAGTTCGACGGGCACGTCACCTCGAGCACCTCGGTGCTGAGCACGCTCAAGTCGCAGATCGCGACGCAGCTCCAGTACACGGTGGGGCAGCTCAATCACGACAGCTCCGTTGGCCGCTTCGAGCGGCTCGAGCTCACGAACATCGTACCCACCGCCGACGGCGCGGGCGGCTTCGACGTCACGTACCACGCGAAGCTCCCCGTGGCGTGGGGCCGGCTCGCGGCGGTGCCCACGTCGTACACGCTGAAGGTGCCGCGCGCGGGCACGGTCCCCGGCATCGAAGCCTGGGTCGCAGCGCACAACACCACGTGCATCGACTTCGAGGGCAGCGGCTCGGACCGCTATAGCTTTTGGTATTATTACCGGCCCGAGGTCGCAGGCTGTGTCGTGTCGGCGACCGACAGCGCGATTCTGCCTGCCACCGTCACGCGCTCGCCGGAGAACACGGTAGGCAAGTATCCCGAGTACGACAAAGTTTGGTCCGACGGCGAGCTCCACGTGGTGGCGATGTTCGGCCGCAACGAGAGCGGGGCGACGGCGAGCACCGACGCCGGCATTCGCGACTACAACACGTTCGTATCCTCCGTTCGCAGCTACGTGCGCTCGCTCCAGCCGGACGCCACGCAGATCGTAGAGACTCCCGGCATCACCAGCGCGCCGGGCTCGCTCATGCCGCAGGTCAACGTGACGGCGACCCTGCCGATGCTCGTGGGCGAGCTGACACCACGTAAAATCAAGGTCGACGTGATGCTGACCGGCTATCGCCTCTACCAGGACGGTGTCACCTTCGACACCTGGTACGAGGGGCTCACGCCGACGGCCGACATGATCCTCTACAATGGCCACGCGGGCCTCGGCGAGAACGTTCGTTACATGATGAACCACGGCATTTATGCCGCGGGCCAATACACCATTTGGATGTCGAACGGCTGCGACACCTTCGCCTACGTGGACCCTACGCTCGCCAACAAGGTCTCGGCTGCGAACGGCGGCGCGCCGGCCACGCAGTTCCTCGACACCGTGACGAACGCGATGCCGAGCTACTTCACGCGCACTCCCGGCGGCTCGATGACGATGATCCGCGCCCTGGCCGATTTCACCGCGCCAAAGACTTATCCGCAGATTTTCCAGAACATCGATCCTGCGCAGATCGTGGTCGTGACGGGCGAAGAGGACAACACGTTCGACGCGACGAAGCCGGTCGTCCCCGGCGTTCCTCCGGGCGGACCGGTCGTGCCCGACGCGGGCGTGGGCGATGGCGGCGTGATCTTCCCCGATGGCGGCACCACCAGTGATGGCGGCGTCACCACGCCGGACGCGAGCACGGGGAGCGACGCGGGCACGGGGCCTACGGCCGACGCGGGGAGCACGCCGTCGCGCGACGCGGGCACCTCCACGCCGAGCCCCACGAACGACGCAGGTGCTCCGCCGGCCGGCGATCCGGAGAGCCCCGAGGGCTGCGCCTGCGAGACCGCGCCGGGTCGTCCGGGTGGCCAAGTGGCCTATCCCATCTTCGGCCTCGCCGCCCTCGCGGGAGTGCTCGTCGGTCGTCGCCGCCGCAACACGTAAGCGCGTAGACCAGCGCTCGCGGAAGCAGACACTCGCGACGCTTCAGAAGGTTCCGCCGAGTCCGAACGGGCCAGGCGGAGCCGTGTCGTGGAAGGTGGGGGCGGGTCCAGCACGGGCTCGTCGCCGCCGACTCTGAGCTTCTTTGCGTTCGTTTCCCGTCGCGTGCGAACAGGGAAATAGCGCAGGTGCCGACTCTACACGTAGGCTATCCACTCTCGCACGAGGTGGACGAAGGGCGCGCGTTTACGCTCGAAATCGGCGAGGCCCTCGAACACGACCGTCGCGCGGTCGGCGGCGAGCCATTTCAAGAGCTTCGCTGGATCGTCGAGCACGAGTCCGCCGGCAGGCAGCGAACGAACCTTGGCGCCGAGGTGCAAGACGACACCAATGCCCTTCTTTTCTCGGAGGTTCGTCGTCGCGAAGTACTCGCCGGTGCGGTAGCTCGGGGCGTTCCACTTGATGCCCTCGGCAATGCCGGGATCGGCGCCCATGATGGCCGCGCGAATCGCCTCGACCGTGTCCTTGTGTGGGTGCTCGAGGTCGCGCACGAACCTGTCGACGGCGGCGCTGGTGTCGGCTGCGGTGCCGTGAGGCGTTGGCTTTTTCTTGGGCGGCATGGTGCGTCTCCGTGACGCGTCGATCGTTATCCAAT
Source organism: Myxococcales bacterium (assembly GCA_013297655.1). Lineage (GTDB taxonomy): Bacteria > Myxococcota_A > Polyangia > Polyangiales > Polyangiaceae > JAAFHV01. The sequence goes on along the minus strand of JAAFHV010000095.1, from coordinate 26,328 downwards.
TTTCGGTCGCCCGTCGTGGTCGGTCGCCCTTCGGGGAACGAAGGCGCACGAGCGTGTGCCCAAAATGGGGCGCCAATGGCCATGATCTCGGCGCGGCGGCTCGGTCGGAAAAGGGACGCTTGAGCGCTTGGCGTGGGTTTCCTACGATGAAACCGTGACGACCCTCGAAGCGACGGCCGCGGAGCCGACCGGAGACCGCTCCGAGCTCCCGCGCGACGAGTCGTCCGCTGCGCTCTACGTCGTCCTCGAAGGGGCGCGCCCGCTCGCCGGAGGTGCGCGAATATCGCTCTTTGGTGTGCGCGAGATCACGATTGGCCGCGGAAAAACGCTCTCCGCGCGTCGCGATGGTGAAACGCTCGTCGTCGAGGTGCCCGATGATCGGGTATCCAGCGTGCACGCGCGCATCGTCGCGGGTGCGAGCGGATTCGTGCTCGAGGACGCTGGTTCCCGCAACGGAACGTGGGTGGCGTCCGCGCGAATCACGAGGCACCCGCTCGTCTACCAGAGGCCCTTTTCGGTCGGTGCGGTGGTCTTCCTCGTCGACGCGGCGCCGCCGGGCGAAAGTGGATTCGTGCTCGGGCCGTCGCTCGTGGGCCTTCGCCAAGGTCTCGCGTCGCTCGTCCCACGGGTGAGCGCAGGGCTCGGAAAGCTCGCGCGGATCGCGGACTCGGATTTGTCGGTGCTCCTCCTCGGGGAGAGCGGGACCGGAAAGGAGGTGCTCGCGCGCGCGGTTCACGATCTCTCTCCGCGGGCGAGTGGGCCGTTCGTCGCCGTCAACTGCGCGGCCCTCCCGGCGACGTTGCTCGAGTCGCAGCTCTTCGGCCACACGAAGGGCGCCTTCTCGGGCGCGGTACGCGACGAGCCAGGCCTTTTTCGCGCGGCCTCGGGAGGTACGCTTTTTCTCGACGAAATCGGCGATCTTCCAGAGGCCTCGCAGCCCGCGCTCCTCCGCGTACTGGAGACTCGAGAGGTGACTCCCGTCGGCGCGACGCGCCCGATCAAGGTCGATGTTCGTGTCGTCTCCGCCACCCTCCGCGACGAGCAGCGCCTCCGCGACGATCTCCGGATTCGACTTGCAGGATACATGCATCGCCTCGCCCCGCTCCGCGACCGGCGCGCCGATCTCGGGCTCTTGCTCCATACGCTCCTTCCGCGGGTCGCGTCGGAGCGGGCGCGCGACGTTCGTCTCTCGGCCGAGGCGGCGCGCGCGATAGGCGCCCACGAGTGGCCGCTCAACGTGCGCGAGCTCTTCCAGGCGGCGAAGAGCGCGGTCGTGCTCGCGGGTGAAAAGCTCGTGATCGAGCGCGCCGATCTCCCCACTGCGCTGACGGAGCCTGCCGCTCGGATCGCCGAAGAGCGCGCGGCGAGCACCACGTCGTCCGCGCGCCCGGTGCAGGCGAAGGCCCCCGTACCCGCCGAAGAGCGCCAAAAAAGGCTCGTCGAGCTCTTGCAGCTCCACGCGGGCAACGTGAGCGAGGTCGCGCGCCAAATGGGCACTACGCGCGTGCAGGTGCACCGCTGGCTCGAGAAGTTCGAGATCGACGTCGAGTCGCTTCGCGTCGGGAAACCAAAGTGACGATTCACCTTCGGGTGCACACGCCATGACGACGCTCGTCGCCGGCCTCGCCGTGACCCCGTCGATCACGCTCGTGCGCGAGCTGGGTCGCGGCGGCATGGGGGCCGTATGGATCGGCGAGCACGTGGTCTTGAAGCGAAACGTCGCGGTGAAGCTCCTCGATCCGGAGCGACGCGCGAGCGCGGCGTCGGTGCTCCGCTTCGAGCGCGAAGCCGCGAGCGCGGCGCGGGTGAACAGCGCGCACGTCGTATCGGTGCATGATGCAGGTGTCTCGGAGGTGGTCGGCCCGTTCATCGTGATGGAGCTGCTCGTCGGTCGCGATTTGGCGGCCGTGCTCGAGGCCGAAGGTCCGCTCGAGCCGGCGCGCGTGGCGGCGATCGTCGACCACGTCGCGCGGGGGCTCGCGACGGCGCACGGGCAGGGCCTCGTGCATCGCGACGTGAAAGCGGAGAACGTGTTCCTCTGCGAAGAAGCGGGTGCGCCAGAGCTCGCGAAGCTGCTCGATTTCGGGATCGCCCTCGGGGCCGACGAGCGCCTCACCGAGGTCGGCGTGACGATAGGCTCGCGCCTCTCGATGAGCCCGGAGCAAGCGGCGGGCAAATCGGTCGAGGGCAGCGACGCGTATTCCCTCGCGCTCCTCGTGTTTCGCATGCTCACGGGCCACGTCGCCATCGCGCGCGAGTCGCTCGACGCGCTCGGTCTCGCCGCGTACCGCGCAGAGCGCACGCGCCCGTCGAGTCTTCGCCCCGAGCTCCCCGCCGCCGTAGACATCTGGTTTTCGCGCGCGACGGAGCCCGATCCGGCTTCCCGGTTCCCGAGCGTGCTCGAGCTCGCGAGCGCCTTTCGTGCCGCGCTCGAGGGGGTGTCGCCGGTGGAGGAGCCGCGCATCGACGGCCCCTCCGTCGTCCGTGATCGCACGGTCGACGAGACGAACGACGGCGCGCGCGCACGCCTCGACCACGCCCGCGACGATCCTTCGGTGACCGGCGGGCCGGCGCGCGTGGACACGATCGGCGCGACGAACGACGGAGCGACGCGACCTCTCCCGGAGGCTTTGCGCGAGAACGCTGCGCCCGCGACGCCGAGGCGCGCGCTGACCCGGAACGCGTTGGCTGTGGCGTCGGTCGTCGGGTTGGGAGGCCTCGTCGCCGTCGCCGTCGCGGCGCGTGCAGTATACAGCGAGCCTGTCGCCACGAGCCTTCCCGATGCGGGACCTGCGATCGCGAGCGAGGCTGGAAAACAACCCGATCTACACCTCTCGCTCGTGATGGACGTCTCGGGCACGAACCGGAAGCGCGGCCTCGCGATGGAGCGCGCTGCGCGACTCGCCGCGGCGATGGTGAGCGAGTCCGGTGGTGTGCGTGGTCGCGCGCTCGTCGTCGATACGATCGACGATCAAGGAGCGGAGGGGGACTTTCTTCGTGCCCGCGTGAGCGACGCGGCGGCGAGGTCGGAGGCGCGCGTGATGTTCGGTCCGCTCCTCACCGTGCAGACCGCGACGGCGCAGGCGGTCGCGCGCGAGCGCGGCATCGTCGAGGTCTCCGCGAGCGCGACGGGGGCGGCCCTCGCGACCGGCGACACCTTCCTCGGGCTCGCGCCGACAGACGATCTGCAGGCCGCGGCGCTGGCGGCGCTGGTGCGTGGAGCGCGGCCGAGCGCCAACGTGAACGTGCGCGCGTGCAAAGGAGTGGGCATCGTCGCCACCAACGACGCGCATGGCCTCCCGTTCGCGAAGGCCCTCGAGGGCGAGCTCGCGCGTGGGGTGCGTATCCCGAGCGCGCTCGTGCTGCTCGATCCCGCGCCACGTCGTTCGTACGAGGCGGAGGTCAAAAAAGCTCTATTTCGCGGCGCAAATTGCCTCGTTTTGCTCGTGTCGCCGAAGCTCGGTGCGCGGGTGCTGCTCTCCACGCCCGCCGCCCTACGCGCTCCGCTCCGTGTGCTCGCCGGCGACACCCTCGCGTCGAACGACTTCATCGAGCTCGGTCGTGGCGACGTCGACGATACGACGAGCCCCACCGTGGCCGAAGGTGTCGAGGGGGTCGCGGTGGGCACATCGCCAGCGGCTTCGCCCGAATTCCGTACGTTCCAGCGGAAGCACCAGGAGCGCTTCCACGAAGGCCCCGACGAGCCCTTCGCCGCGCGCCAGTTCGACGCGGTAGTGCTCACTGCCCTCGCGCTCGAACGTGTTGGCATCGATGCGCCCGCAGCGCGCCTCCGCGACGCGATGATCGCCGCGACGCGAGGCAAACATGGTTATGGCCCGGCCGAGCTCGGGCGCCTGCTCCAGGCCGTGTCGCGAGGAGAAGACGTGGACTACGAAGGCGCGGCAGGCGATCTCACGTTCGGCGCGGACGGTCGCATCGCCGCGGCGTTCGACACGTGGACGGTGCGCAAAGGCAAGCTCGTGCGTGCATCGCACTGAAGCGCGATACGCGACGACGTGAGGCTCGCGCCTCCGGAGCGACGTGAGGCTCGCGCCTCCGGAGCGACGTGAGGCTCGCGCCTCCGGAGCGACGTGAGGCTCGCGCCTCCGGAGCGACGTGAGGCTCGCGCCTGCGGAGCGACGTGAGGCTCGCGCCTGCGGAGCGACGTGAGGCTCGCGCCTGCGGAGCGACGTGAGGCCCGCGCGACTCCGAAAAAGCGACATGTTGATTCTCGAATCCACCTCGACCGGTGAGGGCACGGGCCGCAAATCATCGGGAATGAAGAACGACGCTGGCGCGCTCTGGGAGCTCTTGGGTGGCGATGCGGGGTGCCTCGAATCTCTCTCTCTAAGTGGGGACGTCTGGTTCGCTTCTCCGTTCGACGTGACCGGGTTCGCCCGTGACGCGGTTGCGGTCGCGACGCTGGGCGCGGCGGAGCTGCACGCGGTTCGAGATGGCCGCCCGATGGCGCGGGTCACGGTCGATTCGCTCGAAGCTTGTGCGGCATTTCGGAGCGAGGCGCTCTTCGAGGCCATCGGGTGGGAGCGCCCGCCGATTTGGGACCCTATCGCCGGCGATTACCGCGCCCGTGATCGGTACGTTCGCCTTCATACCAACTATGCGTCTCATCGTCGGGCGGTGGAGAAGGTGCTCGCGATCGGCGAGGGCACCGCGACACGCGAAGCCGTGCAATCGGCCGTCGCGTCGATTCGGGGGGCCGAGCTCGAGCGCGCGGTCGTCGAGGCCGGCGGCTGTGCGGCGGTCATGTATACGCGCGAAGAGTGGCTCACCCACGAGCACGGCAGCGTCGCGAAGGACGAAGTGCCATATTCCAGGATTGCCTACGATGGAGGCGCGATCCCGCTCGCGGACCTCCCGCGCGACGTGCAAGGACGGGCCGCTCGCCCGTTCGACGGGGTGCGCGTGCTCGACCTCACGAGGGTGCTCGCAGGGCCTGTTTGTACGCGATTTCTCGCGGCGCACGGAGCGGAGGTGCTTCGTATCGACCCGCCGTGGTTCGAGGAGGTGCCCGCGGTGGTGCCCGATACGACGGTGGGAAAGCGCTGCTCGTTTCTCGCCCTCGATACCGAAGAAGGAAAGGCAACGTTCGCCAGCCTGCTCGCGCGCGCCGACGTGCTCGTCCACGGGCTGAGGCCGGGGGCGCTCGAGGGCCTCGGCTTCGGCGCGGAGCGGCTCCGACGCGACTATCCGTCTCTGGTGACGGCGGAGGTATGTGCCTATGGTTTTCACGGTCCGTGGCGCGGACGTCGCGGATTCGACAGCCTCGTACAGATGAGCGTCGGTATCGCGGCGCACCGCGGTGGCGCCGACGAGAAACCGGCGCCGCTGCCCGCGCAGGCCTTGGACCATGGCGCGGGCTACCTGCTCGCGGCAGGGGTGGCGCGTGCGCTGACCTGTCGTGTGAAGTATGGGAAGGCATCGGCGGTTCGCACGTCGCTCGTCGGCGTCGCGAATCACCTTCAAGCCCGGCCGCTCGGTATCGCGCTCGCGAAGGCGCCCACCTTTCCCGAGACCGCCGTCACGGTGGAGCCTACGGCGTGGGGAGCCGCGCGGCGGGTGCCTTGCCCGGGGCGTATCGGGGGAGCTCGAGGGACGTGGGATATCCCCGCCGGACCGCTCGGCACGTCGCCCCCTGCCTTTCGCTGACGTGCGAGATTGCCTATCTCGGTGGGCTCGGCGGAGGCGTCTCCCGAGGCGGGTCTCCCACGTAGCGCGCCCGCGGCCGAAGGAGGTAGCCCGCTCGTCGCTGCTCTTCGGCGTGCGCCAGCCATCCCGCGGTTCGTCCGATCGCGAAGAGGGCAGTGCCCGTGCCTGCTGGGGCGCGGAGCGCATAGCTCGCTGCGACGAGGCCGAGGTCGATGGTCGGTTCGAGGCCGAGCTCGGCCCTCACGGCGCGCACCACGGCGTCGAGGGTGGCGAGCTTCTCGCTCTTGCCGCCGAGCGCGAGCGCCCGCGAGAGCAGCGGCGTCGTGCGCGGATCTCCGCGCGGATAAAGCGGGTGTCCAAACCCGGGTATCTCGCGACGAAGCTTCGCCTCGTGCCGAATCGCCGCGCGCGCACGCTCGGGGTGCGCGACGGTGTCGACGAGCTGCTCGATGCGCTCGCACATGCCCCCGTGCGCCGCTCCCGAGAGCGCGTGGAGCGCCGCTGCGACGACGGCCAAGAGCGACGCCCCCGACGAGGCGACGACACGGGCCGTGAACGCCGAGACGTTGAGCTCGTGGTCCGCGACGAGCACGAGCGCCGCGTTCACGAGACCTTGCCGCGCCACGCTCGGAGTGCGGCCGAGCGCGACGAGGATGCGTTCGGCGGTCGTGGGCAGTCGTGCCGCGCGCAAAAAGCCCGACGGCCGCACGATCCAAGGCAAGAGCGCGAGCATCTTCCACGCGTCGTCCGCATCCGCGCGGCTCGATTTTGCGCGAAAAATGAGCTGTGCGACCAGCTCCGTCGCACGATCGATGGGCCGCTTCGTGCTGGGGCGAAGGCCGACGGGGAGCTTCGAGGAGATCGCCGCGACTGCGGAGAGCACGGGCGTGACTGGAAGCTCGCCTTCGCGCAGCAAGTGAACAATCGACTCGAACGGGTGTCCACGGTCCACCAAGTCGGTCGCGAGGAATCCGCGGTAGCGTGGCCCCTCGGGATCGATTCGTGTAATTCGGGAGTCGAGCACCGGCTCACCCCAATCGAGGGCCGCCCCCGCGACGGCGGCGTGCCCGCGGCGAGCCCCCGCCCGCTTCTCGAGGCGCTCGATGTCCTCGCGAAGGTAGAGCTTTTGCCCATTCTTCCCGCGCTCGTCCCCCTTCGCCGTGCGAACGAGCCCGCGGCTCACGTACGCATAGAGCGTCGAGGCTTTCACGTCGAGCGCGCGACAGGCCTCTTTTGCCGTAAGAAAGGCGGACGCGGCAAGTGGAGGAACAATCAAGAGTGCCTACTTCTCGGCCGCTCCGGCGATGAAGCGCGCGACCGCGATTTGCACCTTGGCGTCGATCGCGAGGGAGAAGTGGTCGCCCGCGACCTCGAGGTAAGTGCCATTGCCGAGCGCCTCGGCGAGCTTGGGCCCACGACCGAGCACGAGGTCCTTGTCGCCGCTGACCACGATCACGGGGTGCTCGACCGCCTCGGCGCGTTCGAGGGTCGATGACGGGTAGCTCGCCTGGGAGAAGGCCAAGAGCGCCTCGCGGTCGCCTCCGGTGCGCTCGACGAACGTCCAATAGGCGGACACGTGGGAGGGGAGATCGCTGGGAAATTCAGCGCGCGCGAGCACACGGGCGAGGGCCGGCGCTACGACGTCGAAGGTAAAGGGAGGCACCCCTACGAGCCCGTCGCCAGTGGCCACGAGCGCCCCCGCGCAGAACCTTGCCGGCGCATTCTCGAGGAGATGAAGCGCCACCGCGGTGCCAATCGAATAGCCAATGAGCGCGGGCCGGTCGAGGTTCAAGTGGTCGACGAGGGCGAGCACGTCGGAGGCGAGCTGGGCAGTCCCGTACGCCGCCACGTCGTGCGGCTTTTCGCTCTTTCCGTGCCCGCGAAAGTCGAGCCCGATGACCTGCAGTCCCTCGGCGGTGAGCTTCTCTATCCAGCCGCATGCGCCGTAGTTGAGCTCGAAGTTGACGGTGGCGCCGTGAAGGAGAATCACGGGCTCTCCCTCGCCGTGAGCTTCGTAGTGGAGGCGGAGTCCGTTGTTCTCTAGGTATGGCACGGGGATCCTCGGGTGGGCACGCGACGAACGTATCGCGTCGGCGAGGATACCAGGATTCCGTGGGCGCCCGCGCGGTCGTACGTGCAGGGTCGCAACCCCGCTCGCGAGGCGGCGAGGGCTAGTCGGCCCTCAAAGCCGCCCGTTCGCCGACTGCGCCAAGGCCTTCGCCTTCGTACGGAGGGGCTCGAAATCGCCCGTGAACGCGCCGGTCAGGCCATATCGGAAGCTCGCGGACCGAGCCCCTTTTCGCCAAGCGATCTGCACGCCGCGGCTCTGGTCGAGGAGCTGTCCCGTGTCGCCAATCGCATAGGCCGTCGACCCCACGAGCGCGTTCTCCGAATAGGCGGCGGCGGCAGCGACCGAGATCACGACCTCGTCGGTGCGAAGCTCGGGCGAGTATTTACGTTTCCACGAGCACCGTCGCACCGAGCCCCCTGCGGTGTCTGCGCCTTCCGCCTCGCCGGTCGCGGGGGCTCCGAGCATGGACTCGATCTCGGCAGCGTCGAGGAGCGTGCACGGATCGGGCAGCGAAGCGTCGGCTGCGCTCGTGCCGCCGTCGCCAGTCGCCTCCGTGCCGCTCTCGCAGCCAAACGCACACACGACCACGACCGCGACGATCGCTACAAGACGGGTTTGCATGTCATTACGCTAGCTTGGAGGGGTCGAGAGACAAGTCATCGGAACGGGCGACGATGGCCACCGGCGCGATGGTCGAGGCCGCCTCGACTCACGGTCGTCGCCGCCGCCGCCCACGAACGAGGGCGAAGACGCCCAGCGCCGCCATGCCCGCCCATACGCCACGAGCGCTCGATCCGCCTCCAGCGGCTTCGCAACTGCACCCGCTCGCCTCGGCGGTGGGCGCCGCGTTCCCGACCTCGGCGCGCGCATACACGACGACGCTCACCTCGTCTTTGGCGTTGGCGACGCTGTCACTCACGCGGAGCTCGAAGGCGAACGGCACTTCGTCCTTCACTTCGGGGGCAACGAACGAAGCGCGCGCCGCGCGAGAGTCCTCGAGCGCTACGGCAGGGCCGGCGGTTTGTATCCACTCGTAGGCGAGCGTGTCGCCGTTCGGATCGGCGCTCTTGCTGCCATCCAACACGACCTTCGTGCCAGCCTCGGCGCGGAGGTCGTCGCCCGCGTTGGCGACGGGAGCGCGGTTGCACGTGCCCTCGTCGTCGACCACGGTAGCGAACGGGCGCTCGTCGATCCCCGCGAAGCCGATGTCGTCGAGGTCCCAGCCGGCGGCGCCGCGGACGGAGTCCGTCACCAAGCGGAAGCGCACGCGCACACGTTTGCCCGCGACCGCGTTGGCGAGCGCGAGGCTCACGGGGGTGAGGGCAGCGCTGGATTTCCCCACGAACGCGCGTTTCCCGGCGAGCGCGGTGGTCGCTGCCGGTGCCACGCTGCCCGTATAAGGGTCGAGGCCATACTCGGTCATGTCTTTCCAGGTGAGCCCATCGTCCTCACTCAGCTCTACGACTCCGCCGTCCGTCGGCGCTGGGGCCGAGGCCGGCCCTCCGTCGAACGTGTAGCGGTGGCGAAACGAGATCACGAAGGGCTCCGTACGGCTCACCGTCACCGGGATCGACACGAGCTGCGTGTCGCTCGCGACTGCCAAGTTCGAGGCGTGCCAAAGGTGGTCGAGGGCGCTCACGGTGCGACGTTCCCACACCAGCTTTGCCGCGACTCCGGTGCTCACCCAGCGCGACTCTTCGGCCTCCACGTCGTCGACGCGCGAGGTGTCTCGTTTCGTGGCGGTCTCGAAACGGAGCGCCACCTTTCGGGTCGCGGTGCCGCTGCACGAGGGCGAGCCGAGGGCGCTGACGTCGAGCGTGACGGGGAAGTGCCCCTTGGTGTCCTTGTCGAGCGCGATGGGCACCGTGACGCTCGTTTTCCCGAGCGCGGGCACTCGCACGTTGGTCGCGGCCGAGCCATTCGGGAACAAAACGCCGGTCGCGGTGGTGGACACGGTCACCGCCGCCGGCGCCGCGGTGGTGCCACGGTTCGCGAGCGTGACGTGCACGAGGCCCGCCTCGCCGCCGTCGAGCACTCCATCGCGATCACACGACGTCGCGCTGTCGTCCACCCGCACGTCCTCGATGACCACGTCGGCCGTTCCGTCGTCCTCCACGACACCGGCAAAATCGACCGAGTCCGGATCGGCGGGAGAGACCGCGCAGACTCCCATTTTGCGCTTCGCGAAGGCGAGCCCGGCGGCCTCTGCGTCGGCCGGATCGGCGGCGAAGAGCGCCGCGAGAATGGCGCTACGTTGTTCGGTGAAGGTGGCATTCGGGGGAGTGGCGCGAAGGCCGGCCACGAGCGCGTCGGCCATGATGCGCCTCGTGACGGCGAAGGGCCGCGGCGTCGCGCGGTACGTCAAGAGCGCGGTGTACACCTCGAAGAGCGCGTTTGCCCAGATTTCCCCTGCGTTGTGAACCTCCGAGCTCACCGAGCCGGTCGACGCGTTGGGGATTCCGGTCGGGAGCGCGACCGAATCCATGATGTTCGCGAACGTGAGCGGGTTCTTGGTTCGGTCGGTAGAATACGGATAACGCCGATTGCCGAAGTACCCGCTGTCGCGTCGCGCGCGCCCGGAGTAGATGCCGCGCCCGTAGGTGCGACCGAGATCGTCGCCCTCACGAAGGAGCATGTGAAGGGCGCTGAAGTCGCCGAAGCCCTCGCTCATCGCGCGGCATTGGTGCGTAGAGCAGCGCGTGAGTCGGTGGTGGAGGTAGTGGCCCCACTCGTGCGCGACCACGGTGTTGTCTTGCGCTCCGTCGCGTTCGGCGGACACGAGGCGGTCCATGCGCGCCGTCACCGGGCCGCCCGCGAGGCTCGCGCGGAGGGCTTCGCCGTCGACCTTGCGGACGGCGAGGGTAGGCACGTAAGGCCCTGGGAATCCTGCCGTGTTGCCCAACGTCGGCGCGTTCGCGGCGGCCACGTCGTCGGCTGCGATCATGCCTACCGCTCCCGCCGCCGTGATCCGCATCGCCTTCGACGCCGAGGTGCAGCCGCCCCCGAGATCGACGAGCACGATCTTGCCAGTCACGTCGTTCACCAGCGGCGCGCACGCGTCCGTCGGGGTCGCGTCGCCGTCGTTCGCGAGCACCACCTCCGCCGTCAGGTCGTACGATGCGGGGGAGTAGGGGCCCGCGTTCGAGGCCACGTTCGGGCCCCCGGCGAGGGTGAGGGTTTGGCGTACGAGCGGCCCGTCGTAGACGAACATCTGCATTCGCGGCGAGCGACCGTCGGCGGGGGTCGACATGTTCGCGTTGTTGCGGCTCGTGGGGTATCCGTCTTGTGCCTCCACGAGCAGCGGATCGTTGCCAATGCCGCCGCGCCCGAAGTTGTTCGCTTGTGCGTTGCCGGCCGCTTCGGTGAACCCCGAATCGTAGAAGTAGTCGTGGAGCCAGTTGTTCACGAAGAAGAGCTGCGTCACGGAGGCCATCTGCTGGTCGGCAGACGCGAGGGGCCCGAGGCTCGTGTCGTACACACGAGCGAACACGCCCGGCGCAGTGACCGTCGCGCGCAGATCGCCCTCCGAGAAGCCGTTCGGGGCGACCACGTCGGTGTAGGCGTCTACGTTGTTGCCGCGCGTCTCCGTCGCGCCGGGGGCGAGCCACGGGTCGAACGTGCCGGCGGGGTTCTTGTTGAAGCCGTCCATCGCGACCACGTTCGGCGCGACGAAGGCCGGATTGCTGCCATCGGGCACGCCGCGAGGGTGGGGCGTGAAGTTCTCTTGTGGGCCGTCGAACGGCCGATAGTCGCCATTGGGCTCCGCGAAGACGGTGTAGGCGAACGCGTCGTCCACGAGGCTCGTTCGCTCGAGCACGGTGCCGTCGTTCGCGTCGACCAGCGCACGGTAATCGCCAATCCCGGTGACGAAAATCTCGACCTCGTATGCCGCGGTGAGCCCGTCGCCGCGGGGCACCAGCACGCGCTTGCCACGCGCGGGCGAATCCATCTTCGGTCCGCCGGGGAGCGACGTTACGCGCTGGTAGTCTCTTCCCTCTGCGCCGTCGTCGACGAGGGTGCTCGCCTCGACGGGTGCTCCTCTCGCTCCTGTCTCTCGCGTCGCGTCGGAGATGGCTCGCGCGACGGCTTCGTGGGGGGTGAGCACAAACGTATATCCGCGGTTCGTGATGGGCAGTACCCGGCCGGACACCGCGACCAGCGATGCGTCCCTCCGGAGCACCACCCGCACGTCGCCGCCGAGCACCTCGACCCCATCGACCTTCTGCACGAACGAAGCGACCACCGCGCCGTGGCCGGTGTCGTGGGTGGGCCCCTCCACCAGGCGAGCGACGGCGCGCTCCGCGATCCCCAGCCGCGGCGCGATGTGTGTAAGATGCATGCGAGCCGCTTCGGGGTACGAGGTGCCAGCGGGCACGGGCTCCGAGGGGCCAATCCACGAGAGCACTCGGCCCGAGCCGCCGGCACCCACGCTCGCCGCGGGCACCTCCGACGCCGCCACGGGAGGGGCGCTCTTCTTGGCCGGCTCGCCCGCTGGCGGCGCGTCGTTCGCGCACGCGACCAGGCAGGACGAGGCAGCCAGCACGAGCAGCGACGAGGCGAGCAGGGCACGCGAACGAATCATGGGCGCTCCCTAGGATCGCGCGACCCACGCGACACTCCGAGCATAGGCCACACGATGGCGCTTTGGAACGGTTCGTCGCGGCGTCGTCTCCTACGCCTACATCTGCATCTGCATCGTCGCGCGCTTCGGCGTCGGAGCGTCAGCGGCCGCGACCTGGCCTCGCCACGGCCCCCTCGAAGAACACCTCCGAGAGGAGCGCGACATACGCTTTGATGCGTTGTGGTCCTTTGGGCATGTGGCCGCTCGCGAGGAGCGAGGCGATGCCGTGGACGAGTGACCAAGCGGCGAGGGCGAGCTCTTTGGCGCTCAAGTCGGAGCGCACGGCGCCGGCGATCCGTGCCTCTTCCAAGCTGCGTTCGAGCACACGGTAGCTCGCCGTGCCGCGTGAAACCGAAGCGCCTTCGCTGTCGTCGATGGGGTGCGAGAGAACGAGACGAAACACCAAGGGCTCCGCGAGGGCGAAGCGAACATACGCCTCGCCGAGCGCCGTCACGCGCGCGCGAGGATCGTTGCCAGCGGCGACGAGCGCGGCCTCCTCGAGAGCCGCCAGCCGCGCGAGGCCCTCTTCGCGGAGCGCCGCCAAGAGCTCCGCTCGGCCCGCAAAGTGGCGATACGGAGCGTTGTGGGTCACCCCCGCTGCGCGCGCGAGCTCGCGAAACGTGAAGTCGAACGTGCCCCGCTCGGCGAACAGACCGAGCGCGGCATCGAGGAGCGCGCGCCTCAGGTTCCCGTGGTGGTAACCGCGCGAGTCTTTGGGTGCCGCCGCCGCCGCCCTAGCCATCGGAGCAGTATACACGACTCAAATGTGGACAGGCGCCACATTGTCCTTGCGGCCAGGTCGAAGTGCGGTCAGAAAGGAGGCCAGGGCGAGGGGGCGATCCGCACTTCGCGCCAAACCAAGGAAAAGTAGCCATGTCGAACGCCGCACTGCACACCTCGCCCCGCTCCGAGAACGCCGAGCGCATCGGCCTCGCGAACAAGCGTCGTTCGCACAAGGCACCTCCTACCGAGGTCGACGTGGCGATCGTGGGCAGTGGGCTCGGCGGGCTCATGGCGGCGGCCACCCTCGCCAAGCGCGGCGTAAAGGTCGCCGTGTTCGAGTCGCACTACACCGCCGGCGGCTGCGCCACGCAGTTCTCGCGCGGGCCGAAGAGCGCGCGTTGGATGTTCGACGTGGGCCTCCACTACATCGGCGATTGCCGCGAGGGCGGCACCATCCCCCGCCTCTTGGACGAGGTCGGCGCGCGCGTCGATTTTGCAGAGATGGACCCGGGTGGGTTCGATACCCTCGTGTATCCCGATTTCCGCTTTCGTATCCCCGCGAACCTCGATCTTTACCGCGATCGCCTCGTCGATCTCTTCCCCCACGAGCGGCGCGGCATCGACAAGTACGTTCGCCTCGTTCGCGCGGTCATGAACGTGGGGCGGGTGATGGAGCTCGCGGAGGGCAAAGCGCCCTCGCTCCTTCAAATGGCCAAAATCGCGGTCGACGGGCTCTATCTCGCGAACAAGCAGAACGCGACGATGGCCGAGGTGCTCGACGGCACGGTGACGGATCCGAAGTGCCGCGCCGTGATCTTGGGCCAAAGTGGCGACTACGGACTGCCCCCTTCACGGGTGAGCGCGTTCTTGCACATGGGCCTCGCGGGGCACTATTTCCGCGGCGCGTTTTATCCGAAGGGGGGCGGGCAAATCCTCGCCGATCGCATCGCCGACCGGGTGGAGGCGCTCGGGGGAGAGCTGCTCTTGCGCACCCCGGTGGAGAAGATCCTCGTCGAGAACGGCGCCGCGGTGGGCCTCCGTCTTGCGCCCAAAGCGGGGGAGAGCGCGAAAGACGTACGCGCGAAGGTCGTCATTTCCAACGCCGACCTCAAGCGCACCCTCGGCACGTTGATCGGCCCCGAGCACCTCTCGTCCGACGTCCTCGCCAAGAACGAGAAATACGAGATGGCGGCCGCCCTCTTCATGACGTTCGTGGGCCTCAAGGGCGACGGTCGCGACATTGGCCTATCCAACACCAATATTTGGCAGTTCGATCACTACGACGTAGAGAAGTTCTACTCGGCCGACACGGGCAAGGGCGACATCGCGCTCGCGGGTTGTTACATCACGAGCGCCTCCATGAAGGACCGGCAAAACGCGCTTCATCACGCGCCAGAGGGGCACACCGGGCTCGAGATCATGGCGGTCGTGCCTGGCTCGCCCGCGCGCTGGGGGGCCGAGGGCGCGTTCGGCTCGTGGGATTACAAACACGGCGACACCTACCTCGCGCGCAAAGCGGCAGTCGAGGAGGCGCTCGTGGGTCGTCTCGTCTCTCTCTTCCCCGCCGCCAAAGATCGCATCGTGCTCCGCGAGAGCGCGACGCCCATGAGCCACTCTCGTTTCACCGGCGCGACCGACGGCACCGGCTACGGCCTCGCCTGCACCCCCGAACAATTCATGAAATCCCGCCCCGGTTACCGTGGGCCTCTCGCGGGGCTCTATTTGTGCGGCGCGTCCACCCGCGCGGGGCACGGCATCGTCGGCGCGATGATGGGCGGAAAGTCGGCCGCGCTGCGCCTCTTGAGCGACGCCAAGAAGGGCCACCTGAGCTTGAGCGTGCCCGCCTCGGTCGAGGCATAAGAAGGCCGCGACCAACCCTTGAGCGAGCCGTCACGACTCATCCAGATTGGAGAGAGCAGGGCCGCAGCGACACCCAAGCCCCCCAAGGCCCCGTACACCCGCCCACTCTCGCTCGCGAAGGCGCTTAGTTCTGGCTCCGGCAGCGAGCGTCGATTCGACTCGTGATCGCGGCGACGGCGAGGTCGAAGCGGAAGGGCGCGTTGCACATGTCGGTGCGCGAGGCGCGGGTGGCCGTCTCTCGTGTCACGAAGTCTTCGACGATCGAGTTCTGTGCGCTCAGCGAGCAGCCCGTGGCGACCCGCTTGGGCGCCAACACGACCCCGGAGCGTCGTGTAGTGATGGCGTCGAGCTTGGTGATGGTGCTCGCGACGAGGGTGGCCGGGGTCTCTGTGCTCTCGTCCCCGTCGTCCAAGATCATGAGGTAAGCGAAGAGCGCTCCAGGGCGGAAAAATGCTCGGTTCGGCGTGGCTTCGACCGCGAGCGAGAGCGCACCGAGCCCTTGTTCGACGCCGCTGCCGCTGAATCCCACGTTGGCGCGGCAAGCGAACGCCGCGTCGAGGTTCGTATCGGTCGAGGTGAGCCAGAGCCGGTTGATCGCGGGCTGCTCGCACGCCGGTGTGACGGGCTTCATGAACAGGCCGGCTGTCCCCGCGTTGTCGATATCGGACGTGGTCACCGCGAAGTGTGCGTCTACCTTGCCGCCGTTGAGCGCCAGGATCTGCGAAGGCAGCGTCTTCACCGCCGCCAAATAGGCAGTCTGTTTGTCGCCCATGCTCCCCGAGCTGTTGGAGAGGAGCAAGAAGTCGACGTTGCACGTCACGGGCGGAATGGTCACGTCGGTCGGCGTCGCCGCGTCGGTAGGGATCGTGGGCTCGGCGTCCTCGTCGATGCTCGCGTCCTCCGTGGTGCTCGCGTCGCCCTCGGTGCTCGCGTCGACGTTGCTCGTGGGCCCCCCGCCATCGGGCTGCGCGACCGGATCGGGGATCGAGATGGCGCCGCCGGAGCATGCCGCGACGAAAGTGAGCAAACCAAGGTAGGCGAGCTTCCGCATCGCCTCGCTATGGTCTGCGAGGCGTGCATTGTCGAGCGTAAGACTTCGATTCCAAACGAATTGACGTTTTTTGCGATGCCGAGGGAAGAACCGCGCGCGAGCCACGTACGATGGCGATCGCACCGGTCTTCGCGTCCCTCTGTCGACGCGAATGAGAGCCTCGTCGTCGCGTACTACGTCTTTAGGTTCGACGTCGCGAGGCTCGTGCTCGGTATCGCCGGCATCGACGTGGCGCTCGGCCTCGCGTTCTTCTACTTTCTTCGCCGCGAGCCTGCCCCCGTCGATCCGTAGCGGCGGCGCGAGGACAGCGCAGTCCGTCCCGCGATTATCTTGGTCGCGATTATCTTGCCGCCTGCGGATCCGCCTCGCGCGCCGAGGGTCGCCCTCTGTCGGCGAGCGGGTCCGGCGGGTCGTGCTTCGTTGCCCTCGCCGTGGCGTGGCCTTCGAGCGGCAAGGCCGTGGGTGGCCGATTTGGGCTTGCACTTCCGGATGGGAAGTCGCAAGTTGGCTCGCGGCTTTATGGCGAAAATTCCTCCCCTGTCCGTCCTCGATCTTTGTCCCGTTCGTGAGGGAAGCGACGCCCGCGCTTCACTCGCGAGCTCGCTCGAGCTCGCTCAGCACGCGGAAAAATGGGGCTATCGGCGGTTTTGGGTCGCCGAGCACCACGGCATGGAAGGTGTGGCGAGCGCGGCCACGTCGCTCGTGATTCAGCACGTCGCGGCGGGCACGAGCACGCTGAGGGTGGGCGCCGGCGGCATCATGTTGCCCAACCACGCGCCGCTCGTCATCGCAGAGCAGTTCGGCACCCTCGCCTCGCTTTTTCCAGGTCGAATCGAGCTCGGCCTCGGTCGTGCTCCCGGCACCGACATGCTCACCGCGCGCGCCCTTCGCCGCACCCGCGAGGGCAGCTCGGACGATTTTATCGACGACGTTCAGGAGCTCCAGGCCTACTTCGCAGACGAGGTCGAGGGTGTGCGTGCGGTGCCCGGCGCCGGCCTCGACGTGCCCATTTACATGCTCGGATCGAGCCTCTTCGGGGCCAGCGCCGCCGCCGCCCTCGGCCTCCCGTTTGCGTTCGCCTCGCACTTCGCGCCAGACAGGCTCGACGAAGCGCTCGCGCTCTACCGCGATCGTTACCGGCCCTCGAAGGCGAACCCGAAGCCGCACGCCATCATCGGCGTGAACGTGTTCGTGGCCGACACCGACGCAGAGGCCGAGAGCATCAGCACCTCGCTCGCGCAGGCCTTCCGCAACCTGCGCACCGGCCGCCCCGGCAAGCTGCCCAAGCCCGTCGCGCGTATTTCCGATGCGCTCTCGCCGGTCGAAATCGCGGCCCTCGAAAGCATGCTGAAGTTCACCGTTACGGGCTCGCCCGCCACGGTTCGCAAAGGGCTCGAGGCCCTCTCCGCGCGCACGCGTGCGGACGAGATGATCGTCGCGGCGCAAATCTTCGACACCAAAGCGTGCCTCCGATCGTTCGAGCTCCTCGCCCAGATAGCCCACGAACAAAACTGACCATCGTGGTCTCGCGATCGCGGGCCGGCGCACGATAAGCGGCAGTCCTGCGGCTGCCATCGAGCGTCTGCTTCGGTTCTCGGTTCCAGTCGGGTGGCGTCGAACCACGCGCTAAGCGGCAGTCCTGCCGGCTGCCATCGAGCGTCTACTTCGGTTCTCGGTTCCAGTCGGGTGGCGCCGAACCACGCGCTAAGCGGCAGTCCTGCGGGCTGCCATCGAGCCTCTACTTCGGTTCTCAGTTCCGGTCGAGTGGCGCCGAACCACCCGCGCCACGCGCTCGCTCGCATCGGCAGCCACGTCGGTGCACGTGCGCCCTCTCCAGGTCGGAGAGGGCCATCCACGCGCAAGTCGATTCGTGATGAACGCGGAGCGGAGTGCCTACTTCGCGACCTTCACGAACTTGAGCACGAAGCGGTCACTGGTGCCGCGTTTCTCGGCCGCGACGCGGGGCGAAGCGCTCCAATCGCGTGTGTCGTTCGGGTTGCGAAGGAACGAGGCCTCGGACTCCAAGCGGAAACCCGCGGCCGTAATCTCTTCACGCACCACGCGCTCTTCGATGCGATGAAGGCTCTCTGCCTCTTTGGTCTCCGTGCCGGCGCGGCCAGAGTGGTCTACGATGCCGTACACGCCGCCCGGCTTCAGCGCGTCGAAGATGGCGCGGTTCATCTTCGCGCGGTCGGTCTTCATCCACACCGTGTCGTGGTAAAAGAGCACGTCGATCACGCAGTCGAGGTTGGTCGCGTCTTTGGGAAAGGGCTCCTCGAGCTCACGATCCACGCGCACGATGTTCTTGTTGCCCGGCTTCGCGAGCCGCAAAGACCAGGGCTTCTGCGCGAAACGGTCGAGGATGAACTTGTTGTTCTGGCCATACACGCGGCCTTCTGCGCCCACCGTGCGGGCGAGGAGCTCTGTCGTGTAGCCGCCCCCGGCGATAATCTCGCCTACGCGCATCCCGGGCCCGATTCCAAAGAAGGTAAGGAGCTCGCCGGGGTGCCTTCCCGCGTCGAGCGCGCGATCTTCCGGGCTGCGATCTGTCGCGTCGACGACGCCCTTCGCGAGGGCCGAGGGCACGACCGCCTCGACCGGGACGGTAGAGGCCGCGGCCGGCATTGGCGCCGAAGAGGCGACCGGTGGGGCGGCGGGAGGCGCAGGGGGAGGGGGAAGCGGCGAGCCTCCGCACCCGAGCGCCGCGACCACCACCATCCCCACGAGCAACGTTCCGATTCTCATGCTGCCCACGCTAGTAGAGCGCGCGCCCGGCGCGAGCCCCTCGTGCATGGGAGGTGCAAAAAACGAGGCGCTGGGGCGCGGAGCGGGCACCCATCGATCGTGCCTGCGCGCGGCGAAAGAGGCACTCGAAGCGTCTGCTTCAGGTGTGTCGTGCGGGCAGTCGAGTCGCGGGACGCAAGTCGATAGGAACGCCGAGGCTATCGAAATCGAGCCGGGTCCGTGTAGGGTGCACGAATCAAGACGAGGAGCCTGGGAGCGAGCGAGGCGCAGCGGGAGGGCCCCGCGCGGCTCACTTCACGACGGCGAACGACGACAAGAACTTCTCGACGTTGTCCGGATCGCGCTTCTGGGCCGGCTCGACCACGAGCGTTTGGTAAAAGCGTTTACCGACGATGTAGATACGCAAGTATCCGGTCGCTTTGAGCGGGGTCGTGACATCGAAGATGATGTCGCGGCCGTTGTGCTTGCCGTTGAGCTTTATCGCCTTTTCGCTGCGAATTTTACCCTTCGCGCTCGAGACCGCGCCGTCACGGGCGCCGTCGAGTGCCTTCTTCGGATCGACCACCGCGCCGGCGGGGAAATCCATCCAGCCGAGCCCGTAGAAGAGCGTCTTGTACGACACTTGCGCGTCGTGCTGGGTCATCAGCCCTGCCGCGCTCGGGGTGGGGGTGGAGCTCTCTTTTGGTTTGGAGGGGAAGAGGAGCGAGAAGCGGGTGGGCTCGGGCTCGAATTTGTACCACTCGGTCGCGGGCGGGGGCGGCGCTTCGGTCGGCGCGGTGGTGGCTTCGGGCTCGGGATCGTGCGTCTCCGAGGTCTTCGAGGTCTTCGGCGGATCGAGATCGATCGGCTTCTTCTTCTTGCAGCCCGTGGCCTGCGACAACACGAGCAAGGAACAAAGAAGCACCGTGAGCTTACGCATGGCGCCTACCGTACCAGACGTTTGGCGTACGTGTGGGTGCGCAATCGTGAGCGACGACAGTGGTCGCGAGTGCCGTTAGGCCTTCCAAACCAACAGCGCGGCGAGGAGCGCGAAGCCGAGCACCACGATCGCGATGCCTACCACCACGCTGCCCGCGCTCGTGCGTTTTGTCATGGTCGCGGCCGCTGCGTTTCCTTCGGTCTCCGCTTCGGACGCGCGCACCGCGGTCTCGATGGTATCGCGCGCTTCGGTCACCACCCGGAGGGCGAGCATGATCTCGATGATGGCGGCGGCGAGCAGCCCCACGAGAGCGATCGCGAGGCCGAGGTGCTCGCGCTTCGTGTCGTCTTTTCGTCGCGAGGGCAGCCCGTCCAAGAGCTCGGTCCGCACGAAGCCGTCGCCCGGGTGCATCGCGAGATCGGCGCGGGTGTCGCACGCGAGCGGCGCGGCGTAGTCGTCCGATTCTCCTTTGCCCACCCGCAGCACCCGCGCCACGGTCGCGCCTTCGATGCGCTCTGCACCTTTTGGATCACTCGACGTGACGATCCAATAGAGGCCGGCGGGGAGCTTCGGCGCCTCGAACGCGGCGCTCGGGCCGGCGGGCTCTTGGGTGAGGGCGAGGGTCGTGGCGAACACGCGCCCGTGCGTGTCGTCGATCTCGGCATAGGCCACGTTGCGCACGCCGGGGGCGCGCACCGTCACCGCGAATGGCATGTTCGACGGCACGTCGCGCGCGGCGTCGACGTAGTAGGCCCCGTGCGCGACGGGGAACGCGGAGAACGTAGAGCCCTCTTTGCCATCCGGTGATTTTGCGGTCACCCGCATGCCTACGGTGTGAAAGAGGGCCTTCGCGCTGCCGAACGAGTATCCCGATTTGCAGGTACGGCTAAAGGGCTCTACGTCGAGGCCGGGCTCGGCGGCGACGGTGATCTCCGCGTCTGAAACGGGCAGTCCGTTCGGGCCCATCACGCGCACCGTCACCGGCACGGGATACCCCACGACGAGGCGCTGGTCGGTCACGAACGTATCGACCACGAGCTGGCCGGTTCGCTGGGTGGCTCGTGTCGCGAGCGCTTTGCGATCGGCGGGGCCGAACGGGCCTTCGGGGAGCGTGAAGGTGCCTTCGGCGAGCGGTCGCGACTCGCTCGGTGTGGTGACGAGCACGCGGAGCTCGCGTCTCTTTCCTGTCAGCGTGACCGCGACCTCGAGCACACCATCGACGTTCGTGTCGGAGGTGAGGGTCGTGGTTTTGCCGGTCTCCACCTCGGTCACGCTCACGTTCACCTTCGGGACGAACACGGATTCGCGCACTCCGCGATCGTCCACGAAGGTCACGATTTGGAGCATCACGCGGTCCCCCGCGGCGGGAGGCGGCGTGCCCCACACCGTGGCGGCGCGCACTGCGTCTTTCCCGCCCACGCGGAGGCCGAGGATCAAGACCGCGATCGCCACGAGCGGGGTGAGCACGAGCACCAGCATGCGTAAGCGGTTCATCGAAGCGTCTCGTCGCGGGGGCTCGCTGTGCTCACCGAGCGGAGCGTATCAGCAGCGTGGGGTGCGTGGGATGTGGCGCTTTTGGGGCCTGTTTTCGGCGGCGGGGGGGCTTTGGATCGCGCGGCCGGAGCGGTAGGCGCGAGTAGACCCGGGGCTCAAGGCGCCGGACCCGTGCACGTGACCCACGGTCTGCGATGCGGGGCGGCGATGTCGTGGCAAGCCCGTGTCGTGTTCTCGTCGCGGCAGGCGGACCGACTGAGAAGTGCGGCGTCCAGGGCAGCGTTGGCGCGTCCTGCAGTGCCTGCGCGCGCACGTGCGATGCATTGGACGGGTCGCGGACGAGGGTTGCATCTGCGGCGGAGCGCCGTGCCCTCCAGGATGCGAGGCGATGAACACGCCAATGCGCATGCCCGTGCCGCTACCGCTCGTTCTGGTTTTCGTGCTCGCGACGCAAGCCTGCTCAACAGAGCGAAGAACAACAGAGGAGTCTCCTTCGAGCTGCGTAGAGCTCGTTCGCCTCCTGGGTAGTTGCTTTCACTCCGCGAAGGTTGGAGAGGACGCGAAGAGAGGGCTGCCGACGATCAAAAAGGGCGACGTGGAAGCGCTCGAAAAGCTCGACGCGGAATGCACCCGCAACCTCAAAGGACTGAAGGAGGATTGTCGATGAAGTCCTTGTTTTCTCGTGCCCGCTCCGCAGGCCGTATCCTCGCTTCCGCTGCTCTCGGCGCCAGCCTCGCCGTTGGGCTGGGGTCGTTCGCGTATGCAGGTGTCCACACGTCGTCATCTCCCAACAACGGGGCCGAGGTCGTCGGCGAGCCGGGCGCCGGAGGGGTAGTCGCCTCTTCGGCCGGGGCTGCGACCACGAACGTCGAGTTTGCGTTCCCGCCAGCGCGGGGTGAGGCGATTCCATCGTTGTCGCTCACCTACAACTCCCAGTCCGGCGAGGGAGAGGGCGGGCTCGGGTGGCAGCTCGACACACCATCCATTCGGCGCGCGCTCCCGAGGGCGTTCGATGACTTCGAGTGGGCGGGAATGCCACTCGTCAAAGTCTGTGCGGCGTCGTGCGCTGGGGGGCCCGGAATGCCGGCCGACATCCCAGGAATGATAGCGGTATTCCGGCTCCAGGCAGACGCCGCGAGCGCAGTGTTCTACCAAATGGCGGGCGGCTTTCGGGTTGTCCACAAGGGGGGCGTCGTCGAGACCTACGGCGTCGGCCCAAACTCCGTTGAGGACGATGTTCGGTACCGGCTCACCTCGCGTACTGATCGGAACGGCAATCGCGTAGCCTATATTTGGTCGAAGGACCCGGTCGGTTCCGGGCGCGGGCGCGGGCTCTCGTACTTGACGCACATTTTCTATGATCCCCCGGTTGGGCCGCCAACTGAGCAGTATTCCGAGTATGAGCATCATGTTGCGCTGAGTTGGGAGTCGCCGGGCGATGTGGTTCATCCCCAAATGACGCCAGTATGGGCCGCGACCCCGGGGTATCGACTCAAGACCGTTCACGTTTCGAGTAAGCCGCCGTCCGGGGAGGGGGCCCGCGAAATCGTTCGACGTTACCACATGACCTACATCGGTGGTGACCGTTCGCCGCCGGCTCTACTGCCGCCATTCAAGGGCCGATCGTTCCTCCATTCGGTCACGATGGAGGGCCGCTGCAAAACTCCAGTCGCCGAGACGTCGTTGGGAGAGACAACGCAGCCGACTCTGCCCATCTACGGCGAGCCGGCGTGCGGCACGCTTCCCCCAACGACCTTCACGTACGACGCGCTTCCGTTGCGACCTATCTCTCATCAGGTCGCAGTGTTTCAGCAGGACTACACCCCGACCGCCATTGCGGGCTACATCGTTGCGTACGACATCGACCGCGACGGGCTCCCAGATATCATCAGCGGATCTCCTGGCAGCGAAAGGCTCTTTCGCAATCTAGGAGAGACTGACGCGAGCTCATGGACGATGGTGGAGGATTGCCTGAGCACCTCCCTTTGGTCGACGAGCTCGGTTGGCCCGCTTCCAATTCCGTACCCTGTCCCGAGGACAGCGCTCTTCAGCTCACGATACGGCATGAGCGTGCCGTGGCCGAGCCTCGGACCTGGGGTGAGCTTTCTTTTTCGGAGTGCAGATACCCAGGAAGTCGGCACGGTGTGGGGCCGTGCGGACGTCAAGCCGAGATCGGTCCGGTGCGAGGCGCCGAGCGGTTGGTATCTGCCGCCGTTGCCGTCTTCAGCGCCCGTTCCACGGAGGAGTTGGGAGATTACCCCGCGTGCGCTCCCGGAGCTCAGCGGGTTTTCGCAGAAGGTCGTGTTCGCGGCCGACGTCGACGGTGACGGGCTCCCGGACGCCATCGCCCGGATGGACCCTCACGCTGACAGTCGGCTAAGGACCTTCCTTTCCAAGCGCTCGGTCACGCCGGGTGGCGCGCCGGTTGTTCCGTTCGTTTCGCCAGCCTCAGGTCTCGCGTACTTTACCCACCCTGAGCCCGAGACTAGCGTGGCGTCGCGCGGGTTCGTCGACATGGACGGCGACGGCCTC
Organism: Myxococcales bacterium; assembly: GCA_013297655.1. Classification (GTDB taxonomy): domain Bacteria; phylum Myxococcota_A; class Polyangia; order Polyangiales; family Polyangiaceae; genus JAAFHV01. The sequence goes on along the minus strand of JAAFHV010000095.1, from coordinate 2,645 downwards.
CCCGATGCGGTATCTACCGACCGTATTTCGCCGACGGCGACTCCTTCGCAGTACGGCTACTACGGTGCTGCGCCCGGTGAACAGCGATTTATCAACCACACGCGGCTCTCCTTCGTGCCCGGTACCGGCGGGATGTTCGACTGTGACGTCGCGAAGGACGCTCGCTGCAAGCTCGCCGATCCTATTGCCAATAACTATTTTACCCAGCCCTTGCCGGAATACCCACTTACGCACCGCCCAACACCTGGCGCGTTGGTGCCCCTGCCGGGGCAGGCGGGCTACGTCGAGCCGACCGCCAATGGCTGGCTCGGCGGCGCGCGTATTTTTCCCGATGAGCGTATTCAGCTCGGCCTCGTGCAAGTGCGGCCCGACGCTCCTTCTTCCGAGGATTCCTATCGTGTTCCCGTCTTTGCAGACGTGAATGGTGATGGGTTTACCGACGTCGTCACGGTTCGCCTCTCGACCGAGCGACTCGCATATAGCTTCTCCGTCTTCCTCAATGAGGGAGGTGTCCGACTGCGGCGCTTCTGCGAGCAAGATCCGACGGGAGCGAGCTGCAACGACTCGACCGACCCGTGGGGCGGAACGCCGCGCGCGGGCAATGACCTCCGCGTGATCGCCGCCGACATCGACGCTTCGGGCGCCGATGACATCGTCATCGTGGAGCCGGGGGCGATCTCGGCCGTCTCGTTCTCCGAGCGCCGGCGACCGGGGCTGCTCACCCGAATCGAGAACGGTCTCGGCGCGAGCACCGCGTTCAAGTACGAAGGCTACCAATGGCATGCAAAACGCCTCGCAGCGGCGCGCGGAAGCGCCGAGGTGGACGACGCCGATAAGCTCGAAGCGCGCATTCACGTTGTTAGCGAGGTCGAGACTACGAATGGTCTCCTCGGGATGGCGGCGCACCACACCGTCGAAACGTACAAGTACCGTAAGCCTGCATTCGACTCGTTGAAGAAGGCGTTCCGTGGATTCGGCGAAGTGACGACGGTTCACGCTGCTGGAGAGGCCACTCGCGCCGAGTACCTGTTTGGGCCTTGTGAAGCTCGCGACAGCTCGGCGTGCGCCGACTCCTCCGAACGTGATCCGCGCTCCGTCAACCTTGGCTCGCTCGTCTCGTCCACCACCTTTGGTGTAGATCCGGACGCCGTGGGCACCGCGAAGCCAGTGCTCGCGCAGACCCTGTACGCCTACGAGGATCAGTGCGAAAACAGCCTGGAACCGCACAGGCGCGCGTGTACGCGCAATACCAAGCGCGTGACCACGAGGCTGGTCGACGGAAGTGCGAAGGGAGTTGCCTCCACGCGGACTGTCGTGACGTGGGCAGGCGTGGAGCCGCCTGGAGTTCAATCACAAACGGTCTCGCAGACAACTTGGGTGGGCAATCACGATCGTATCTTGTTGCGCGAGTATGATTTCGACAGGAACGGAAACGTCGTGGTTAGCCGCGACTACGGCGAGGTCGCCAACGACAACCCACTCCAGCCTAAAGACGAGGTCATTCGGCGCAATGCGGTCTATTCGCTCGTCGCCGAGGGCGTTTGGGCCCCGACGGAGACCTGGACCGAAGGAGACCGAGGCTCCCCCATTCGCCGCGCGCGCCTGTACTACGACTCGCGAGGAAACGCGATATCTGCGAGCGCCGAGCTCTCCGGCACGGTTGCGCTCTCTCGTTCTCACGCGCTGGGGGCACCCATCGCCGGGGCGCCTATGGCGGCCTCGTCGAACGGCTGGGTAACGCTGAGCAGCTCGCACTACGACGCGGTGGGGAACGTTGATGCGTCCTACGGCCCGCTGATGCAAACGGTCAGCGGTGCGCGCTGGGTGCGCTCGACGCGCTCGACCTACGACAATAAGTACGCTCACTCTCTCAAGTCCTCGATCGTCGATCTCGACGGCGTTTTCAGTCCAGCGTCGAGGACGTTGACGACCACGTACGTCATCGACCGTGGCTTCGGCTCCGTGCTCGGCAGCACGTCGCCGGAGGGGGCTCGCAGCAGAATGGAGTACGACGGCTTTGGCCGCCTGATCGCGGCGTACGACCCTTCGCCGGATATGCCGGCGATGATCTCGACCATCCCTCGAGTGTCGCTCGCGTACGAGGAGCGGGTAGGCCTATCGCGCACCCGGCGGTGGGAGCGTCGTCCCGAGACTGTTGGCGCGGACAGCGGCCGCGAGAGCATCGAGTTCACGGACGCGCTCGGCATTCCGCGACTCCACCTCGAAGAAGGCGAGTCGACCGGCACATGGATCGCGTCGGGCGCCGCATCTCGCAACGCGCGCGGGCAGGTGGTGACCACGAGCGCCGTGGCTGCTGCGTATACGGGCTCGTTGGTCGACCCCGACGTTGTGTTCTCGTCCGACGCGATTCCTGTGACCACGACGTACGACGCTTACGGGCGGCCGACCACCCGTTGGGAAGGCGCTCCCTCGGGCGTCAGCGTAGGGACGAGGCAGCTCTCGCAGGTGAACTATTCGCCGCTCCGCACCTTCGCGACGGATGCCAACGCGATCGCCGCGGGCGGGGTGGCGGGCGTTCATACCGAGCTCGATGGGCACGGACGCGTAGTTTCCGTTCACAAGACGACAACGGCGCATTCTTCGAAGGTTCTCTACGACTACCTCCCGACGGGCGAGGCTATTCG
>JAAFHV010000094.1 GCA_013297655.1 Myxococcales bacterium | reverse complement strand
ACACAAGCTCGAGCAAAAGCGCGCAGAGGGCATGTGGACGTTCGCCGTCACGAGCCCCAAAGAGCGCGAGGGCAAGAGCACGTTCGCCACGCAGCTCGCCCTCGTGCTCTCCGAGTCACAGCGCGCACGCGTGCTCTTGGTCGAGGCGAACTTCTACAAGCCCACCCTCGCCTCGATTTTGGGCTTCCGTGTGCCGCAAGGCTACGGATTCTCAGCACAAATCGTCCGGAAGATGCGCGGCAGCATGGAGCCCTGGTGCGTGACGGCGCTCGGCCCTGCGCTCCACGTGCTCGCGGAGGCCCCGGGCGAGAAGACCTTCCCGGAGACGCTCCACTCCACCCACTTCCAGAACGCGATCGGCTTCCTCGCGCGCGGCTACGACTTCCTCGTCGTCGACTCTCCGAGCATTCTCGGGTCCGGTGACATGAACGTGATCGAGAACGCGGTCGACGGCATCATCGTCGTGCTCCGAAGCAACCACTCGCGCACAGGCGATCTTCGCGACGCCGTGAAGCAGATCGGCGAGCGCAAGACCGTCGGCGCCGTCGTGTGGGACTTCGAGGACCCCGACAACGCGAAGAAGAAGAAGCGCTGATGGCGCTCGGCGAGCTCCCTTCCGTCCCGCTTTGGAAGCTCGATCTCGGGAAGCTCCCCGGCCCGCTCGGCAAGCTCGGGCAGAAGGAGCTCCACCTGTGGATCGGCGGTTGGCTCGAGGACCGCGCCAAGCGCCTCCGCAAGCCCGCATTCCAAGGGCAGCGTCACCTGCTGTTTTGCCTCTGCGATCACTACGAGCCGCTCCACGGCGACGCCGACATGAACCGCGGCATCGAGCGCGTGAAGGCGTGGCGCGACGTCTATCCGAAGCTCACCGATCGTTTCCGCGACGCGAACGGGCGAGCGCCGATCCACAGTTATTTTTACCCTGGCGACCAATACGATCCGCGCCTCGTGGAGCCCATCGCCGAGATGTGCGGGCTCGGCCTCGGCGAGATGGAGGTCCACCTCCACCACGACGGCGACACACGCGCGTCGCTCACGAAGCTCTTCGCCGACACCCTCCGCGACCTCGACCAGCACGGCACGATGGCGAAGAAGGACGGCAAGTTCGCCTGGTCGTTCATCCACGGCAACTGGTGCCTCGCGAACGCACGACGAAACGGCACCGCCTGCGGCGTCGACGACGAGCTCGAGCTGCTCTACGAGCTCGGCTGCTACGCGGACTTCACGTTCCCCGCCGCACCGGACGAGGCCCAGCCCCACATCGTCAACTCGATTTACTACCCCTCGGGGGACGCGGGCCGGAAGCGCGCCTACGAAAACGCGGACCTCGTGAAGGTCGGCAGCGCGCGCCAAGACAAGGTGATGCTCATCGAGGGGCCGCTCGCGCTCTCCTTCCGCCCCGACTCGTGGAAGGTGCGCATCGAGAGCTCGGCGATCGACTGGTCCGATCCGCTGACGGAGGAGCGCTTGAAGACCTGGGTCGCTCAAGACGTGCACGTCGGGGGCAGGCCCGAGTGGGTCTTCGTGAAGGTGCACACCCACGGCGCTCCGGAGCGCAACGCAGACGTGCTCCTCGGAGCCCACGCCGAGCGCTTCCACGAGGCCCTCGCGCGCGAGCACAACGACGGCTCACGCTGGAAGCTCCACTACGTGTCGGCGCGCGAGATGTTCAACGTCGCGCGCGCGGCGATGGACGGAAAATCGGGAGATCCGTCGGGGTACTTCGACTACGAAATCCCGAAGGCCGATCGTACCCGCGCCGGCAAATAGCGACCCTGGGAAGACGGAGAGCGCGGGGCGACGTCAGGACCTTCGTTCGTCGCGCGTGCGACGATCGCCCGCGAACGCGAGGTGGAGGTGGAGGGCGAGCTCGTCGGCCTCGGTGCGACGCTCGCGCTCGGTGCGTCGATCACCGACGAGGGTGCGAAGCTCGGTCACCGTCGCGGCGGGTGCATCGGCGCGCAGATGCGCGAGCTCGTGAGAGCCGCACACGACGACGACTTCGCCGGTCGCGAGACGCGTCTTCGCGAGCACGCGCGTGTCTCGAACCCCGCACACCACGCAGCATTTTTCCTGGGTCATGGGCTCCACCAAGCCAAATCTCGACCACGGGGGCCAACTTTCGAGGGCGCTCTCGGCCGACGCGGGGAGCCCGAGCGGGGAAAATCCTCGTCTCTTCCCCGCTTCGCTCGGGGCCACGGTCGCTGCCTTCCCGCACCACGGACGAGCCACTCGGCTGCGGCGCGCTCGCGTGTTCTTGCGCTTGTGAAGGCGCGCGTTCGGCGCGAGAGTACGGCCATGGCGGAGCGCATCCTCTACCACTTCAAAATGTCCCCCTTTTCGCGGCGGGCGCGGTTGTCGCTCGCGCACAAGGGCCTCCTCGCGACGACCGAGCTCCGCGACGCGCGCGCGGACACGGCCCACATGGACGAAGTGAAGCGCCACTCCGCGCTCTCCACCGTGCCGGTGCTGGTCGACGCCGGCCGGGCGATCGTGGACTCGTCCGCGCTTCTCCACTACCTCGACGCCGCATACCCGAGCGCGCCGCGGCTCCTTCCGAGCGACCTCGACGAGCTCACGATCGCGCTCGAGACGGTCGCCCTCGTCGACTCCATCTTGAACCCGGTCGTCGATTTGGCGTCGCGCTATTTCTGGCTCGCGACCAGCGACGCGTGGCCGAACACGGTCGCCGAACGGCGCGCGCGGATCGACGAGGCGTTCTTCCGGCTCGTGAAAATCTCCGACTCGCTCGGCCGCGACGGGCAGTGGGGCGGCGCCGAGATCACGCTCTTCACTGCGCTCCTTTGGTTCGAAGGGCTGCCCGCCCGCCTCGGTCACACGCCGGCGATCGAGCGCATCCTCGCCCTCGAGATCGTGGTGCCGGAGGCTCTCCACGCGTGGGCGGCCCCCCACTACGAGCGCGCCGACGTAAAGGCGCTCTGACCACGCGTGCCGACGATCGTCCACGCGGCCGATCTCCACGTCGATAGCCCGCTCGCCGGCCTCGATCGCTACGAAGGAGCTCCCGTCGACGTCTTGCGCCACGCGACGCGCAAGGCCTTCGCGCGCCTCGTCGCGTTCGCGATCGCGGAGCGCGCCGACCTGCTCCTCCTCGCCGGCGATCTGTTCGACGGTACGTGGCGCGACTTCGGCACCGGCCTCTTCTTCGCGAAGGAGCTCGCGAAGCTGCGCGACGTGGGCACGAAGGTGATCTTCGTGCGCGGCAACCACGACGCCGAGAGCGTGGTCACGACGAGCCTCCGCTTCGCCGATCACGTGTCGGAGCTCTCCACCACCGGCCCCGAGACAAGGCTCTTCCCGGACCTCGGCGTCGCGGTCCACGGTCAGGGGTACCGCATGAGGGCGACGCGCGACGATCTCGCCCACGGGTTCCCGCAGAGGCACGCGGGCCTCTTCAACGTGGGCCTCTTGCACACGTCGCTCGATGGCCGGCCGCGCCACGAGCCCTACGCGCCGTCGCGTCTGCCGACCTTGCTCGACAAGGGCTACGACTACTGGGCCCTTGGCCACGTGCACACGCGCGAGGTCGTGCACGAGGCCCCGTTCGTCGTCTTCCCGGGCAACCTGCAAGGCCGCCACGTCCACGAGCAGGGGGCGAAGGGAGCGACGAAAATCCTCGTAGATTCCAAGGGATCCGCGACCATCAGCCACCACCCGCTCGACGTCGTGCGCTGGGATCATCTGCGCATCTCGCTCGACGACGCCGCGAACGTGGACGACGTGCTCGAGCGCGCGACGCTCGCGCTCGACGAGGCGATCACGCGCGCGGATGGTCGTCCCCTCGCGACGCGGGTGACGATCGCGGGGGCGGCGAGGGAGGGCTCGAGCCTCTCGCGCGATCCGCGGCGGGTGGAGGACGCGGTGCGCCTGTTCGTCGCCTCGGAGCACGGGGCGCGTGTGTTCGTAGAGAAGATCGTGGTCGCTCCGACGACCCGCGCCACCGCGGCCAGCGTCGCGCTCACCGTCACGCCCGCCGAGCTCGACGACGAACGGCTCGCGCTCGCCGCCGACCTCGAAGAGCTCGAGCGAAAGATGCCTACCTTCGCGCGCTCGCGGTTCCACGATCTTCGCGACGAGCTGCTCTCGAGCGCGATGGCGCGCGCCGAGGTGGAGGTCTCCACCGCGACCGGGAGCGTAGAAGAGGCAGACGAGCCGTGAGGCTGCTCCGACTCGATCTTCTCTTGTGGGGTCATTTCGAGGGCACCTCGCTCGACTTGTCGGCGCCGAAGCTCCACGTGATCTACGGCCCGAACGAAGCCGGAAAGAGCACCACCCGACGCGCGGTGCACGCGCTGCTCTTCGGAGTGCCGCGCGGCTCGGACGACGCGTTCGCGGTGGGAAAGGCGACCCTCCTCCGCCTCGGCGGCCTCGTCGCGGACGACCGCGGAAATTCACTCGATTTCGTGCGCAAAGGCGGCGTGAAGGACACGATCGTGAGCCCGGGCGACGGCGCCGTGGTGCCCGAGGACACCCTCCGGAGAGTGCGCGGCGCCCTCTCGGCCGACACCTTCGCGACGGTGTTCTCGATCGACCACACGAGCCTCACCGAGGGCGCGAGCGCTATCCTGGAGAGCGGCGGAGACCTCGGGGAGAGCCTCGCCGTCGCCGCCCTCGGCACCCGCGAGCTCACCCGCGCGCGCGCCGTGCTCGAGGAGCGCGAGACGAAGCTCTACAACCCGCAGCCCCAGGCGAGCCGGACCGAGCTCCACGGCGCGATGCGACAGCTCCGCGAAGAGAGGACACGGCAGGAGAACGCCGAGAGCAGCCCGGAGGCGTTCGCGGCGCAGGAGCGGGCCCTCACCGACGCACGCAGCGCCCACCGCGCGATCGCGATCGAGACGGCCGAGAAGCGGCGGGAAGCGGAAGCGCTCGACGAAGCGATCCGCTCGCGGCCGGTCCTCGACGCGCTCGCGACGGTGCGCGCGCGCATCGCCGAGCTGGCGCACGTGCCTTCCCTCCCCGCCGGCCTCGAGGTCGATCATGCGCGCGCCGCGAGCGAAGGCCGGAGCGCTTCGACGCGCTTGCGTGTGCTCGTGACCGAGCGCGAGGAGCTGCTCGAGACGGCCCGTTTGCGCGCCGCGAGCCTGCTCGACGACGCGCTCGTCCAGCGGCTCGGCGAGGCGGAGCGCGGGCTTCTGGCCCTCGAAGCGCGCGACACACGACGGCGAGAGCTCTTGCGTCAACAGGAGGCGATTCTGCGACAAATCACGCGCGCGCGGGAGTCTCTCGGCGCAGCGGCAGAGAACGCGCGCGCCCTCGTCTCGAGCCGCGCGACCACGACCCGCCTCGCGGACGACGCCGCCCTCAAGCGAAGGAACCTCGAGGTCACGCGCAGGCAAGCACGCGACGCCGAGAGCGCGCTCGCGGATCTGCCGCCCCCGCGGGGCGAAGAGCTCACCTTGGAGGTCGCGCCTCTCGAAGCGCTCGGGGGCCTCGACGAGACGAGCGCACAAGCCCTCCGCGCGGTGGCCGAGGCGAAGCGCGATCACGACGGGCACGCCGCGAAGGTCGCCGCCCTCGTGCGCACCACGTTCGTCACGCGCCCGTCGGTCGAAGCGCTCGTCACCTCGTCGCTCCCGAGCCGCGAGCGTCTCGTCGAGGTCGTAGAAGACCTCGTATCCATTCGTGAAAATCGCAAGTCACTCGTCCGCGAAGCGGCCCTCGCGCGCGAGCGCCTCGCGAAGGTGCGCGAACGGCTCGCGATCGAGTCGAGCACCACGCCGGCGGTGACGGAGGACGATCTCCGCAAGGCGCGCCACACCCGCGACACGTACGTGACGCAGCTCGCGGTGTTTCCCTCGCGCCTCGAAGAGACGGTCCGTGTCGTCGCGCAGGCCGACGCGCTCGCCGATCGCATGCGCCACGAGGTCGACCGTGTGCTCCGGCACGTGGAGCTCGCGGAGGAAGAGCGCTCCCTCGACGCGCGCATCTCCGAGATCGCGGCCAGCGTGGCCGCGCTCGAGACCAACCTCGTCGCGGTAGGGCGCGACGAGCTCGAAGCGGCGCGCGCCCTCGGAGGTAACCCGGGCGACGTCGAAGGTCTCCCCGCTTTCCGCGCGAAGGTCGACGCCGTGATCGAGGTGGAGCGCGCTCTCGAAGAGGCGCGGGTGCATCTCGCGCGGACGGAGGCCACCTGCGCCGCGCTCGCCGCCGCCTACGCGCGCCCCCTCGCGCTCGATCCGACGCTCCCTCTCTCGGAGCTGCGCGCCCGCGCGAACGAGCGACGCGACGCCCTCCGCGCCGAGCTCGTCCTCGAACAAGCGCGCATGGAAGGCCGAAAAAAGCACCTCGCCGAGCGCAAGGCGGCCCTCGCGCGCGAGCGCACCGAGACGCAGGAGCTCCGCGCGGTGGAGCGCACGCTGGGCGAGGCGCTCGACGCCGCTGGCCTCGCGAAGGGCGCCTCCGCCGACGACGTACGCGCCCGCCTCGACGAGCTCGCCGAGCTCCTTCGCGCGCGGGACGCAGCGGACGAAATCGCGGCCGACGTTCGCGCGCTCGACGCCGAGGACGCCGCGTTCGAGGCCGACCTGACCCCGATGGTGGAGGCCGCGGCGTCTCCCAAGAGCGGAGGCCTCGCGCCTCCGGAGCGAACGAGAGGCCTCGCGCCTCCGGAGCGAACGAGAGGCCTCGCGCCTCCGGAGCGAACGAGAGGCCTCGCCGTCCGCGCCGCAGCGCTCGTCGCGAGGCTCGCGGAGGCTGCCCGCGCGCGAGACGCCGCACGGCGAGACGCGGAGGCGCTCGTCAAGAACGAGCGCGAGACACGCAGCCTCGACGTGCTGGTGCGCGACACGACCTCGCGTGTTCGCCACGCGCTCGACGTCGCCGGCGCGACGGACGACGCGTCGTTCGCCTCCATCGTGCGGCTCGCGTCGGAGAAAGAAGGGCTCGTACGGCGCGCGGACGAGCTCGAGGGCGAGCTCTCGCGGTTGCTGAGGCGCACCGACCGCGCCGAGATCGACACGATCCTGCGCGATCGTAGCCTCGAAGAGCTCGACTCGAGCCTCGCGAACCTCGAGGCCGATCTCGCGATGCTGGACGCGGAGGCCAAGACCGCGCTCGAAGCGGCGGGCCGCAACGAGCAGGGACTCGAGCAGTTCAAGAATCAAGATCTCGGCGCCGCGCGCGCCGCGGAGGACGCCGAGCTCGCGTTCGCGCGGGTGGTGCGCGTCGCCGAAGATTGGCTCTCCGTCCGCGCGGCGCGACGCCTGCTGGCGAAGCGAATCGAGACCTACCGCAAAGAGAGCCAAGGTCCCGTCCTCGAGCGCGCGAGCCGCCACTTCCGGGCGCTCACCCTCGGGGCCTACGAAGGGCTCTCGGTCGAGCTCGCCGACGATCCGTCACGCACGAGGCGAGGAGACGAGGCCACCACGCTCGCCCTCCACGCGGTCCGCGCGCCCTCCGAAGAAGGGCGCCGCGGGGCTCCCCTCGCGGTCTCCGAGCTCTCGACCGGCACGCGCGATCAGCTCTACTTCGCCCTCCGTGTCGCGAGCCTCGAGCGGCTCGCGAGCCTCGGAAGTCGAGCGCCGATCGTGCTCGACGACGCCCTCGTGCACTTCGACGACGACCGTGCCCGCGCCGCGTTCGGGGTCCTCGGGGCGCTCGCCAAAGAAGGCACGGTGCTCTTTCTCACGCACCACACGCGGATGCGCGATCTCGCCGAAGAAGCGCTCGGTCCCGGCGGCGCGATCGTTCACACCCTCACGAAGTAAACGTCCTTGACTACGTCCTGCGGGCTCTCCGGTCTCCACGGGTGGGGCCTCGATCGTGCGGAAACACGAGCGCCCGGCGTGCTGACGAGCGAAACCGGGCCCCGCGCCGCCATCGCGCGAGGCTGCGAACGCCTTTTTGCCGGGCGATGGAAGATCGCAAGCGCTGCTCTTGCGTGCTAATCGGCGGCGCGGAGATCCCGAATGACCATCACCATCCGCGAGCACCGCCCGGGCGAGGACGTCAACGATTTCATCCGCGCGGGACACGTCGTGTTCGAGGGCGATCCGGCTTGGGTTCCGCCCCTCGACTTCGAGATCAAGGAGCGCCTGTCGCCGAAGAAGAACCCGTTCTTCAACCGCGCGGAGGCCGTCTACTTCACGGCTTGGAAGGGCGACCGCCTCGTCGGCCGTTGCTCGGCCCAGATCGATCGTGAGCACCTCCGCATCTGGAAGGACGACACCGGCTTCTTCGGTTTCTTCGACACGATCGACGACGTCGAGGTCGCCAAGAAGCTCATCGAGGCCGCCGAGGCTTGGCTCCGCGGGCGCGGCATGAAGCGCATGTGGGGCCCCTTCTCGCTCTATGCGAACGAAGAGGTCGGCGTGCTCGTCGAAGGCCACGAGATGCCCCCCATGCTCAGCATGGCGCACTCGCGGAAGTACCAGGCCGACCTCTGCGAAGCGGTCGGGCTCACGAAGGAGAAGGACCTCCTTTGTTTCCGCTGGGACGGCTCGATGGGCTTCACGCCGCGCGCGCTCAAGGCCTGGGAAGGCGTCCGTGCGATGCCGGAGGTCAAGCTCCGAAGCGTCGATCCTTCGCGGATGGAAGCCGAGCTCAAGATCATCATGGACATCTACAACGACGCTTGGGAGGGCAAATGGGCGATGGTCCCGATGCTCCCGGACGAGCTCGCGAAGGTGGCCCAAGACATGAAGCTCGTGATCGACCGCGACATCGCGTTCATCGCGGAGGTGAACGGCAGGCCGGCCGGCTGCTGCATCATGATGCCCAACCTGAACGAGGCGATCCACGACCTCGGGGGGTCGCTCTTCCCCACCGGCGCGATCAAGCTCTTGTGGCGCACGAAGGTGAAGCACCCGCTCACCACGCGCCTCATCATGCTCGGCATCAACCACGAGGTGCGCGGCAACATCAAACGCTACGGCGGCCTCAGCACCGCGATGTACGTGGAGGTCGCGAAGCGCGGTCTCGCGAAGGGCTACAAGTGGGCCGAGCTCTCCTGGATCCGCGAGGACGACGCGCCGGTGAGCCTCGGCATCAAGATGATGGGCGGCAAGCTCTACAAGAAGTACCGCGTCTACACGAAGTCCCTCGCGAGCTGAGGGCAGAGCCGCCCGAACCAACCGCGCCAACCGGACGAGCGCAGCTCGTACGGGGGGGCACGATGGACCGTGGGGAGGGAGGTCCGAAGGACCGAGCGACGCCACGAACGAAGCGCGCCTCGCCGGTACGGGCGAAGCGCGCTTTGCCTTTGTGCCGCGCCAGACGAAACACCAACGCTGGCGAATTTCCAGAAACGCCAACGCTGGCGAATCAAAACGCCAACGCTGGCGAATTTCCAAAAACGCCAACGCTGGCGAATTTCCAAAAACGCCAACGCTGGCGAATCAAAACGCCAACGCTGGCGAATTTCCGTCTGGCCACCCCTCGGGAGCGCGGCGAGCTTCAGCGACGCGAGCGACGACGCGAGCGCACCATCGCGAGGGCGACGAAGCCGAGGCAAACCGCGGCCCACGTCTCGCGTGGGATCGCAGTCCCGGCGGTGGAGCAATGGTCGGTGGAGCGCACGAGCGCCTCGCTGCGGGGCGCGACCCCGGTCGCTTCGCAGCCGACCCACACCGTGCAAGAGGGCTCGTTCTTCTCCCGCGTGACCTGCCGCACGTTGGTGAGGAGCGACTGATCGACGGAGGCAGTGAGGACGAGGTCCTCGTCGAGCGCGGGCTTCGTGAGGTCGGCGCGCATCCGGGTGAGCCTGGAGACTCCGCTGGTGCGCCCCCCGTGAAGGGCGAGCAAATCCTCGTCGATGAGCTGCCGCACGCTCTTCGTGTCGGTCGCTTCGTAGCCGAACGAGTCGCTGCGCGGGGGCTCGCTACCGAAGCGGCTTTGCGCGGGGACCGGGAATCGCCCCGCCTCGAGCGCGACGGAGGACTCGACCTCCCACCCCTTGCCACCGAGCGCCTCGGACTTCTTGGTGCGCACCTCGGCGAAGGTCGACGCGTTGGTGGTCCAGTCCCACTCGATGTCGTTGTCCTCGATCCGGAACCACGGGAAGTTTTGTGGCTCGTAGCGCCCTTCGGCGACCGTGAACAAGGTGATGCCGACGACCGCGCCCGTGCCGGCGGCGACCATACGGAGCGGCAGGACCACGCTCGGTCCCACGCTCGTCACGCGCACGGGTCGCATCGACTGCACGTTCGCGCCAGGCTTCAGCTTGAGAGCGAGGAAGTTGAACTTCTCCTTCACGTACTGGTCCACGACGGGCACGACGTCGCTCGGGAGCGCGAAGCCGTTCGCCGCGAGCCAGGTCTTCAGGGCGTCCGCGTCGTTGCTCTGGAGCTGCACTGTCGCGTAGGGCCCGATGACCTCCTGCTTCGTGACCGTCACCCCGCCATTCGACGGGTCTCCGGCGGACTCGGCGGAGGACGAGAGCGAATCGGAGGCCGCGCACGAGGTGGAGTTGCACCCTGCTGGCTGCGGAGGACAATTGCGAGGCGGCGAGAAGACAGCGGTCGCCGAGAAGCCATCGAGCCCGGTGAAGAGCTCGTCCGAGCTGATGCCGACCTCGACCTCGCCGGTGATCGGCAGGACCCACGCGAACTCTGCCGGCGTGCCGGTGTACCGGATTTGGTCGTAGAGGGTCGACTTGCCCCGTCCGACGGAGAGCACCATGCGGTGGTCGGTCACGACCGTGGGCCGCTCCGGGTTCGGCGCATGGAAACACCCGCCGCAGGCGAGCGCGTCGGCCTCGAGCGCGACGTAGGCAGACGCCGCGAGCGCGACGGAGAGCACGGATCGAAACACGAAAGCAGAAGCGAACGAGCGCATGATCGGGCTCTCCTCTTGGACGACGGAAAGAAAGGTGTGTCGGCGCCGATCGCGCGCTGCTCCCTCGGCAGATCGCGAGCGAATCCTGAAGCAAAGAATAGCTCGGATCGAACGGGAGCGCGGGCGACCGCGTAGAGCGGCATCGCTTTCCGCTCGAAAAGAGCGACGCGTCAATGCGCCGGCGGCAAGAGCCACACGTCGCGGAGGTCGACCGGGCCATCGAGCCGTGGCCGTTGCAGCGAACCGAGGCGCGCACGACGTGCCCACGCCGGAGCGAGCCGGGCCGTACGACCCTCGTCGGCCGACCCCACCGTCACGAGCGCCGTGCCGAAGCGCGCGAGGTGTCGTACGAGGTCGGCCTCCGACGCGACGGGGACGAGCACGAGGTGGCGCCCGGGAGGAAACATCATGCAAGATGCACCTTGTTCGACCTCGGTGATCGCGACCATTGCGCCGGCTTCGCCGAGCACCTCGCCGCACACGAGGGCGACGTCGCGGGCAGCGGCGATCTCGCGCGCCTCGGCGGCGGCGAGCGACCCCGGGGGCACCCTCGCCCTCGCGTCGTCGAGCTCCGCCACGAGCGACACCGCGAGACGCCGGGCCCCCGCGGGATCGCCTACGAAAAAAGCGATCCGAGGGCTCAGGCAGCCTCGCTGGTCGAACACGACGATGTCGTCGGCGAGGGCGCGGGCGGTGAGCGCGCGGTCGTCCTCGGCGGCGACGATGGCGACCCCGAGGCCGGCGCCGTGCGCCCACACCGGCATCCCTGTGGTGTCCGCGAGCGCGCGCATGGTCTCGTCGCGCCCGTAAGCATGCACGACGCCACCGTGCGCGACGACCTCGTCGACGAGGGTGATCCGCGGATCGTCGAGGGCCTGCACCAGCGCGCGCGCGAACACGGGATCGCGGCGCGACGGGCGCACGTACACGCGGGGAGCGGCGGCGAGGGCGAGCACGATCGCGCGTGCGGCCGCGACGAACACGTTGGCCGCGAGCACGACCGTCACGGCGTCCGCTGGGCGCACGCGCGACAAGAAGAGGCGAAGCTCGTCGTCGGTGGCTTCCCGTTCGAGCGCGACCCGGAGTCCGAGCGCGACCCCCTCCCGCGAGAGCCCCGTACTCTCGACGAGCGACGCGATCCACTCTTCGTCGGCGCGCTCGGCGAGCGTCGCCGCGGCGTCGAGCACCGCGCGCACGTCCTTCGCGACGTCGGCGAAGGCGCGCCGCGCGCTCACGTGCTCCCCGCCAAGAGCTCGTCGATCGCGATCGAGCACCCGCGCGGCGGAGCGCCGGGAGCGCGACCCAAGAGCCGAAACCCGCCCGCGACGCGGACCACACGGTCCAGCGTTTGGATCGCGAACGCGCTGTCGACGTTGGCCAGATCTTCGATCCGCGCGAGCCCTACCTCGCCCTCGGGGACCGGGAGCAGCCTCTCGGGGTCCACCGCCACCACGCGCGCCCACGGTGGCTCGACGTGCACGCCCTCTTCGGTTCCGAGGAGCGTGCCCTCGTAGAACTGGCTCGAGAGCTCCGTCATGCCGTACTCGGAGACGATCGTTCGGCGCGCGAGGCCGAACGCACGCGCCAGCTCGGTGCGAAGCTCCTCCGCCGGCACCTCGCGTGATTTCCCTTTGAACCCGCCTGTTTGCATGAGCCGGCTCCCCGGCGGAAGCGCGCAGGAGAACCGCGGATCGGCCTCGAGCCAGTGCACGTAGGCGAAGCTGGTCCCGAGGACCAGCACCGGCCGCTCTGCGCGCCGTGAGAGCTCGGTGAGTCGCTCGCGAAGCGCCTCGACCGCGATCGCTCCCTGCGAGACGAAGTGGGTCTGCGCGCGCGTCGCGTGCGCGTGCGCGCGCGAGAGCTCGGCGACGAACGCCGCCATCATGTGACCGAGCGACGAGTCGCTCGCCTCTTCCGGCGGCGGCGCGAGCACGACCACGTCGGGCTTCTCCGTGAGCCCCGCGAAGAGCGCGTGCTTGCCGAACGCGAGGGCAGCCGCGTCGTAGGTGGCGACGTCACGAAACGCATGCACCCCGCGCACGTCCATCGTGGTGCCGCTCGTGCGGAACACGCGTGTCTCCTCGCCCTTGGGAAACGTCGCGATACGCGTGTGCTTGAACGCGTCGGTCGGAACGGCCGGCACGTCGGACGCGCGCGTGACGGAGGAGAGATCGAGCCCTCGCGACGTGGCGAGCCGCGCGAGGCCCGGGACACGTGACGCTTGGAACCGCGCGAGATCGACCGCGAGCGCATCGAAGGCCTCGGGAGCGGGCGCGCCGGCGACGAACGCCTCCACGAACGCGCGCGCACGCATGTGCAAAGCTTGGCTCTCGGGATCGTTCACGCGGACTCTTTCTTCGCCTTCGTGCGCGCTTTCGGGCGCGTTTTTCCGGGTGTCGCGCGCTTCATAGCGCGTTTTTCCGCCGCGCCCCCCACGTTCCCGAGGCCATCGAAGAGGTGCTGCGCGCCGAGGGCCGCGAGCACCTCGGGCGGCGTGGAGATCCCCTTCCCGGTGAGCTGCGCGTCCACCGCGAGCGAGGCGAGGCCGTGCACGAACGACCACGCGGTCAGGCTCTTTCCCTCCGCGTCGCCGGGCGTGACGACGCCTGCCGCTTGCGCCGCCACGATCCCCGTCACGAGCTCCGCGAACGCCGCGCGCGACGCCTCCTCCAGCTCCGGCACGATCGATCGCTCCGCGAGCACGGGGTGGAACATCGCGCGAAAGGCGCCCGGAGATTCCATCGCGAAGCGTACGTAAGCCTGCGCCGCGGCGACGAGCCCGAGCCGCGCGTCGCGCCCCGAACGCGCCTCGTGGAGCGCCTTCGCGAGCCCACGAAATCCCGCGATCGCGACCGCCGCGAAGAGACCGCGCAGATCGCCGAAGTGATTCTTGGGTGCGGCGTGGCTCACCCCCACCCGCCGCGCCGCGCTCCTCAGGGTGAGCGCCGTAGCGCCTTCCTCCTTCAAGATCGCGATCGACGCGAGCACGAGCGCCTGCCGCAGATCGCCATGGTGGTACGGGCGCGGCTCCTTGTTCTTCACGGACACCGTTTTCACCCCTGATGTTGACAGCGTCAAGTTCGACCGCTTTCATGTTGACGATGTCAACATACTCCCTCGCCGCAGCCGCCCTCCTCGCCCTCCCCCTCCTCGCCGCGTGCAGCGCGGCCGAGCGGCCAGCGCGCGCCCCTGCTGGTACGCATGCGCGTACACCTACGGCGGCGGAGCTCGACGCGGTCGATGCGACGCACGACGGCGTGACGCTGAACCCGTACCACGCGATCGTCCGCGGGAAGGTCCTACGCGCGTTCCGCGGCCTCACCGCGCACGATCCCGCGCCGGCGCTGGCCACCATGGCGGACGACGTTCACTACACGTTCGAGGGCGAGGGCCACGCGCTGGCAGGCACCCGCGTGACACGGGCGGGGGTCGAAAAATGGTTCGGCCGCTTGTTCCGGCTCCTGCCAGGGGCGTTCGTGATCCGCTCGGTGGAGGTCACCGGGTTCCCTTGGAGCACGCGGGTCGTCACCACCTTCGCGCACGAGGTCACGCCGCCGCACGAGCCCTCGTACCTCGGTGAGGGCGTGCAGATCGTGGAGCTCTCGTGGGGCCAAGCGAAGACGATCCGCACCTACGTCGACACCGACAGGCTCGTGCGCACCCTCGACGCGATGGCGGCCGAGGGCGTCGCGGAAGCGAAGGCGGCCCCGATCCTGGAGTGACCGACGAGGTGACTCCTCGAGAACAGCGGATCAGAAGCCGCGGCGCGAGAGATCGAACGCGACGTTGCGATAGAAGCGCACGTGATCGAAGCCGGTGCGCCGGTCGCGCGCTTCGTCTTTGATTTGGCCGACCTCGTCGAAGTGATCGGCGGGGATGCAGCCGCGGAAGTTTCCGTGCTTCGCGCTCGCGACGGTGGCCATGCCGTCGTTCGGGATCAAGTCGGTGCCGTGCGCGAC
Source organism: Myxococcales bacterium (assembly GCA_013297655.1). Classification (GTDB taxonomy): domain Bacteria; phylum Myxococcota_A; class Polyangia; order Polyangiales; family Polyangiaceae; genus JAAFHV01. The sequence continues at coordinate 17,142 of JAAFHV010000094.1, read as the reverse complement.
GATTGCGGCGACGGGCGTGAGCAGCGCGTCCATGCCGTCGCGACGTTTGCGATACGTCTCGATCTTGCCGTCGCAGGCGCCGTAGTCCTTCGGGTTGGGGATCGCGAGCACGTTGCTCACGCCGGCCCACGATTGATAGTAGACGCGAGAGTCGTCCGGGTTCGCGGCGTTGAACGCAGGAGAGGCCTTCTCGGAGAGCGCACCGAGCGCGGCGCGTACGTTGGTGTCGTTCGCGAGATCGTCGGTGGTGAAGGTGCGCCCGAAGGCCTTGAAGAGCTTACCGAGCGCGTCGTTCGCCTTGTCGCGCTCGACGAGGTTCACCCCGACGTCGGCGATGAAGCTCCCCCGGTGCGGCGTGGAGATGGTGGTGAGCGAGGCGACTCGATCGCCGTACTTCAGCGACGAGACGAGGTAGCGCGAGTCGAGGCCGCCCATGCTGTGGGCGATGATGTTCACCTTCGTCGCGTCGCAACCGGGCTTGGCCTTGCACTCGACGAGCGCCTGGTCGACGTGCTTGGCGAGCTCGCCCGCGCGAACGGCGGGCGAGTTGAACGGCTGGACGCGCGCCTCGTGGACCACGTGTCCGTCGCGCCGAAGGGCGTCCGCGAGGCGATAAAACGCCCAGATGTTCGTGACCGACGGATCGTTCGAGTCGGTGCCCATGAAGCCGTGGGCGAGCACGATCGCGTGCTTCGCCGCGCGACCTGCGGGCTCCGCGCCTTGAGCCGGAGCAGGGCTCGTGAGGGCCTGCTCTTCGGTGATCTCGGACTCGTCCGCGTCGTCCTCCGTGGCGGTGGCTTCGGCCGAGCAGCCCGCGACCACGAAGGCCGAGAGAACCGGCGCGACCATCATCCCCAAACCGACGACACGCTTTTTCCACGAGCTGTGCATCACCAACCTCCCAGGAAGATGACCATAGTTCGAAAGTGGTCATCGCGCCGGTCGTTTGCCCATCTTTACGAATTGCGCGGGCTGGCGTCGTCGGCGGCCGCTCTCGGGCACTCGCCGATCCACCCGCGCGCGGCGCTTAGACCTCCGCGCAGGCGAGGACGAGCGCTTCGACGAAGGGCAAAATATACCCGTCCGCGAGCGTCAGAGCGGGCGACAAAGTGAGCACATTTCCGCGCGTTCCGCCCGTGAGCACGAGCCACCCGGCGCCGAGGAGACGGCGCGCGACCGCGAGCGAACGAGAAGAGCTCTCGAGGTCGATGCCGACCATGAGCCCCTTCCCACTGACCAAAAAGCCGTTTTCAGTCAGTGCTTCGACGAGCCGCCTCCCCACGTCCCGCGCGCGGGCGGGGAGATCGAGGCGCGCGATCTCGGACAGGGTCGCAAGGGCCGCGGCGCACGAGGGTGGCGCGCCGAAGTGAGTGGCGGTGTGGATCGCGGTGCCGCCATGCGCGCCCCAAGCCTCGAAGGCCTCCGCGCTGCCCACGCACGCCGAGATTGGAAAGCCTGCCCCGAGCGCCTTCCCGAGGCACACCAGATCGGGCACCACACCCGCGTCGACCGAGGCGAGCATCGCGCCGGAGCGCCCGAGCCCGGTCCAGATTTCGTCCGCCGCGAGGAGCGCGCCGTGCGCCTTCGTGAGCACGTGAAGCTCACGCAAGAACCCCGCCGGCGGCACGACACACCCACCACGTCCGAGCATCGGTTCGACGAGAACGAGGCCTGTTTTTCCCGCACGAAGCACGCGCTCCGTCGCCGCGAGGGAAGCGTCGAGGGAGGCCGCCGAGGCGGGGTACGGCACGAACGAGACGTGATCGCCGAGCTGCGCGGCGAAGGGCTCACGGAACGCAGGGAGGAGCCCGCACGCCGCGAGCGGGCCGTGCGAGAGCCCGTGGTAGGCGCCATGAAACGCGACGACCCCGGGTTTGTTCGTCGCGAGGACGGCGGTCTTCAGCGCCGCGGTGACGGCGTCCGCACCGGAGAGGCCGAGCAGGACACGCGCGCCCGGAGCAGGGTAAAGCGCGGCGAGGGCTTCGCAGAGGAGCACCTTCTCTTCCGACGCGTACACGTCGCCGAGGGCGAGCGGGAGGCGCTCTTGAACATCGTGTACGGCGGCGAGCACCGCGCGCGGCGCATGCCCGAGCGAGAGCGCGCCGAACCCCGCGACGAGGTCGACGAAGCGATTGCCATCGACGTCCACGAGCACGTCGCCTTCGCCGCGGGCGAGCACGATCGGCGATTGTGAGGCGCCGCTCGTCTCTCGTCGCGCGTCGCGACGAGCCTCGAACGCGGGGCACTCGACGTCGGCGAGGCGTGCGGAGAGCGCGCTCGAACGAGGGCCGGGGATTGGACCTGCGACATGGGGAGCAGCCGCGCCCTCACCTGCCACCGCTCGACTCTATTTCGCCACGACGACGCGGTTTCGGCCCGAACGCTTCGCTTCGTAGAGGCGCTCGTCCGAATCGCGGATGAGATCGAGCCCCGAGCGGTGGGACTCGAGCAGCTTCGCGACGCCGATCGACACCGTCACGTTGATGCGCTCGTTCTGGAAGACGAACTTCGCCTCTTCTACCCGCTGACGAAGGTCGTGCGCGAGCTGGCTCGCCCCCTCGAGGGTGGTCTCTGGCAAGAGCAGCGCGAACTCTTCGCCGCCGTAGCGCGCGAACACCTCGTCGCGACGGATGCGCGCCTGAACGAGGCGAGCGAGCTCCTTCAAGACGTGGTCGCCGGCGAGGTGGCCCTGCGTGTCGTTGATGCGCTTGAAGTGATCGATGTCGAACATCACGAGACACATGTCGCGTTGATGACGGCGCGCGCGGATGATCTCTTTCTCGAGAGACTCGAGCAGGTACCGCTTCACGTGCGCCTGCGTGAGACCATCGATGATGGTCATCCGGTAGATTTCCTCGTGGTACTGCGACTCCACGTCTTGGCCGGACAGGTACTTGAAGATGGTGGGTCCCACCTTCACGCGATCGCCGTTCGCGAGCGCGCACTCACGGCCGATTTGGTCGTCGTTGACGTAGGTGCCGTTCGTGGAGCCGTCGTCCACCGCGTACCAGGCGTTGTTGCGCTGCTCGAAGTGCACGTGACGACGCGAGACGGAGTCGCCCTCGAGGACGATGTGATTCTCCGGCCCACGACCGATCCGCAGCGGGCTCATGTCGAGCACGAACCGCTTCCCGAGGAGCGTGGGCTCCTTCGTGTAAATGACCACCAGGCAGTCGCCACCGCCCGGAGAGACTTCGCCGGGGGGCTTCTGCACGATGGCGGTAACTCTGGTCTTTTCGTCGCCGTCGCCGCTCACGGAACACGCTGCAAAGCTGCAGCCCTCCAACGTCACGGTACCTTCCATCTGCTCGCCCGGTCAAGGCGCTCCCTCACGAGGGCGATTGACGATTTACCGAGTTAATACGAGCGGTTAGCTGAATCGAGAAGGTTCCGTTGTCCTACCTCGATCGTGGCACGGGCGGCCAAGAGACCTAGAGCGAGCAACAGCCGGGCCGGCAAGATCACCTCGTGGCGGAGCGTGAAGAGCGGCAATCCGGCGAACGTGGACTCCCCGAAGAGGGGGCCTTTTTCGGTCGTCACCCACGCGTCGAGCCTCATCGCGCGCGAAATGGCGAGCGCTCGGCCCTCGTCGCGAACGTCGAGGTGAGCGTGGTTTCCGAGGGCGAGATGCGCGGCGGGCGCGAGATGTCCGAACGCCGCCACCGCACGCTCTGGGCGCGCGATCGCCGTTACCAGTCCGAACCGCTGCCCCGCGAGCGTGTCGAGCGCCGACCCCGACGAGCCGGCTCCACGCAGGAGCCGGAAGGTGCTCGAAGCCACCCCCGTAGAGACCACTTCGTCGGCGCGCGACGCGAGCATGCGCGCGAGGGTGCCCGTGTCGGCGTCGGCGCACGCGAGCACGGTGAGGGTGGCGGGGAGCGGGTGCGTCTCGAGAGGACCGTCGATCACGACGACGCGCGCGCGCTCGGCCGCCGCGGCGACGGCCCGTGACCTCGAGCGCGAGACGAGCACCGGCACCCCCACGTCGCGGAGCTGGGCGGCCGCGACCGCAGCCTCGTCGCCGGCGCGATCGGGCGCGAGGCCCACCGCGGCGTCCACCACCTCGACCCGCGCTAGGCCGCGGGCGCGATAACCGTGACCGACGAACGCGGTGGGCGCGCCGTGCGCAGCGAGCACCTTGGCGCACGCGATCGCGACCGGGGTCTTGCCCGAGCCGCCGACCGAAGGCCCACCGACGCACACGACGAGCGGCGCGCCGTGGCCCGGCACGTTCACCGTGCGAGAGACACGCCCAAGCACGAGCGGCGCCGACAGGGCGCGGGCGAACGAACGCACCGAAGCCCTCAATGTTCCAGAACTTTTGGCGCTTCCGAGGGCGAGCCGATCGACCTTCGCGCGCATCGACTCGAGGAGATGCACGCCCCCCCGTTACCACGTTTGTGGACGAAGACAGATCGCGCCGCCTCCCCGTAGGATCGCAGGATGGCCCGCATCGACGCTTTGGACCTCGGCCGCCGCGCGTTCCTTCGTGACCAGGAGCGGATGGCACACGCTCCACACTTGCTCGCGATCAAGGTGCGGAAGTGCGGGCTCTCGCCGTTCTCGTTCTTGCGCGGGCACGCCCCGACGTTCTACGCGATCCTCGAGGAGGCCTCGGACCTCGAAGAGGGGCCGTCCGGCAGCGGGTACATCATCGGCGACGCGCACCTCGAGAACTTCGGCGCGTATCGCGTTCGGAAGGGGAAAAAAGCGGGCCCCGGGAAGCCCGTCGCGTTCGACGTGAACGACTTCGACGACGGGTGCGTAGGTCCCCATCGGTACGATTTGCTCCGCCTTGCGACGAGCTTGCTCCTCGCGTCGCGCATCTACGGTGAGTCGAGCACGAAGACGCTGGACCTCCTCGCGAAGCTGCTCGACGGCTACGGCGCGGGCGCGTTCGGGGGCAAGAAGCCGAGGGCGCCCGAGAGCGTGAAGCGGCTCGTCGCGCGGGTGGAGGCGCGCACGAGCCACGACTTTTTGGGGGCCCGCACGCGCGGCGCGAAGGGCAGACGCAGGTTCGTGCTCGGGGAGCGTTACTTCGCGCTCGACCCCGAGATCGTCGCTGCCCTGCCCGCCGCGCTCGCGCGATACTCCGACGGCCTCGAGAAGAACGAGCGCCTCGAGCCCTCCGAGCTCCGCCTCGTCGACGCCGCGTTTCGTGTCGCGGGGAACGGCAGCCTCGGGTGCCTGCGCATCGCGGCGCTCGTGAAGGGCCGCGACGAGGGCTGGCTCTTCGACCTGAAAGAAGAGGACGCGAAGCCTTCGCCGCACCGCCTCGTGAAGATCAAAGGGCGCGATCCGGTCGAGCGTGTGCTCTCGGCGTTCGTCGCGAGCGTGGAGAAGACGCCCTCGCGTCTGGGGCGCACCGAGCTCCTCGGCAAGAAGCTCCTCGTGCGCCGGCTCACGCCTCAGGAAGACAAGCTCGACGTCGCCGAGCTCACCCGGGACGCGTTCGTCGCGCTGGTTCCGTACCTCGGCGCCCTCTTGGGGAGCGCCCACGCGCGCGCGGCGTCGAAGCCTGGAAAACCACACCGCCGGGTCGACCAAGACGATCTCGCGGATCGCGCGATCGTCATGGCCGGCCTCCACGAGACGGCATGCCTCGCGTACGCGCGGGAATCGTCACGTGCGCTCGCGAGACGCGACGCCGCTACCCCTACGCGCGAGGCGCCTACTCGCCGGTCGCGCGCATGAAGATGAAATAGACCTCCTTCGAGTTTCCACCTTTCTCGCGGTCGAAGCTGGAGACAAGCTGCCAGCCTTGGCTTCCGTAGGCGTCGAGCTTGCCCTCGAAGTCCGGTTTCTCGATGTCGAGGATGTCGAGGGTGAGGCGCTTGAAGCTGTAGGTCTTCATGACGAAAGCGTAAGATATATGCGGTGTCCGGTCGAGAAATCGAATCAGCGAAACGGGTGTCGCGCGATCGGCTTGCGCGGTCGTTCGTGCCATCTCGCGCGCGCTGCACAAGAGCACCGAACCGCTTAATTCGGTCGGCTTTTCGCCGATTTGCTTCGCCGTGCTTCGTTGCTCCTCCTCGGCTAGCAGCAGTAGGACTCGTCGTCGCGCCTTGCACGGCTCGCAACTCGGCGAAAATCCTCGGTCATCAAGCGGTTCGGTGCTCTAGTTTTTCACTCGTGAAGCGCCTCTCGTCCGCCCTCGCCGTCGCCATGTCGTCGCTCTTGCTCTCGGCCGGCGAGGCGCGCGCGAACGGTCGCTTCCCGGCGACGAACAGCATCGTCGTCGCGCCGCGGGATCCATCGTTCCTCGTGCTCCGCGCGACCTACGGCGTGCTGGTGTCGAAAGACGCGGGAAAGCATTGGGACTGGGTCTGCGAGCAGAGCCTCGGCTTCAGCGGGATCGAGGACCCTCCCCTCGCCCTCACCGAGAAGCCCGCGATCGTGGGCGCGCTCTTCGCCGGTGTCACCGTGTCGCAAGACAAGGCGTGCGGTTTTTCGATCCTGAAGGGCGAGGTCGACAAGCGGATCATGAACGACGTGGTCGTCGCGAAGGAGCGCCCGAAGGAGGTCCTCGCGATCGCCTCGAGCTACGGCTCACGCGACGACGCAGGGAAAAATAGGTACATTTCGACGCTATTTCACAGCGGCGACGAGGGGCAGTCGTTCCAGGGAGTCGGCAAGGACATCGATCCGACGGTGCTCTTCGAGACGGTCGAGATCGCCGAGTCCGATCCTTCGCGCGTGTACCTCAGCGGCGCGCGCGACAAAGCGACGGGGCCCGAGGGCGTGGTCCTCGTCTCGAACGATCGCGGCGCGACCTACACCGAGCACGTGATCCCTCTCGTCGCCGGCGAGCGCGCGCCTTTCATCGGCGCGGTCGATCCGAAGAACCCCGATCGTGTGTACGTGCGCACGGGTGGCTCACCCGAGCTCGCCAAGAGCCGCCTCCTCGTGTCCGACGACGGCGCGAAGACGTTCCGCGAGGCGTGGGCGAGCGAGGGCCCGATGACCGGCCTCGCCATCTCCCCCGACGGCGAGAAGGTGTACGTCGGCAGCGCAAAAGACGGCCTCCTCGTCGCGAACAAGACCGCCCTCGCGTTCGAGAAGCGGGCGAAAATTTACGTGCAGTGCATCACGGTCACGGACACCCGCGTGTACCTCTGCTCGAACGAGCTCTATGGCTTCGTCGCCGGCGAGAGCACCGACGACGGACGCACGTTCACGCCGATCCTGCGCCTCTCCGGCCTCCGTGGTCCGCTCGCGTGCGCGCCGGGCACGACCACCCACGACGAGTGCACCAAGCTGTGGCCCCGCGTGCGCAACGAGCTCGGCGTGCCGCCGGAAGACGCGGGGGCGGCAGACGCGGGCCCTACGCCTGCTCCCGAGGCCGACTCGTCCGGTTGTGGCACCGCGGGCAGGCTCGGCGGGGGCGCTGGAGCCGTCGTGGTCCTCGTGCTCGTCGGCAGCTACCTCGCGCGACGCCGTCGATCGAGCTGAGCCATCGTCGGCACGACGCGGCGGGTACGCCTGGCAGGCCGTGCTCACGATGCGGCTATTTTTAGCCTCGAGCGCGCTACGTGCATCATGCATTCTTTTGCCCGCTCCGGCGTCGGAGGAACGTCTCGAGGGCGGCGACGATGAGGCCATGGCGGACGATGCCCTCGTCGAGCAGCGCGGGGAGATCGTCGAGCGCGACGAGGCACACCTCGAGCTCTTCGAGATCGTCGAAGTGTTGGCTCGCGGTGGGGCGCGCGCCTTCGGCGACGTAGGTGTGGCAGAGGTTGGCCTGCATCGCGGGGTTGGCCTCGAAGGTGGTGAGGTGAGTGAGGCCAGCGGGTCCGAGCGCGTAGCCGGCCTCTTCCGCGAGCTCGCGACCGGCGGCCACGAGCGGCTCCTCGCCCGGATCGACGCAGCCGCCGGGCAGCTCGAGGCTCATCGTGCCGGTGCCGAAGCGGTACTGCCAGACGAGGACGAGCTCTTGCTCCGGGGTGATCGCGATGACGTTGCACCAGTCCGGAAAGCGGAACGTATTCACGTCCATACGCGGCTTGCCGTCGCCGTCGACGATCGCGTGGCGCTCGATCTCGAACACACGATACTCGGCCACGATCTCGGTCTTCACGCGGTTCCAGGGCCGGATCGAAGGGCGGAGGTGCTTCACCTTGGACATGAGCCGCGAATAGGGAGTTTCCCTTGCCGAGGCAACCCCGACCCTCGCCGCAAAGGCGGCGCGCGGCCAACCCGAGCTCCCGCCGGGTGCACGTGGGCGAACACACCCGGTGAGAGGCGTGGTAAGTCGGAGGCGTCGAAGGACACGAGAGAATGTCGGAAAAGGCGAAAAACAAGGCGGGCGAGAAGCTCGTCACCAAGAACCGCCGCGCCACGTTCGACTACGAGATCGACGATCACTTCGAGGCGGGCCTCGTGCTCGTCGGCAGCGAGGTGAAAGCGCTCCGAGCCGGCACCTGCGAGCTGGTCGACTCCTTCGCCGCGATCGAACGCGGCGAGGCGTGGCTCAAGCAGATGTACATTGCACCCTTCGCGCGCGCGGTCGCGTTCCCGCACGAGCCGCGGAGGGCACGGAAGCTCCTCCTCCACGCGCGCGAGATCGAGCGCATCGACCGCGCGCTCTCTCGCGAGGGCTACACGCTGGTGCCGCTCCGGGTGTACTTCAAGGAAGGTCACGCGAAGGTGGAGCTCGGCCTCGCGAAGGGCAAAAAGCAGCACGACAAGCGCCACGCGATGGCGACGAAGACGGCCGAACGCGAGGCGCGCGCCGCCGTCGGTCGTGGCCGCAAGGGTGACCGATGAGCGAGCCGTCGGCACCGTTCGCGCCTCATCTCGTGTGGACCTCGGCGAGCATGAAGGGTGGCTCGGCGCGCTTCGTGAGCATCACGGACACCACCGTGTCGCTCGTCTCCACTGCGCCATCGCCGCCCGGCTCCCGCATCGACGCCACGTTCGTATCGGCGGGCGACGTCACGTTTCGGGTGAAGATCCACGGCTCGAAGAAGCGCGAAGATGGCCTCTTCGACCTCGCCGGTCGCCCGATCGACATGACGCGCGACGTGCGCGCGCGCGCCGAAGCGTTGGTCGCGCCCCCAGCGAGCCCCTGACCCGACCCACGCGCGCGCCTGCGTCGTCGCCTCAGTCGCCGTCGAGCGACATCACGTTCGGATCGCTCGTTCGAATCGCGGACAGGTCGTCCACGCTCGAGAGCTCGCTCCACAGGCCCCACGCTCGTACCGTGCGCTCGAGGTAGATCACGCGCTCGGCGCAGCGCGCGATCGCCTGCAAATTGTGGGTCACGAGCACCGCCGCCATCGTCTCGCTCGCGCTGATCTCGGCCATCAAATCGACGATCGCGGCGCGCCCGCCCACGTCCACTCCCGCGGTAGGCTCGTCCAAGATCAGGAGCTCCGGTTTCGTCGCGAGGGCGCGGGCGAGGAACACACGCTGCGCCTCGCCGCCGGAGAGATCGCTCATTTGCCGGTTCGCGAGCTTGCCCGCGCCGCATCGCTCGAGCGCCGCCATCGCCGCCTCGCGCTCCGACTTGCTCACGAACAGCGGCCAGCGTCCGCGCAAATTCGCCACCACGACGTCGAGCGGGGTGGCGGGGAAATCGCGGTCGAACGCCTTTCGCTGCGGCACGTACCCCACCTTGCGCCGCCCCTCGTTCACCGGAAGACCGCCGATCACGATGCGACCGCGGGTGGGCTCGAGCAGGCCCAAGATGCACTTGAGGAGCGTGCTCTTGCCTGCTCCGTTAGGCCCCGAGAGGCACAAGAACTCGCCGACCGGCACGTGGAAGCTCACGTCGTGGAGCACGCTTCGTTTGCCGAACGACACGCTCACGCCGCGCACGTCGAGCGCCCGCGGCCCCTCCTCCGGTGGCCGTGTGCCGGCGAACGTGGTCATCGGGATCATGCGCGACGCGGGGCCGCGCGGATGATCCGAGAGCGCCGTCGACGACGGAGGGCTCGAGGGGCTGTCGCTCATTTTTGGTACTTCTCGAGCTCCGCCATGTCGTAGCGGAGCATCTTCACGTAGCCGTCGGTCTGGGGGCCGCCGCCGACCGGATCGAGCACCCCGAGAGGGATTTTTGCCTCGTCCGAGAGCACCTTCGCCGGTCGCGGATCGAGCTGCGGCTCGCTGTAGAGTGCAGGTATCTTCTTCTCTTTCACCACCCCGAGCACCTTCTGCACGTAAGCGCCGGTGGGGGTCGAGCCGGGGAAGGGCTCGATGACGGCGAGCACGGTGAGGCCGTAGTGCTTGGCGAAGTAACCGAAGCTGCCGTGGAAGGTGACGAAGCCCTTTTTGGGGAGAGCCTTGGCGCGCCCCTCGAGCTCCTTGTCGAGCGCCTCGAGCTCCTTGTCGAGCACGTCGGCGCGGGCGCGATAGTCGTTGGCGTGGGCGGCGTCGATCTTGGCGATCTCCTCGGCGAAGGCGCGAACGATGAGGCGCGCGTTCTGCGGATCGAGCCACACGTGAGGATCGATTTGGCCCTTCTCGTGGTCGTGATCGTCGTCGTCGTCCTTGCCGCCGTGCGCGGCATGCGCCTCTTCTTCGCCGATCGCTTCGATGTCGATCGTGCGCGAGGGCACGCGGTCGCCGACCTTGAGGACACGCGCCTTCGGGGCCGCGTCCTTCATGAGCTTCTCCATCCACGGATCGAGCCCGAGGCCGACCATGACGCCGATCTGCGACTTGGAGACCTCTTCCACGTCCTTCGGGGTCGGGTCGAACGTGTGCTCGTTCTTGCCGGGCTGGAGGAGGAGCGAGACCTCGGCGTCCTGCCCCGCGACCTGCTTCACGAGGTCGTAGATGGGGTAAATCGAGACCGCGACCTTCGGTTTTCCGCTCGTCGCTTGCGAGCCGCACGATTTGCATCCCGCGAGCGACAAGGCCAGCGCGGCGGTGACGGCAAAGGCGTTCCTGAAGGGGCTCGCGAGCTTTATTTTCATGGATGGCGCTTCGCAGCGTAGACGCCCTCCGGAGAGAAAGCGACGACGAGCGCACCATCGTGGCGGGGGCCGTGGTAACACCTTGGCCGTCATGGCAGGCTTCGAGATTCGCGGTGCGCTCCCCTCCGACGAAGATCAAATCTTGTCCGTCGCGCGCCACCTCAACACGGTGAACCTGCCCGACGACCGCGAAGGCGTGCACCTCATCTTGGATGCGGCGCACAAGAGCTTCACCGGTCAAATCAAAGATCCGAAGCGGCGCGAGCACGTGTTCGTCCTCGTCGACACCTCGCTCGACAAGATCATCGGCACGTCGATGGTGTTCGGTCAGCTCGGCCGCCGCGAGGCGCCGTACATCTACTTGGACGTGACCGACGAAGAGCGTTACTCGCAGACGCTCGACAAGCACTTCACGCACACCGCGCTCTCGATTGGTTATTCGTACGACGGCCCCACCGAGATAGGCGGCCTCGTGCTCCTCCCGGACTACCGCCGGGTGCCGGAGCGCCTGGGGCAGTTCATCTCGTACGTGCGGTTTTTGTACATCAAGATGCACCGCGAGCTCTTCCGCGACGAGATCCTCGCCGAGCTCCTCCCGCCCCTCGAGAAGGACGGAACGTCGCACCTGTGGGAGGCCCTCGGGCGCCACTTCACGGACATGACCTACGCGGAGGCCGACCGCCTCTCGAAGCGCAACAAAGAGTTCATCCGCGGGCTCTTCCCGGAGGGCACCATCTACGCGTCGCTCCTCCCCAAGCAGGCGCAAGACGTCATCGGCAAGGTGGGCTCGCAGACCCGCGGGGTGGAGAAGCTGCTCCGCCGGATCGGCTTCCGCTACGCCGAGCGCGTCGACCCGTTCGACGGCGGCCCGCACTTCACCGCCCTCACCGACGAAGTGTCGCTCGTGCAGCGCACCGAGAAGATCCGCGTCTCTCGTTTCCTCGGCCCCGACGAGCAAACCAAAGGTCGCGCCGTTGTCGCGCAAAGCCTCGAAAAGGCTCCGTATTTCCGCGCCGTGCTCGGCAAGATTCAGGAAGACGACGGCGCCGCCGACGGCGACATGGCGATCGGCGAGGACGCGGCGAAGCACCTTGGCATCTCCCTCGGCGACGAAGCCTGGGTCCTCCCCCTCGACTGACATGGGGTACGGCCCTCGGAAGTCACCGACGCCCCGAGACTCGGAAGCCGAGCGTCGTTCGGAGGCATGCCCCCCGTTCGATCTCGAGCTTCGTTGTCCGGACGGGGTCGCCCTCCGCGCGACGGTTCGTGAGCCCGAAGCGCCGCGCGCGACGATCGTGTTTGCGCACGCGATGTTCGCGCGGAGGAGCGCGTGGGAGCGGCCGCGGGGCGAGGGCCTCGCCGCGCGCTACGCCGAGCGCGGATACCGCACGATTAGCTTCGATTTTCGTGCCCACGGCGAGAGCGAGCGCGGCCCGAGCCAAGCCTTGTACGACGCGTTCGTGCGCCTCGATTTGCCCACCGTGGTCGCCTGCGCGAAAGACCGCGGCGACAAGGTCATCGTCGTGGGGCACTCCCTCGGAGGCCACGTCGCCCTCGCGTCGCAAGGCACCGGCAGGCTCGGCGCGGACGCGCTCGTCGTCGCCGGCGCGAACGTGTGGCACGAGCCGTTCGAGCCCTCTCGGGTGCGCTTCGCGTCTCTCGTCGGCGCGGCGCGGATCTTGGAGACGTTGGTGCGAACGACAGGGAAATTTCCGGCCCGCGCCTTGCGGATGGGCAGCGACGACGCCCCACGCGGAGCCCTCTCCGTGTTCCTCCGTACCGCGACGGCGGGCACGTGGAAGAGCGACGACGGCGAGGACGACTACATGGCCGCGCTCACCCGCGTCGACGCCCCCGTCTTCGCGATCCTCTCGCGGGGCGACAGGTTCATCTGCCGACCCGACTGCGGCGAGCGCTTCGTGGCGCGTACGCGCGGGCCGAAGGAGATCGTCGTCGTCGAGGGTGGTGATCACGGCGAGCCGGCGCCCGATCACATGGGGATCGTGACGAGCTCGGCGTGCCGCGCGACGTGGGACCGCGCGATCGCGTGGGCAGACGAACGGGCGCGCGCGACCTGACATTCCTCGTGTCTCGTGCGAATATCCGGCGCCTTGTCCGCGCGCCTTCGCTCTCCCTCGGTCGCTCGAAACCGCGAGCCCATCTTGGCCTTGCTCCGCCCACTCTGCGAGACGGAGCGCGACGCGAGAGCGAGCGCCGGCGGCGGTCGTGTGCGTGTCCTCGAGGTCGCGGCCGGCTCGGGCGAGCACTCCGTGTACTTTGCATCGAACCTCCCGTTCGTCGACTGGCAGCCGAGCGATCGTGATCCGGCCAGCCTCGCGAGCATCGAGGCGTACCGAAGCGAAGAAGGCACGCCGAACCTCCACCCCGCGATCGCGCTCGACGCGCGGAGCGAGTTGCAGATGGCCGACGGCAGCTTCGACGGCCTCGTCTGCATCAACATGATCCACATCAGCCCGTGGGAGGCGACGACGGGGCTCTTCGCGAGCGCGGGTCGTGTCGTGCGTGCCGGCGGTTTCGTGATGCTCTACGGGCCCTACCGCGAGGGCGGCAAGCACACCGCGGAGAGCAACGCGCGCTTCGACGCCGAGCTCCGTGTGCGCGATCCGGCGTGGGGGGTGCGAGACCTCGACGACGTCACGAAGGTCGCGCAAAGCTGCGGGTTCGCCCTCGAGCGCCGCACGGAGATGCCGCGCGACAACCTGACGGTCGTGTTTCGCAAGGGAAAGAGCTGATGCGCATCGTCTCGTACAATGTCCGCTACTTCGGCCATGGCACCCGCGGTGTCGCGAGCACGGAGGGCGGGATGCGAAAGATCGCCGCCGCGATCGCGAAGCTCGACCCGCTGCCCGACGCCATCATGCTCCAAGAAGTGGAGACCTCGAGCCTCCGTTCGAATGCCCTCCACTGGAAGAGCGGCGCGCGCCAAATCGACGTATTTTCCAGCATTTTGGCGTCCGAGCTCGCCCTCAAGCGCCACACGCTCGACGCGTACCAGGTGCACTACTTTCCGGCCCACGTGTACGGGCCGAAGGTTCGCCCGATGTACACGACCGGGCTCGCGACCCTCGTACGCCAGACCTTGCCGGTGCTCACCGAGAAGGCGGAGGACATCACCCAGCGCAGCGGGTACCTGTTCCCCAAGCTCAAGCAGACTCGTCTGTGCGCGCACGTGCGCGTGAATCACCCGAAGCTCGGCGAGGTCGACCTCTTCAATACGCACTTGTCGCTCCCGCAGGCCTTCACGAAGCGCTTTTGGCAGTCGAGCGACAAGATGGGCCACGGCGAGAACCAACTCGCCGAGATCGAGGCGCTCTTGAAGTTCGTGCGCGCGGCGCGGGGGGAGGGAGGTTTCGTGTTGGCGGGCGATTTCAACGCAGGTCCCGCCTCCCCCGTGATCGACAGGCTGCTCTCGGAGGGCCTCCGCCATGGCCTCGAGGAGGCACAGAAGACGACCCGCGAGGCGCTCCGCTCGTTCGCGACGGCGGGCTTCATGCACCTTCGGATGCACCTCGATCACGCCTTCACGAGCCAAGAGCTCGTGTTCGAGGACTTCCACGAGACGTTCCCCTTCGGCAAAGGCGAGGGCCCGTTCCACGGCCTCTCGGACCACATGCCGCTCATCGGGAAGCTTTCACGGAGATCGCCGGGTTCCGCTTGACGGTGGGCCGCGCGCGTACGAGGTTTTGCCCCGAAAGGGATGACGATGACCCTGTCCGACGCCGTGAAGAGCCAGATTGAAGGAACCCTCGAGAAGAGCCGCGTGGTGCTCTTCATGAAGGGGAACAAACATTTTCCGCAGTGCGGGTTTTCGGCGCAGGTCGTGAAGATCCTGGGCGACGTTGGGGTGGCGTTCGACACGGTGAACGTGCTCCAAAACGCCGAGCTCCGCGACGGCATCAAGGCCTACACGGACTGGCCCACCATCCCGCAGCTCTACGTCGACAAGAAGTTCGTCGGCGGTTGCGACATCGTGAAGGAGCTCTTCGCCTCGGGCGAGCTCCACGCCTTGCTCGGTAAGGAGAAGGCGGCCCCGGAGAAGGTGGCTCCGCCGAAGATCGCGCTCTCGGAAGGGGCAAAGAAGGCCCTCGTCGCCGCCGACGACGGCTCCGGTGACACCCTCCGTCTCGAGATCAACGCCGAGTTCCAGTACGACCTCTACTTCGGCCCGAAAGAACAGACCGACATCGAGACCACCGCCGACGGCGTGCTGGTTCGCATGGACGCCGAGACCGCGAAGCGCGCGAACGGCATGAGCATCGACTGGGTCGAAGCCCAGGGCGGCGCGTTCAAGATCGACAACCCGAACGAGCCGCCGCGGGTTCGCGCGCTCTCGGTCGAGGAGCTCAAGGCGATGATGGACAAGGGCGAGAAGCTCGTCCTCGTCGACGTACGCACCAGCGGCGAGCGCGACCTCGCGAAGATTCAAGGAGCGAAGCACCTCGAGACGAGCGAGGCCGAGATCGCCGCCCTCGACAAGGACACCGTGCTCGTCTTCCAGTGCCACCACGGGATGCGCAGCCGAAACGCGGCCGAGCTCTACCTCCGCAAGGGTTTCCGCAAGGTGTGGAACCTCGAAGGTGGGATCGACGCCTGGTCGATCAAGGTCGACACGAACGTGCCGAGGTACTGAAATGAGCGACCATCCGACAGACTTCCAAGGCGACATCCTCGAGGCCATTCGCGAGAGCGTGAAGAAGGCGCTCCCCGACGCCGTGGTCGACGTTCACGGTGGGAACGGCCACTACACCCTCGCCGTCACCTCGCAGGGCTTCGCGGGCAAAGGTCCGGTCGACTCGCAGCGCCTCGTGTACGGCGCGATCGCGCACCTCATGAAGGGCGACCGCGCCCCCGTGCACGCCGTCGATTCGCTCAAGACGAAGGTACCGAGCTGAACGTTCGCGCCAAAAATGGCGCGACGCGTTCTTCGTAACTGCCCCGAGTTATGGCGCGCCATACTCGGGGCGCTTGCGTTGGCGGCAATCGAGGCATTGTTACGCACGCGCAGTCTCGAATGCGATAATGTCGCGCCGTGGTTCGCCCGTACTCGCTCCGAGAGCTCCGTGAAGGGATATCGCAACTCGGCGAGTGGGACGCCGAAGCGAACAAGCTGACCGTGATGGTCCCCGACTCGGCGAAAGCGGGCCCCGACAGCGGCGAAAAAGACGACCTTGCCACGTTGCCGCTGCGGCCGATGGTGTTCGTCTATCGCGACGACGCCTTGGTGTTCGAGGGGTCGTGCCTCGTCGATCTCGAGGGCCTCGAGGGCCGCAGCGGCCCCGACGTCGAGAGCTACGTCGCAGGCTGGATCGAGCGCTCCGCGGTGCCCCCGGACGCGACGGTAAAGGCCAAGGTCAGCCTCCTCTCGACCGACGAGGGCGCGCTCGTCGCCACCGTCCGCATCGAGCTCCGCCGTTAGACCGACCCGAGGATTTTCGCCGAGCAGCGAGCCGTGCGAGACGCGACTGACGAGGGACGAGTCCTCATCCTCGAACCGAGCACGAACGACGAAGCTCGCCGAGTACCGGCACCTGCGACCGGTCGGCGCTCGGGCCGGCGCGAACTCCGAGCTGCCCGACGGGGCTCGACCGCACCGGCCCTGCACGTTGCCGAGAGAGAGCGTCGCGAACGCGGCGCGGGTGCTCGGTCGTCGCTCGTCGCTCGCTTCCATCGACTGGATACGAGCGCGAGCGTTCACTCGCCTTCTGCGCCGCCCGCGACCGTCATTTTGGCGACGCGGAAGGTGGGAGCAGCGGTAGACGTGCGAAGGTCGAGGTCCGAGCCGACCGCGTCGATCGTCTTCAAGAGCTCGTCCACGTTGAGCGAGATCGTGACCTCGGAGACGGGATACGTGATTTCCCCGTTCTCGATCCAAAAGCCAGACGCCCCGCGCGAGAAGTCGCCCGTGACGGCGTTGAAGCCGAAGCCCATCATGTCGGTCACGTAGAGGCCCTTTTTGGTCGCCTTCACGATGTCGTCAGGGCCGTCGGTTCCGGGCTTGAGGATGAAGTTCGAGGTCGACGCCGAGACCCCCGCCGAGCCGCCGCGCGATGCAGAGCCGGTGCTCTTCCGTCCGAGCTTCCGCGCCGAGTAGCTGTCGCAGAGGTACGTGCGCAAGATGCCCGCCTCGACGACGAGGTTCTGCCTGCTGGCGAGACCTTCACCGTCGAACGGGCGCGAACCGGGGGCACGCATGATGAGCGGA
>JAAFHV010000093.1 GCA_013297655.1 Myxococcales bacterium | reverse complement strand
CGCCGCGCGCGCTAGGGTCGCGCCGAGGTTCCGCGCACTTACCGCCAACGTCGGTCGGACCGCGCCCCCTAACCGCCAACGTCGGTCGGACCGGGCCCCCTAGGGTCGCGCCGCGCGCCCCCTAACCGCCAACGTCGGTCGGACCGGGCCCCCTAGGGTCGCGCCGAGGTTCCGCGCACTTACCGCCAACGTCGGTCGGACCGTCGCCAGGGTCGCGCCGAGCCGCACCGGTCCACTTACGGCCAACGTCGGTCGGCCACGTCGGTCCCGCTAACGTCGGTCGGACCGCAGAGGTTCCGCGCACTTACCGCCAACGTCGGTCGGACCGCACCATCGGACCGCACCAAGGTTCCGAGCACTTACCGCCAACGTCGGTCGGACCGCCCGGACCGCCCGAACGTCGGTCGGACCACTCGGGTTGGTCTCGCCTCTGCCACGACGTGGCACCTGCGCCAAAGCGCGCCACCGCAACCAACTGTGCCACGACTGCGCCACAACCCGCTCGCAAACCCCATATTTGCCAACTTTTTCCCCAAATCGCTCATGGCACGGATCGCGCAATACGGATTGGCACTAACCCGAAAGGATCTCCTCCGATGCGCGCTCTTCACCTCTCGCTTGGCCTCTCCATGACCCTCGGACTTCTCGCTGCCGGCTGTGCGGCGGACACGACTACGGAGGATGCCCCGTCGTTCGAGCAGGCCAAGTCGAGCCTCTCGCGGGACACCGCACCGAACGCGACCCCGGCGGAGATGGCGAGCCTCGCGGAAGGCAACGCCGAGCTGACCATGCGCCTCTACGGGCAGACCGCGGCGAAGGGCGAAGGCAACGCGTTCTTCTCGCCGCTCAGCGTGGTGAGCGCGCTCTCGATGACCTACGCCGGCGCGCGCGGCACGACCGCGACCGAGATGGCGGCTGGGCTCTCCTTCAAGCTGCCCGAGGCCCGCCTGCACGTCGCGATGAACGCCCTCGACCTCGCCCTCACCTCGCGCGCCTCCGACGCCTCGAGCGACGGCAAGCCGTTCACCCTTCGCTCCGTGAACACCACCTTTGGCCAAAAAGGAGTGCCCTTCGAGGCCCCCTACCTCGACACCATCGCGACGAACTACGGCGCCGGTGTGCAGCTCGCCGACTTCAAGAACCAAGCCGACGCCGAGCGCACCAAAATCAACGCCTGGGTCGAGAAGCAGACCGAGCAGAAAATCCAGAACCTCCTCGGACCCGGCTCGCTCAACGAAGCGACGCGCATGGTCCTCGTGAACGCCGTTTATTTCAACGCCGACTGGGCCATCCCCTTCGACAAGGACCAGACCCGCGACGCGTCGTTCACGAACCTCGACGGCTCGAAGTCGAACGTGCCGACGATGAACCAGACCGCGGCAATGAAGTACGCGGACACCGAGACCGCGCAAGTCGTGGAGATGCCGTATCAAGGAAACAAGGTGTCGATGGTCGTGGTGCTCCCGCGCCAAGGTCTGAAAACCTTCGAGACCGCGTTCGACGGCAAGGCGCTGCTCTCGACGATGGCGGGCCTCACGACCGAAAAGCGCGTGCGCATCAGCTTGCCCAAGTTCTCGATCGCGGGGGAGGCGATCTCGCTTCGTAAGCCGCTCGAGGCGCTCGGAATGAGCGCGCCGTTCTCGGCGAAAGACGCGGATTTCTCGGGCATGGTGAAGCCCGAGGCCGAGCGCCTCTTCATCTCCGACGTGCTCCACAAGGCGTTCGTTCGGGTCGACGAGAAGGGCACCGAGGCCGCCGCCGCGACCGCGGTCATCATGGCCGGAACCGCGTCGATCCCGGAGGAGCCGGTGGTGTTCGAGGTGAACCGCCCGTTCATGGTCTTCATTCGCGATATCCCCACCAACACGGTCCTCTTCGCCGGCCGCATCGCCGCCCCGAAGTGACGCTCACGGGCGCGCGCTAGCGAACCGATCCGACGCGGCGTTCTCGACGAGCACGCCGCGTCGTCCGTTTTGTAGGTGCGAGAGAAGGAAATGGGCCTTCCCAATCGCGCGCGCGACGGCGATCCTCACCTGCGATGGCACGCGAAAAACCCTGGTGGAAGACCGCACCCGAGCCGGCCCCGCCGCCCCCCGAAGCCGCGCGCGCGACCTCGACCGAAGCCGCCTCGGCTCCTGATCCGGGCCCCGCCGCCCTCGCCGATCTCGCCGACGGCGAGAGCACCACCATGCAGGGCTCGGGGCGCGATCCGTACGTGCTCAAGAACGTGGGCGGCGTGTACTCGTGCTCCTGCCCCGCGTGGAGAAATGCGGGCGGCGCGATCGACAACCGCACGTGCAAACACCTGCGAAAGCTCAGGGGCGACGCGGCGGAGACGCACCGGGTGGGCACCTCGAACACACGCGCGCGAGCGGCAGCGGCCACACGCACTGGCGGCTCGGCGACCGCGAGCGGCGTCGCTCCCCCCGTTCTCCTCGCCCACCCGTGGGACAACGTGACCGATTTGACGTCGTGGTGGATGAGCGAAAAGCTCGACGGCGTACGCGCCTATTGGGACGGAACGAGGCTTCTTTCCCGCCTCGGCAACGAGTTCTTCGCCCCCGACTGGTTCATCGAGAAGCTGCCCTCCCACCCGATGGACGGCGAGCTCTGGGGCGGGCGCAAGAACTTCCAAAAGACGGTGAGCACCGTAAGGCGCCAAGACCGCAGCGACGCGTGGCGCGAGGTGAAATACGTGCTCTTCGATCTGCCCGCCCTCCGCGAGCCGTTCGAGGCACGCCAGACCGAGCTCCAACGGCTCGTCGCCGAGCTCGCGGTCGATCACGTGAGCGCGCACGAACAGGCGCGCTGCGAGAACGTCGACTCGCTCCGCGCCGAGCTCGCGCGGGTGGAGGCCCTCGGTGGCGAAGGCCTCATGATGCGGCGCCCGGCCTCACTCTACGAATCGGGGCGCTCGCACACGCTCCTCAAGGTGAAGAGCTTCTTCGACGCGGAGGCGCGCGTGGTGGGCCATTTGCCCGGCGCGGGGAAGCACAAGGGGCGCCTCGGCGCGCTCGAATGCGAAATGGAAGATGGCACTCGGTTCTCCGCCGGTACTGGCCTGTCGGACGAAGAGCGCAACAACCCTCCTCCGATCGGCAGCATCATCACGTATCGTTATCAGGAGCTCTCGAACGACGGGGTACCGCGCTTCCCCAGCTACGTGGGTATTCGCGACGACGTGACCTTCACGAGCCGCCCTCGTCGCGCGACCGAGCCGCGCGCGAACGCGGCCCCCGCTGCTCCTCCCGCCGCTTCCGCTCCGCGCGCCTCGAGAACGACCGCGCACGCGAGCACGAACACACGGCCCGAGCCAGCGGCCGCTCCGGTGGAAGAGGCTGGTCCGCTCTTTCGGCGCTTCGAACGAGACGGCGTTTCGTGGGAAATTTCCCTCGATGGTAAGGTGAACCGCGTAAGGCGCGTGCTCACCGGCGGAGGCCTGGAGACCTCGGAGAGCCGCTTCCCGTCCGTCGTCGCGGCCTGGCGCGACGCCGACCGTAAGGTCCGCGAGAAGCTCGATGCGGGCTACACCGAGGTGGACGACTCCTGACGACGCGCGTGTGTGAATCGGGATGGATGCCCTGCGTCAATCGCGCCATGGCCGGCATTTCTCGGCGCGCGGACTGAGGGTTATCCTCCATGGACCTACATGGCACGTTCGCCTGCGCGTTCATGCCTCGCCAAAAAAATCGCCGCGCTCGGCGGAGGGGCTTCCGTGATGGAGGAGGATGCGCGTAGCCTCGACGGCCATGAGCGAGCGCACGTACCTCGAGCTGTCGGAAGATTCCGGGTCCCACAAGTTTTACGAGGTCATCGTCGACGGTAAAACGCTCACGATTCGCTACGGCCGCATTGGCGACAACGGGCAAACCAAAGTGACGGAGTGCGCCTCCCCCGAGAAGGCGCGCGCCGAGGCGCAGAAGAAGATCGCCGAGAAGACGAAGAAGGGTTACGCCGCGGCCGTCATCGGCGAGCGCAAGAAGCGCACGGTCACCCGCCGCGAGGTCACCAGCACGAAGTCGACCGCGAAACAGGCGCCGATCGTGTGGAAATTCTCGTCTGGCAAAGATGGCGCCTTCGGCATCTTCGTAGACGAGGCCCGCGCTTGGGTCGGCAACCAATCGGGCGCGATCTACTCGCTCGGCCACGACGGCGCGGTGCTCGCTCAGTTCAAGCTCCCCGAGGGAGTGAAGTGCATCGTCGCCGACGACGACTGGCTCTACGCCGGCTGCGACGACGGCAAGGTGTACGACCTGGGAAGCAAAGCCCCCCGCGTCGCGTACGAGATCTCGGACGACACCGACATCTACTGGATCGACATCAAAGACGGCGTGCTCGGCGTGTCGGACGCCGACGGCAACGTGGTCATCGTGAACCATGAAGACGAATCGCAGTGGCGCAAAAAATCCAAAGGCACGAGCGGCTGGATGATCCGCTGCGACGAGCTCGGTGTTTTCCACGGCCACAGCGACGGCGTCACCATGTACGACTGGGAAGACGGCAGCGAAATGTGGTCCGCCAAGACCGAGGGCTCCGTGCTCTTCGGCTGGCAAGAAGAGTCGTGCGTCTTCGCGGCGACGAACCGCAACAAGGTGCATAAGTTCTCGAAGCGCGGCGAGCCGCTCAAGGTGTTCACCTGCGACGCCTCGGTGCTCTCCTGTGCCGCCGCGGAGGACGGAAAATACGTCTTCGCCGCCGACAACAGCTCGTCGATCTATTGCTTCGACGAAGAGGGTAAGCGCCTCTGGAAGCTCGGCACCGGCTGCGGCTCCGCGCTCTCGATGCAGTTCTTCGGCGGCAAGCTCTACATCGTGACGACCGATGGCACGCTCGCCCAGCTCGACGCGAGCGAGGCCGCGATCAAGGCCGCCGAGCAGGGCGAAGTGGTCAAAGCGAAGACCATCGCGACCCCCAAGGCCGCCGCCGCCGAGGTGAGCGCCGAAGTGGAGACCACGGTCGACTCCGCCGACGGCGTGGTCGTCGAGGTGTTCAAAGACGGCTCCCAGCTCCGCGTTCGTGTGGTGTCGTCTGGCTACAACAAGAAGTGGTTCGTGCAGTTTCCGAAAGATCTCCGCCACGAGGGCGCCAAATACGTGGTCGACGAGGTCCGCGAGGCCGCCCGTGGCGACTTCTACCGCGCCCACGGTGGAATTCGCCGCCTCGTGACCTGATGGTCGAGCCATGAACACACGAACGAGCCGACGGCGAGTGCCTTGTCCGTGGCGTCAGAGCGCACCCAGGAAGCCATGAACATGCGAACGAGCCGACGGCGAGTGCCTTGTCCGTGGCGCCAAAGGAAGCCATGAAGCTCATCACCCAGACCATCCTCGCGTTCGTCGAGGGCAAGAGCGAGAAGGTCTACGAGGTCGACCTTTGTGAGGTCGGGAGCGGGAAATTCGTCGTCAATTTTCGATATGGCAAGAAGGGGGCGGCCCTCAAAGACGGCTCGAAGACCGTCGCCCCCGTGTCACGCGCCGAGGCCGACAAGGTCTTTCAGAAGCTCGTTCAATCGAAGATCGAACAGGGGTATGTCCGCGAGGAAGAGGCCGCCGCCGCGCGCGCCAAAGCCGCCGCTCCTCCCGTGGCTCGCGCCGCCGGCGTCGCTGCAACGGGCGCACGCGCGCCGAACCCCCAACGCGACGACGAACGGAAGCGCATCGTCCTCGAGCGCCTCGCGCAGAGTGGCACCGAGCGCCGCTGGTTCCGTCGACAAGGGGCAGACCGCACCTGGCCCCTCGAACGTGCCATTTGGCGCGCGGGCGAGCTTCGGATCCGCGAAGCAGAGGCACCCCTCCTCGCCCTCGTCGACACCGCCACCAGCGTAGACGCAGAGGGCGGCGGCAAGGGCATTCGCAACTATTCCATTTGCCACGCCCTCGGGCGCCTCGGCACGGAAGCCTCGATCCCGACGCTCGCGCGCCTCCGGAGCGACCCGAAACAACCGGGCCACGTGCAGCGCATCGCGACCGAAGCGCTCCTTCGTTTGAGCGATCCCGAGATGCGCGCCGAGTTCGGCAAAGACATCCTCGCCACGTTGCCCACCACGCTGAAGACGGGATACGCCGCCGGCGAAGAGGCCTTCGGCGCGGCGCTCCGTGCCCACCTCGCGACCACGCCGGAGGCGTTCGCGGTGATGGACCTCGTCTACCTCGTCAACGACGAAATCGTGCGCCCCGCGTTCCTGAAAGAGCTCGCCGACGCGAAGCTGGAAGCGCCGTATTTCTTCTGGCTACGCCATATTTTCAAGGCCGCCGAGTACCGCAACGATCCGCGCGTCTTCGGTGTGTTCGTGCACAAATTCGAGACCACACGCGCGAACCCCTATTCCTACGAGACCCGGCGAAAGACCTACGGCTCGGCGACGCGCGAGTTTCTCCGTCGTCGCGTATGGCGCACCCTGCGTAGGCTCGGCGAGGCAGGCGAGGCCGACTTCGTGCCGCTCGCGGTGGGCACCCTTTTGTCGTACTCCGACGCCGACGCCGAGGCCGTGCGCCCGCGCTACGATGCGTATGCCAAGTACCGCACGCTGAACCACCTGCTCTATGCGAATAGCCCCCGCTACGAGCTTCGGCGCAACACGGTCGCGTTCCGACTCAAAGGGGGATATCGGCCCGGGTCCCCTCCTCCGCCGGTGCGCGAAGAGGCTTTTCCCACCTTGTGGGAGGCGCGACCGGAGGGGCTCATGCAGCTCGTCGCCGAGAGCGCTTGTGCGCCGGTCCACGAGTTCGCCGCGAAGGCGCTGGAGGCGTGTCCCGCGTTCCTCGCGAACCTCGACGACGACGACATCGTGCTCGTGCTCGGGAGGCCCTATGCCCCTACCGCGCGCCTCGGGTTCACGATCGTTCGCGGTCGTTATGCGCAGAGCCCCGCGAGCCCTCGTGTGCTCGTCGCCCTCGCCGAGTCGGCGCACGAGCCCGGGCGAACGCAGGCGTTTTCGTGGATGGACGAGCGGCGCGCGGAGCTCTCCGCGGATACCGCATTTCTCGCCGGCCTCGTGACCGCGCGCCACGCCGCCGCGCGTGCGTTCGCGCACACGTGGGTTCGTGGGCTCGCGCTCTCACCGGAGGTGGGCGCGGCGCTCGTGGGGCGCGTGATCGCCCTCGTGATGGCGTTGCCGGACGACGCGACGAGCGCGGAGATTGCCCTCGACGTCGCGCGCACGGTGAGCGCGGCGCTCGGTCATCATTTGGCGAGCGCGGGCCCGGCAGCGCTCCGTGATTTGCTGTCTCACCCGCTCGCGGGAGTGCAAGAAATAGGGGCCGAGCTTTTGTCGCGCCTCGATTCGCGCTCCGGGCTCGTGCCGGTCGACATCGTGCTCTCGGTCCTCAAGTCGCCTTTCCCCAACGTGCGCGCGGTGGGCATGCGCCTCCTCGCGGAGATGCACGACGACGCGATCGCGCTGAATTTCAAGATCCTGGTGCACCTCTCGTCGGACAAGAACACCGATCTTCGCATCGCGGCGAGGCCGCTCGTGGGTCGTGTCGCACGTGCACATCGCGAAATAGGGATCGCGATCGCCGAGGGCCTGGTCGAAGCGCTCCTGCGACGAAAGCTCGCCGAGGGCGTGCCCACCCACGTGCTCTCCGTCCTTCGCGACGATCTCGCCGACGTGATCACCGAGCTGTCCCGCGACACGGTGTGGAAGCTCCTTCGCTCCGGCTCGCAGCACGCGCAGGAGCTGGGTGGCATCTTGCTCGCGCGGGTGCCGGCGAGCGAGCTCGAGATCCCCGAGATCGTGGAGCTCGGCAGCCACGCCATTCTCTCGGTTCGCCAAGCGGCGTGGACCATGTTCGAGAGCGACAAGACGCGCGTCGAAGCCGATCTCCCCGCCGCCGCGCGCCTCTGCGACGCCACCTGGGCCGACACCCGCGCGCGTGCATTCGCCTATTTTCGTAGCCTTTCGCCCGATCTCTTCACCGCGAGCGTGCTCGTCTCCATCATCGACAGCGTGAAGGAAGACGTGCAAGCGTTCGGTCGCGAGCTCGCCTCGCGCGCGTTCAAAGACGAAGACGGTCCAGTGCTGCTCCTACGCCTCTCGGAGCACCCGCAGCGTTCGGTGCAGCTCTTCGCGACGAACTATTTGGAGCGCTTCGCGAGCGCGGATCTCTCCCGTCTCGAGTCGCTGGTGCCTTATTTCACGAGCGTGCTCTCGCGGGTGAACCAAGGGCGCGTCGCCAAGTCGCGTGTGCTCGCGTTCTTGCGCAAAGAAGGGCTCCGCGACGCAGAGGCGGCCAAGGTGGTGATCGCCATTTTGCACCGGCTCTCCGCCACCATCGCGGTCGAAGACGGAGGCCTCGCGATCGAGACGATGGTCGCGATCGGCAAGGCCCACCCGTCGGTGCCGCTCCCGATTCGTTTCCTCGATCCGCCGACCGTGACGCGCACGTCCGGTCCGTCCGCGCGCGCCGGAGGGACGGCCTGACATGGAATTTTCATACGCCTTCAAGCGCGCCTCGCGGGTAGACGATCGCGTCGACCAGACGGCGATGTCGTTCACGCCAGACGCCAATCGCGAGCCCACCTACTTCTCCGGCGAGCTCGGAAAAGCGGTCGCGTTCCGCGAAGCCATCAGCGCCCTCCACGACATCGTCGTTTCGGACCTCCGCTTCAAACCGAAGGACAAAACGGCATACAAAGAGTGGGTCGCGAAACAAGAGCTCGTCGACATGGTGGAGCTTGCGGGCCAACGCGCAGGCAACGCGCGACGCATCCAAGAGCTCACCACGAAGCTCGCCGACGCGAACCGCAGGCGCGCGGCGCGCATGGCCCCCTTTTACAAGGCACGCCAAAACTACTTCGATTGGCTCTACACGAGCGATCGCGACGCGTGGATCGTGCTCGACCCGGTGATTACCGTGCACCCGGACGAGGTGTTCTTCGAGTGCTTCAGCATCGACGAGTCCACCTACGGGCGCCTCGGCGCGAGCCTCGACGTGTTCCAAAACGTGGGCGCCTTCGCCTGCGGCACCACCAACATCGACTATTCGACTCCCCTCTACGAAGAGTTCCAAAAAATCAGGAGCTACAAGACCACCCGCTTCGAGGTAGACCCTTCTGGCTTCGAGGTGAAGACCACCGGCGAGGAGACGTTCGAGGAGAAGAAGATCGATCTGCCCGACTCGTGGGTTCGAGGCTTCTTGCAGGTGAGCTCGGCGATGACCTTGCCCACCCGCTCGTTCGTGCTCCACCCGATGGACATCCACAATTTGTGCTTCGTGCTGCGGCGCAAAAAAGAAAAGGTGGGCCCCCGTGCGCTCCGCTGGGTGCTCGTGCCCGGCGAGCCGGTGAAGGCTATTTTCGAGCCGTGGAACCTCGAGATCGTGTGCTCGCGGTCCATCTACACGGGCAAAGAGCGCGAAGAAATTCGGGTATGGGGGCGGCGCCGTTTGCTCGTCCTCGAGCGCCTCGTCGCGATCGCGAAGTCGTTCACCGTGCACCTCCTCGGGCAGGGGCTGCCGTCGTTTTACGTCGCCGATCTAGGCCATATGTCGTTCACCCTCGGGCTCTCCGGGTGGACGCGCAACGACTGGTCTACCTCTGGCAATTTCGACTTGCTCGCCCCGCGGGTGGAGACCGACGACTTCACCAAGCGGCGCGTGTTCGAGGGCCTCAAAGAGACCTGGTTCTCCGACGTGGACGCGCTCGCGAAGAAGCTGGATTTGCCGCGCCCGGCGGTGCTCGGTGCGCTCGGGGCGTGGACACAAGCGGGGCGCGCGATGTTCGACTTGAACAAGGGCGTTTACCGCGTCCGCGAGCTCGCAAAAGACCCTCTACCGATGGACAAGCTCCGCTTCTCGAACGAGCGCGAAGAAAAGGCGAACCGGTTCCTCGCCGCGAACGCGGTCACCGTCGCCACCCGCCAAGCCGGCGCCCGGACCATACTCTCCGGCACCGTAAAAGACGGCCGCCACGCCTATACCCCCGAGCTCCAGATCGACGCGGACGGGCGCCTCGCGGAGGCCACCTGCACGTGCAATTTTTTCCAGCAAAATAAGCTTTATAAAGGTCCCTGCGAGCATATGCTCGCGGTACGGTTGTTCGAGGGCGCGCCACGATTCGCGAGGGTCGTGGCGAGCACTCGAGAGGAGTCGTCCATCGCGAGAGGCCCTTATCGTTGATTCGATAGGGGTCCATCACGACGGAGAAAGGAGTTTCACGCGCGGCGGCTTTCGGGGTCACATCTTGCAATCTGGTCGGTGTTTCGCCGTCCTTGCAGCTTGGCCCTCCATGCATCACTGGCCCGCTCTCGACTGTGCGGCCGATGCCTAGGTAGTGCTGTTCCGGGTTCAATCCCACATATTCAACGAGCACCACCTAGGCACGGCCGCTGGAGTTGAGCGAGCCAGTCCCGAGACATCTTCGAAGGCCCCCGAATCCGCCGCGCGTGAAGCGGTTACCATGTCCGACCGCAGACAAGCCCTCTACGACCGCATCCGCACCTCCTCCAAAGACGAGGTGGTGCTCGAAGAGATGATCCGCCTCGGGTTTTGGCCCGCGCGCGGCACCGTGCCGCTCGACCCGGGTGACGAGATCCGCGAGCGCGGCGAGATCGAACGCGAGCTCGCCGCCCTCCGCACCGAGCAGTCACGTCTCCACAACATCGAGGCGCTCAAGAAAGAGCTCATGAAGCGGCGGCTCGCCGCTTCCCGCGCAAAACAAGCCGAAACCAAGGTTCGCCGCGAGCGCGAGCGCGTCGCCCGCGCCGAAGCGTGGAAAGTCGCGAAGACCAAGGACATCGTGTTCCTCGGTCGCGGCGTGTCCGGCGGCCTCTCCGATCACACGTGCGACGAAACCAAGCTCGCGCGCCAAGGATTGCCCCTCTTCCGCACCGCAGAGGAAATCGCGCGCGCGGCGGGGCTCTCGATCCCCGATTTACGTTTTCTCAGCTACGCCCGCAACACGTCCAAGATTTCGCACTATCGCCGATTCAACATCCCCAAAAAAACGGGCGGGGTGCGCACCATCTCGGCGCCGATGCCGCGCCTCAAGTCGCTCCAAGGGTGGCTCCTCGAGAACGTGCTCGAGAAGGTCCCCGTCCACGAGGCGGCGCACGGGTTCCGCGCCGGCCGGTCTATCGTGAGCAACGCCACTCCGCACGTGGGCGCGCGCGTGGTCGTGAACATGGATCTGCTCGATTTTTTCCCTTCGATCGCCCTCCCGCGAATCAAGGGCATGTTCCGCTCGCTCGGGTACGGCGACTTCGTCGCTTCGGTCTTTGCGCTCGTGGCCAGTGAGCCGGACACCTTCGCGGTGGAGCTCGACGGCCGCACGTTCCACGTCGCGCACGGCCCCCGCAAGCTGCCGCAAGGCGCGCCCACCAGCCCCGCCGTCACGAACGTGCTTTGCCGCAGGCTCGACCGCCGCCTCCACGGCGCGGCGAAGAAGCTCGGATTCGTGTATTCGCGCTATGCCGACGATCTCACCTTCTCCACGAAGGACGAAGCGGCCTCGAAGCGCACCGGGCAAATGCTCGCGCAGGCGCGGTTCATCGTGCTGGCAGAGGGTTTTACGCCGCACCCCAAGAAGACACGCGTCCTCCGCCGCGGCAGCCAACAAGACGTCACCGGCGTGATCGTGAATCAGAAGGCGTCGATCGAGCGCGAGCGGCTCCGCGCGTTTCGCGCGCTCCTCCACGCGATCGAGACCAAAGGCCCCGAAGGCCGCTCGTGGGGCACCTCGCCCGACGTGTTCGCGTCGGCAAAGGGGTTCGCCTCGTACGTCGCGATGGTCGATCCGCCGAAGGGCCGCGCGCTCCTCGGCAAAGTAGCCGCGCTCGCTGCCAAATATGGGTATCGGCCTCCGCCGCGTGGCGGTGGAGGCGGCGGAAAAGGCCCCAAGAAGCCTGTACCACCCGGCCCTTCCGCGGCAGGCCCTTCCACCGCAAATCCGGCCTCGGCGAGCACGCCCGCCCCCGTGCAGGCCCCGCCGCAGGTCACGCCCCCGCAGGTCACACCGCCCGCACCTGCCGCGCCGGTAGAACCGCCGGCTCCGGGAGCGCCCGAGAAGAAGAAGTGGTGGAAGCTCTTTTGAAGGCTCACGCGTTCGTGAGCTTGGTGGTCCCTCGGACCTTCACTCCCCACGAGTCCTCCTCGCGCACCGAAGACGTCGTCGAAGCTCGCGCGCGTCAACGTGCATCATACAAGGTCCCAATGGGCGCGAGCCTGAGTCTCGCGACGCTTCGAAGTCCCTGACCGGGGACGCACGGAAGGATGAAGTCATGAATCGACGTGAAGCTCTCTTTGGGTCCTCGGCGTTCACTGCCGCGCTCGCGCTCGGCACGCTCTCATGCGCGAAGAACGCGGTCGCCCACACCGCCGAGCATGCCCACGGCACCGGCGATGCGTCACTCGCCGACGCTTCGCTCGCGTGCCTCAAGGCCGGAAACGCCTGCCTCGCACATTGCATCGGCATGGTCTCGAACGGCGACACCTCGATGGCGGGCTGCCTCGCCAGCGTGACCGACATGCTCGCGGCGATGGAAGCGCTCTCCAAGCTCGCGGCGCGCGGAGGAAAGCGCCTCGCGGAGACGTCCAAGGCGCTCGTGGCCTATTGTGAGGACTGCGCAGT
This sequence comes from Myxococcales bacterium, assembly GCA_013297655.1. Lineage (GTDB taxonomy): Bacteria > Myxococcota_A > Polyangia > Polyangiales > Polyangiaceae > JAAFHV01. The sequence continues at coordinate 19,479 of JAAFHV010000093.1, read as the reverse complement.
AGAGTGCCAAAAACACGCCGAGCATCACGCCGTCTGCAAAGAGTGTTACGAGGCGTGTACGCGCACCGTCGCCGCCCTCAAGAAGGGCTGAGCGCTCACTTTACGGCAGTCGCTCCCCGTGTCCCACGTCGAACAAGGGGAGCGAGCCCTCCATGAGGCACTGCGCGTTGGGCTCACAAACGACGATGCGCGTTTGGCCACGAAGGCGCACGCGATCGCCCTCTTTGGCACCGCCGCGGATCGACCAGCCGAGATCGTCTTCCGTCACCAGGTGGCCCTTCAACGCGAAAAATCCCTTCGAGCGCGCGAGCGGCCCTTCGAGCGTCTCCGCGTTCTTCAAGAGCTCCACCGAGTCCAGGCTCTTCACCTCGAACGTGACCCCGTAGCGACGCTGCTCGACGATGGCGCCCTTTCTGTAGCGCGGCTCCGGCTCGTCGGCGAGCGGGCTCCCCAACGTGGCCGTCACGCGGACCTTCGCGCCCAAGAACCAGTCGCGGTCGGTCGGTATACCGTCCAGGTTGTCGTCGATTCGCTTCTTGAATAGCGCGTCGTCGAAGAACACGCCGTGCACGTCGTATCCGCCCTTCGTGGGCCGAACCATCCCCGTGAACGCGCCGTGGCCTCGTTTTGGTGCCGTGTCGTCCTCCGGATCGCGCGCGAGCCTGGGCCCACTCGAAGAGGCGTTCGGCGAGGTCGCGAGCGGCGGACCGGCCGCGGGAGGCACGAGATGCACGGTCTCGTTCGGACGCGAGCACCCGAGGAGCGACGCTCCGACCGCGATAACCAAGAAGAAGCGCTGCACCACGAGACCGTAGCGCCCGTCGACCGGGTGTCGCAAGCGAGGGCCGCCCTTCGTGCAGGATGCACGCGATTCGATCGCGCTCTGCGCTACCGCCGTGTCGTCCACGCGATCACCATTTGTGCAAAAAAGTAGAGCGGGAGGCCCCATAGGCGGTTCCGAAGCTCGCGCTTTACGAAATTGTCTCGCGCGACGGAGAGGTCCGAGACGTAGAACATCGACGCCCCGAGGAGCGGACCTGTCGCTCCGTCATTTCCGGTCGCGCCCGCGGCGAGCGCGACCATGCTGGTGATCACGATCACGTAAGCGACGACCGGCCCCCGCATGGGCTTCTTCACGTGCGGCCAGAGCCACCGCACGATCGGCACGCCGACGAGGGCGACCACCACGAGCCCACCGACGAACGGACCGAGCGCGATCCCGCGGACCACGAACGCGACGCCATACGCGACGTGGCCGAGCAAGAAAGAGACGAGGCCAGCGAGGAACGTCTTTTCGCCCTTCGGGATGAGGAGCACGTCGCCGATCGCGGCGAGGCAGAGCCCCGCGAAGACGACCTTGCCGTACGTGCTCGAGAGATCGCCGAAGACCGCACACGTCACGATGAAGGTGAGCGCCGCCGCCGGCTTGACGACCCACTCCGCGCGCGCCCTCTTCGCGCTCGCGTGCACGAGGAGGAGGAGCGCCACGAGCGCGGACATCACGAGCCACGGCGCGACGAGCATGAGAAGAGAGATACACGGCGCGTGAGTGTCTATCGAGCGACGCGAAGGGAGCGACCTCCCACACACGAGGCCCTCGCGGGAGCGGGTGACGGCGGGCCGCACCTCTGGCATCGTCGCGCGCGATGATCACGTGGGAAAGCAAGCCGTTCTCGTCGCTCTCGATCGACGAGCTCTACGAGCTCCTGGCGCTGCGGGCGCGCGTCTTCGTCGTCGAGCAAACGTGCGCTTACGTCGATCCGGACGGCAAAGACAAGGTCGCCCACCACCTGCTCGGCCGCGACGGATCCGGTACCCTGGTCGCCTATGCCCGCCTGTTCGACAAAGGTGCATATTACACAGAATCCGCGATCGGGAGGGTCGTGACCTGCCCCTCGATACGCCGCACTGGCCAGGGGGCCGTCCTCGTCGGCGAGGCCGTGGCGATCACGAAGCGACTCTTCGGATTGCCGATCCGCATCGGCGCGCAACGCTACTTGGAGCGCTTTTACGCACGAATGGGCTTTGAAGCCGAGGGCGACCCCTACGACGAGGACGGCATTCCCCACGTGGAGATGGTGATGCGCGCGGAGTGAGGGCTGCTATCTTTCACCGGTGTCGACCAATCACGACCCGGCAGGCAAGTCGCGACCGCACGGAATGGCTCCGGGGCCCGATCGAGGAGACGATCAGGCCGCCGTTCTCGGGCGCATCGGCGACCTCGAGCGCGAGAACGTCGAGCTCGTCGCCCTCCGCGACTCCCTCGTACAGCAGGCCGATCTGGTCGAGAAGCTCCGCATCTTCAATCAGAACGATCCGACACGCGTAAAGAAGAAGGGGAGCACGATCCCTTGGCTTTGGCTGCTCGCCGGCTTCATGGTCTTTTGCACGTGGAGCTGCGGCTCGAACGCCCGCATCGACGCGGCGTCGCAAGAAGCTGCGAGTCAGCTATGAGCGAGCCCTTCCGCGGAAACGTGAGCGCGATGCTCGAGCGCGAGCGCGCGATGATCGAGGCCAATCGCGACCTCAAAGCCGAGATCGAGCGGCTCCGTATCGCCGCGAAGCCGCCCGAGCCCGAGAAGGCGAAAGGGGTACGCGTACCCCTCGTGATCATCGCGATGTGCGTGGTGGTGCAGGCCCTCCTCGGCGTTCAATCGATGCGCCATTCTCGTGCATCGCTCGGCCCCAAGGTCGCCCCCGCGTCCGCGGCCTCGCCGGCCGGGCACGGTCTTTGACCACGATCCGCTGACGCACCCACTCGGGCCACCGTGTACGAAGGTGCACTCTACATGCGTATCTCCTCCCACGCGGCGCGGGAGACCTTGCACGCGCGCGGCTCCACGCTAACGTCGCACGGGATGAGGAGGCTCCTACCGTTCGTCGTCGCGCTCGTCGCGCTCGCGCCAAAGCTCGCGCGCGGGGCGGAGAGGCCTCGCGTGCGGCTCGACGCGACGGCCACGGTCGACGCCGAGACTGCGGCGCGTTTGTCGTCCGCGATCGAGTCGCAGGTCGCCGACGTAGCCGACGTCGTGACCACGAGCGACGCACGCACGATCGTGGTTCGCCTGGAAAAATCAGGGTCCGACGTGGTCGTCTCGCTCGTGGCCCCCAAAGGCGAGCTGCTCGGAAAACCGCGCGTGCTCACCGGGGACGACGAGGTGACCGCGAGCACGGCGGGTGCGATCGTGCGGGCGTACCTCGTCGCGACGACCACGGAGAGCCGGCCCCCCGCCGCGCCCGAGAAGGCCCCGCCGCCACCGCTCGTAGCCCCCACCCCTGGCCCCGCGCGCACCGTCGCGGCGGCTCCGGCGACGGAGCGCGCCCCCCTCGCTGCGCACCTCGCGCCCGGCACCCTCCGCTTCGGTGCATACTACACGGGCAACACGCTCGCGCCGACGGTGCCATGGCAAAACGGGGTGCGGCTCGAGGCCTCGCTCCGCGCCACGCGCGTGGTCTACGCGGGGCTAAGCTACGCGTTTAGCCCTGGAATCACGCTGTCGGCGGGCTCGGTCGACGTGCGCGTGACTCGGCATTTCGTGGGCGCCTTCGTCGGCCTCGAGACCACCGGACGCCCCCTCTCCGCCGCGATCGACGTCGGCGGCGGCGTCGACGCCACGCTGCGAAGCTCCACCAGCGTCGACGAGCGCTTCAGCCTCACCGCCGCGACGACCCATCCCTCGCCGGTGTTCGCGATCCGCGCGCACGGAAGGCTCCGCGCACCCGAGGGCGCAGGTCTCGCGCTCGACATCGCGCCCACGTTCGAGGCCGCGCCAGGCGGTCGTGCCCTCGTCATCCAAGACTCCACGACGACGACGCTGCTCGCCCCGAGCGACGCGCGATTCCGGCTCGACGTCGGCGGCACGTTCGACGGGTTCTGAGCCACCTCACCGCCAAAACGCCAGCGCGAACGCACGAAATACCCTCGATTCGCGAATTGTTCGGCCGGTGAAACTATTTCCACCCGTTTCGCCGCCTCCCTTCCACCCTACATGACGAAGAGGTCGAGCCCGTGGACGGTGCCATGTCGGAAGAGGGAGAAGAAGCGACGGAGGAGCGGCGCTCCGGCGTGCCGAGCTCCACCCGCGCGCGCACCGACGCGGAGGTGGTCGAGAGCCTCGCCCCCCGCGTGCGGCGCATCGCGGGCTCGCTCCTCCGAAACGCGCACGACGCGGACGACGCGGCGCAGGTGTCGCTCATGGAGCTCTTGCGCGCGCTGCCGAGCTACCGCGGCGAAGGCACCCTCGAGGCCTTTTGTGATCGCGTCGTGGTCCGCACCGCGATCCGGATCGCACGAGCGAGGCGGCTCTCCTCGGTGCGAACGGAGACGGGGATCGATCCGGACGATTTGCCAGGGAGTCACTCTGGTCGCGACCTCGCCGAGGGATTGCCACGTACGATCGAGACCTATCTCCACGAGCTCCCAGAGGCGCGCCGAACCGTCCTCGTCCTGCGCCACGCGATGGGGTACTCGATGGATGAAATCGCGACGTTGACGGACGTGTCGGTCAATACCGTAAAGAGTCGCCTCCTCGAGGCGCGCGAGCAGGTTCGTAAGATGGTCCGTCGTGATCTCGCTACGGGAAGGAGGCCCTCGTGAATGCAGAATGCACACGTTGGGCGCGCCTCGTGGACGACGAGGCGATCGGGGAGACGCTCGCGTCGGCGGACCACACGTTCGTCCGCACCCACGCCGCCGAGTGCGAGGCGTGCGGCGCCGAGGCTGCGACGTGGCACAGCCTCGCATCGATGGTGGATTCTCCTTCCGCGGTGCTCACCACCCCGAAGCCGGACGCACCACGCGCCCCCACCCCGGCCACGATCGAGTTGCCCAACACTGCGACGATGGAGCCGCGCCCCACGACGACGGCTCACCCACGTTCGCGACGCGCGCTCACGTTCGCAGCGCTCGGGATCTCCGTCGCGGCGAGCATCGCCCTCGTCGCGATGCGGGGGTCGTTCGGTTCACGAGAGGCCGCTTCACTTCCGGCGGCGACGCTCGCACCCGCCGCGGTGACACCACCGATGATGGAGCCGAACGCGAGCCCGCGCGACGACGTCGCGGTGTCGCTCTCGCTCACGAGCGGCGGCGCGGTCGAGATCGACGGCCGCGAGGCGAAGCTGGGAGCCCGTATTTCAAAGGGTTCCGTGCTCTTCGCGCGGAGCGGGGGCGCGTGCGTCGTCGTCGATCCGACGGTGCGCGCGTGCCTGGAGAAGGGCAGCATGGTGCGCGTCGCGGACACGGGCCCGCAGCGTCGGCTGGAGCTCCTTCGTGGTCGCATCGTGGCGGAGCTCGATCCACAACCCGCCGGTACCAGCTTCGGCGTGACCACGCGTGACGGCTCGGCGGTCGCGATCGGAACCGCGTTCGCGGTCGAGGTGCCGGAAGGAAACGCTCCGGTGCTGACGCGGGTGCTCCACGGCGTCGTGCTCGTGCGGCCGCGCGAAGGCAAGGAGCAGCGCGTGGGCGCCCACCAGGGCACCACGATGCAAAGCGATGCGCCGCGCACCTCCACGAACGACGAAGAAGAGCGCGATCGAACCCTCGCCGCTCCCCTCTCTTCGCTCACCGAATCCGTGGCCGCAGAGGCGGTGAGCTTCGTGTCCCATACGCCCGGCGCGAAGGCGATCGTAGACAATCGCGTGGTCGGCGTGACGCCGCTCTCCATTTTGCTTACGCCGGGCGATCATGCCGTGGTCGTGCGCACTCCCGAGACCGAGAGCCGCGCGACGGTGCACGTCGACCCGAACGTGGCTGCGCGCGCGTCGCTCCCGGTCCGAACGATCGACGTCGCGGCAGTGCCGACCGCGGCGATGACGACTGCCCTCGCGCCGTCGAGGACGACACCCGAGCTCACGACGAGCGCGCAAGAGCCGAGCGCGCGAGAGCCGAGTGCCGCGCCGGCGGCTCCTCGCGCCGCGGATCTCCTCGCGACCGCGCGCGAACGTCGCAGCCACGGCGACACGCCTGGTGCGGTCGCGGCATACAAGGAGCTCTTTTCCCTCCACGCGAACGCACCGGAGGCGCACGCCGCGCTCGTTCCATACGGCGAAATCCAGCTCAAGACGTCGGACCCGAACGCCGCGCTCGGCTCGTTCGAGCGCTACCTCACTCGCGGCGGGCCGCTCTCCGAAGAAGCGAGCTTCGGCAAAGTCCGCGCGCTGCGTGCGCTCGGTCGCGCGGACGACGAACGTACGAGCATCGACGCGTTCCTCCGCACGTATCCAGATTCGACCCTCGCGCCGTCGCTCCGTTCGCGCGCGGGTGAGCTCGCGCGTCCATGACGCGGTGGCTCGCGCTCGTGACGATCGCATATGCCACGATCGCCTGCACACCGTCGCCAGACGTGGTCGCGTACGGGCCGAACGAGGGCGAGCCCCCCACCCTCCCCACGTCGACGCCGGTCCCGATGCCGACCGAGGTGCCGCCAACGCCGTCACCCGGGTTCGTGCAGTGTACGAAGATCGGCTCTCCGATCGTGGTCCGTACGAAAGACGGGCGCCTCGCTCTCCTCGCCGATCGCGCGTCAGCGGCGCAGTTTCTCCCGATTCCGCCCGATTGCCTCGTCGCGTCGCAGGAGCCCGTCGCGCTCACGAGTGACGGAACGGTGTGGGCGCTCAGTGGGGGAAAGGCCGTCATCGTCGATCCGTCCGGTGCGTGCAAGCCGCTCGGCCTCGCGCTCACGGCTACCGCGATGAGCTTCCTCGTCGACGCGAAGCTCGGGCGCGAGCAACTCTATGCGATCGTCGACGGTGTCTTGGTCGTGATCGATCCCGCGAGCTTGCTGCGTACCCCGATCGGAAAGATCACGATCCCGGAGGTTACCGGCCTCACCGGCACGATCGACGGGAGGCTCTTTGCCCTCAGCGGCAAGGTAAAGCCGGTGATCTACGAGCTCCACGTCGGCGACGCATCTCTGGGCGCGGCCTATCCCGTCAATCTTCAAGCGCCAGCCGACGACACGATCGTGGGCATCGCCCTCACCCCTTCCGCGCCCGCCCTCGTCGCCGAGGCGGCGATTCATTGGCTCGATCCGAAGCTCACGTTGCCCTCGGAGCGTGTCACGTACGGCCTCGTGGGCATGGTGGCGGCGGGTGGCTCGCCGTGCTCTTCGCTCCCCTTTTGATTTTTGTTTCACCCGAATTCCCGCCGCGCGCCCCTTACGTAGCTAGCGAGACTCGAGACTCGAGGCGCGAAACAGAAGGGGACCGATCGATGCGTTCGCGAATTATTGCACTATGCACACTCATGGGAGCCATCACGCTCGGGGCCTGCTCCGGGAAGGTCGCCGGCGTTCCGGGCGACGGCTCGGATGACCCCGCGGCCCCGAGCGGGACCAGCACGGGAAGGGTGCCTATCCCGGGCATCGATCCCGCGGCGCCGACGGGCTCGCCGCCGAGCACGTCGCCGGGAAACCCGGGTGGAACCTGCTTCAGCGCCGACATCGGCACGATCTGTCGCGACGCGCCGGACAAGGCAAAAGCGCAGGCGTACGCGATCTGCCAAGGCGCCGGAGCGGAGCTCGCGGGCGTGTTCGGCGACTCGTCCGGCCGCTGCACGATCACGTGTTGCGAGGCGAGCGATCTCCCGTTGCCGGTCCCGCCGAACGACCCCGGCGAGCCGCCGAAGCCCGACCCTGGCTATCCCGGTTATCCGCCGGTTCCCACCTCGGTGCCGACGACAATCCCACCCACGCCCGCGTGCTCGTACGCGACGTTCGGCGACGGCTCGTGCATCCCGTACGGCGACATCGGACCTATCGCCCAGGGTGCGTGCGCGGCGACCGGCCGCAGCGTGAGCTCGGTGCATATCGGAGGAAGCTGCCCCGGCGGCGTAACCTCCGGCAAAGTCGAGTGTTGCGGCGCTCCCACGCCTCGCTGATCGCACGGCGCAGGCGCCACGTATCCAAAGATTGAATTCCGGAGAGAGGCACGCCCATAACCCCGGCGCGCCTCTCGCCGTTTACCGAATCGGGCGCGGGCGGCGGCTCAAGGCTCGTGGTACGCGACCGCAGCGCGGAGGGCATATCCCGTAGGCTCACGAACGATCGCGGCGCGGAGATCGAGCTTTCGTAGCGTGGAGATCGCGACGTAGAGACGATCGGCGCCGGACGAGCCGACCAGCATCTCACCCGGCCAAGCCCGCTGCACCAAGTCGTCCACCGTGAGGCTCGTGCCCTGCGCCGAGATGAGCGCGCGCAGCACGCGGCGCACCGGCTCCCGTCGCACGAGATCGTGCCGACTCCCGCCATCGACCGCCATCCACGAGACATCACGCGCCACCGCGAGGCGAACCTGCGCTTCCTCGAACGTCCCTCGAAGCCGATGCGCCATGCCCTCGCGATCGGGACTCACCCCCAAGAACGACCAAAAGCGTTCGATCGCGCGAAGCCCCGCGATCCCGTCGATGGTGGCGGTCTGGTTCACTGCCCCGAAGAGCCCCTTCGCGAAGGTGCGCTCGAGCGGCCCGGGATCGCCTTGCAGAATGCGGGCGAGCGCGGCCGGCATCCCCGTGACCCAAGGAATGTGCGCGCGCAGGAAGAGCAGCGACGCGTTCACGTCGCTCGAGGGGCACGGCGCTTCACCCATCGCGACACGCGCCGATCGAAAGGCGCGCGGCCCCCACGCCGCGTCGTCGAACCCGAGGCCAATCACGGAGAGCCGGCCCGCGCGATCGACGAGGACCTGCGATGGCGAGAGAGCACCGAGGAGCTCGCCTCGCCGATGCGCAGCCGCGAGCACACGCGCGAGGGTGTGCGTGACGACGATCGCCTGCGCATAGGGGAGGCTGTATTTCGGCCACAAGCTCGCGAGATCCTCGAGCGAGCCGACGGGATCACAGTCGAGCGTCATCCAAGGCGTTTCGTCGTCGAGCGCGTGGGCCAAGAGTCGCGGGCACTCGGCGGCGTCCACCGTGGCGTGAGCCCGCACAGCGTTCACGAGCGACGACGCGTGGCGCGCGCGAACGTAGAGACAAGCGCGCCCCGCTTCCGTCCTCGCGGAATACCACTCGACCGGCCCCTCGGCGGAGATTCGCCGAACGAGACGGGTCGTTGTCGCGCTCTCTCCCATCCTTCGAATGGGCTAACACGCGCACCGACGAGCATTCAAGCGCGAGCGCGCGTACGCGGGCCCCGCCTCGAACGAGACAGGGCCCCCCACGCGCCGACGAGCTGGTTCTCCCCTCGATCGCGGGTCAGTCGTGGGCGTGGATCGTGTAGGTCACGTTCGTGTTGCACACCTGGTTCGCGCCCTGATCGGGCACCAGCTCGCCGCCCCACTCGTACGAGCCGTAGGCCGATCCTGTGGACTGGCGAACCGCGCGGTAGAGCTTGAACTTGGAGACGCGGCAGTTGCCGACGTACTCGAGGTTGTCGGTGAACGTGAAGTTGCCGCCCGCCGAAATCTCGCGTGCCGTCACGTCCTCGGTGCGCCACTTGTTGTCGCAGCCGTCGAAGTATTGAATCTTGGAGACCTTGATGGTCGTCGACTTGTCGTTGACGACCTTCACCTTCGGAGTCTTGCAGTTGTCCGCGAACGCGGTGGACGCGAGAGCGAGAGCCGTGACACCGAAGAGGACCGCGTGGATTTTTTTCATGGCGCGTGAGACTCGGGTGCCCGCGCCCTGCTTCACCCCCGAAGCGCCCATTTGGAGGCCATTTGGATCGAGCCTCATCGCGACGAATTCCTCAACGATTCCAAGGGTCAAAAGGTCAGAGGTGTCGCGATTTGGGTCGCCCGCCGTCACGCGCACGGGGATCGGGTTTGGACTATGGTGGGCCGCGATGGAACGTTTCGCTCTCTTGGCCTCGTCCACCCTCGGGTTTCTCGCGGTCGCCCTCGGCGCGTTCGGCGCCCACGGGCTCAAGGCACGCCTCGAGCCTCTCGCCGATGGCGCGAAGCGGCTCGAGTGGTGGAGCACCGCCGCGCACTACCAAGCGATACACGCGCTCGCGCTCGGCCTCGTCGCGTACCTCGCCACCCGCACCACCTCTCCCGCGGTGAAGGTCGCGGCGATCGCGTTCATCGTCGGGGCGGTGCTCTTCAGCGGTAGCCTCTACACGATGACGCTCACCGGCGTTCGTGCGCTCGGGCAGATCACCCCCCTCGGTGGGCTCGCCTTCTTGGTCGGCTGGGGAGCGGTTTTTGTCGCCGCCTGGGGTTTGCGCCCCGCCACTTGAGCCCGCGGCGGGCGATGAAACCGCGCTATCGTGCGCGATCATGAGCGACGTCACTCGGCGACTCGAAGAGCTCTCCCGCGGGTTTCGATCCACGTACCTCGACTACGAAACGCTGACCGCACAGCTACGCGCCTGGGCCGAGGCGTTCCCGCAGATCGTGCGGCTCGTGTCGATCGGGAAAACGCCGGAAGGGCGCGATTTGTGGGTCGTCACGATTGGCCACGATCCGGATCGGTGCCGGCCCACCGTTTGGGTCGACGGCAACATGCACGCGAGCGAGCTCGCCGGCTCGAGCATGGCCCTCGCGATGGCAGAGGACGCGATCGCCTTCCACGCGAGCCCACACGGAACCTTCCGCGACTTGCCGAAGGTGGCCTGCGCCGCCCTCCGCGAGGTGCTGTGGATGGTGCTCCCGCGAATATCCCCCGATGGCGCCGAAGCGGTGCTCACCACCGGGCGCTACGTGCGTTCGGTTCCGCGCGACGAGAGGCCCAAGAAGAGCCACCCGCGCTGGATCTCGGAGGACGTGGACGGCGACGGCCTCGCGCTCCTCATGCGGGTCAAAGATCCGGGCGGCGAGTACGTGGAGAGCCCCGAGGTGGCGGGCCTCATGCTGCCGCGCCAAATCGCGGACGAGGGACCCTTCTACAAGATTTACCCCGAAGGTCGGATTGAGCACTTCGATGGCAGCTCGATCCCGACTCCCCATTTTCTCTCCGACAACCAAACCGATCTCAACCGGAATTTCCCGTGGTCGTGGGCACCGCCGCACGAGCAGGCGGGCGCCGGCGCGTTCCCCCTCTCCGAGCCGGAGGCGCGCGCGATCGTGGAGCACACCACGCGCCACCCGGAGATCTTCGCCTGGCTCAACGGGCACACCTTCGGAGGCGTGTTCATCCGCCCGCTCGGCCACAAGGCCGACGTCAAAATGGACCCGAACGACCTCGCCCTCTTCAAACAGATCGGCGCCTGGTCGGAGGAGATCACAGGCTATCCGATGGTGTCCGGTTTCGAGGAGTTCACCTACGAGCCAGACAAGCCCCTCCACGGCGATCTCAGCGATTACGCGTATCATCAGCGAGGAGCGATCGCCTACGTGGTGGAGCTCTGGGATCTTTTCAAGCGCATCGGGATGCCGCGAAAAAAGCGCTTCGTGGACGCCTATTCGGAGCTCGGACGACCCGAGATGCTCGCCCTCGGGAAGTGGGACGCGGAGCACAACCAGAGCCGCGTCGTGCGCCCGTGGCGCGCCGTCACGCACCCTCAGCTCGGGCCAGTCGAGGTGGGCGGAGTGGACCCGCGCGTCGGTTTGTGGAACCCGCCCTACGAGATCTTGCCGGAGGTGTGCGAGGCGCAGAGCCGCGCGTTCTCGCGCGTGGCCTCGCTCGCGCCGCGGGTGGTGTTCGGTGAGACCCGCATCGTGCGCCTCTCGCCCGGTCTCACAGAGGTGACGATCACGGTGCAAAACGTGGGGTATTTGCCTACCTACGTGCTCTCGTCGGCGCGTGACATCGAGACGAACGAGGCGCTCCACGCCGACATGACGTGCACCGGGGCAGAGCTCCTGAATGCCCACGAGGGGCACCGCGAGATAGGCCATTTGGATGGCTGGGGGCGCGGCCTCCACGACGGCTCGGGGGCGCTCTATCACCAGCGCAGCCGCGGAAATACCGGCACCGCCACGCTGCGGTACGTGGTGCGCGGCGCGGGCACGCTCGAGATCGAGGTCGGGAGCTGTCGTGTCGGCAGCGTGAGTCAAACGGTGACGATCGAGGGTTGAGCGCGCGGACGGTAGGCTCGTCTCCGGGGACGGCGACCCGGCCGGCCTGGCCCGTCGTCATGCCCCCCACCTCGCTGCGCGCTCCCCGACGCGGGAAACCGGCTTCCGCCCGGGCCGGCGCCCGCCTTTCGCGGTCACTGCACTTTCGCGAAGAAGTAAGCGTTCAAGGTCTTTGGCCGGCCCGCCACCACGCACTGATTCCCTGCGCGAGCTCCGTTGTAGAGCTTGTCGCCTTCGACTTTGACGATGTCGTAGTCGGCTGGGCATGCGCTGATCGGTTCGAAAAACAGACACCCGGTTTGTGTCACGTCCTTCTCCTGATCGACGACGAAATCTCCCGTTCCGCAGGAGGCCGACCGAAGCTGCGCGGCGGCTTCGGGAGAATGCGCGACGGCGAAGAGCTTCGTGAAGCTCACGTCGAGCTCGAACGCTCCTGGCGCCTCTGGCACGGGACTGCCGAGGGTCCGACGATTCTCGTTGCCGAGCGAGAAGAGCTTTACGGTGCACGCCGCGTCACCGAATGCGGTGAAGGTAAACCGCGGCGTTCCCGCCTTCTCGGACACTTCGCTCACGGTGTAGATCGTTTGGGTGCCATTTTGCTGAGGCGCGCAACCCGTGCGCCACGTGCCCGCCAGGTTCGGCTTGGAAGGTGACACCGACGCGTCGCCCACGGGAGCTACCGACGCATCGGGACGGCTCTCCGGCGACGTGGGAGTCGGCGAGGGGGCGGAAGCGCTCGGCGACGGGGTCCCCACGCCCGGCGTGGAATCGTCCGAGCAGCCGGCAACGAAGACCGCCATCAGGGCAGAGGTGAAAAAGCTCGCGAAAAATGCGGTGGTTTTCAAGGGAGTCCTTTCGGTTCGACCGACGTCGTGCCGGCGACACGAGAACCCTAAGGCCCGACGCACGGGGGCGGTCGTGAGCGTTCTTCCGATGCTCCGTGAAGCCGCTTCACGACGTGGTGCGAGAGAGTCGCGCGAGCTATCCCGCCCCACGTCGCGACCGTAAGCTCAGGAAAATGGCCAAGGACCACCTCCGTGCTCTCGACCTGAACCTCCTCGTGCTCTTCGAGAAGCTCGTCGAGACACGCAGCGTCGCTCGCTCGGCGGCGGCGCTCGCGATGACACCATCGGCCGCCAGCCACGCGCTCACGCGACTTCGGACGACCCTCGGTGACCCATTGTTCGTCCGCACGCCGCGAGGCCTCGTGCCGACTCCATTCGCGGAGACGCTCGGCGGCCACGTCCGCGAAGCACTCTCGCTGCTGGACAAAGCGCTAGGGGCAAAGGGCGCCTTCTCCCCACGTAGCGCGAGCGCGACGTACAAGGTCGCGACGACCGATTTCGGCGCAAAAATGGTCCTCCCAAGCCTTCTCGCGCTGCTCGAACGCGAAGCGCCGGGCATCGAGGTCGTCGTCGGACGCCTCCCCGTCGACACCGACGACGCTCTCGCCAGCGGCCGCGTCGATCTCATGGTCGGGCGCTACGTGGGGAGCTCACCGGAGGTCCATCGAAAGGTCCTCTTCAAAGAAGAGCTGAAGGTCCTCGCGCACCGGGATCACGAAGCTGCGGGCAAAGAAGGCCTTTCGCTCGACGCATACCTCGCGTGCGGCCATATCCTCGTCTCGCCGCGTGGGCGTCCGGGCAGTCCCGTCGACGCCGCGCTCGCCGCGCTCGGCCACTCGAGGCGGGTCGCCGTGCGCATCCCGGAGCTCTTGCTCGGACCCCACCTGGTATCGGAAAGTCGACTCCTCCTTACGCACGGGATGAGGCTCCTATCGAGCTTCGAAGGCATATTGCCGGTGCGAGCTCACGCGTTGCCCTTTCCGATGCCGAGCTTCGACGTCCACCTCGTTTGGCACGCAAGGTCGCACGCCGATCCGGCATTCACTTGGTTTCGAAAACGTGTCGTCGCGGTGCACGACGAGGCATATCGAGCGATGACCCCGGCGTCGCCCTCGCCTTGACGGCACCGTTGATTTACTGATCGAGGCCAGACGATCGAGGGTTGAGGGCGCTCAAAGCACGGCCCGCGCCGGGATGACCACGCCCTCGCGAGCGGCCCACTCCGTCACGAGGGCGCGCTCCTTTTCTCCCGCCCTCGCGTTGCACTTGCGCCGCGCTTGCCGCATTCGCCCCGCGCGCGGATCGATCTCGATCGTGAGGAGCCTCCGCATTCCCTCTTTGGACTCCATCCGCAACGACCAGATCGACGCGCGGCCGGCGACGCACTCGCCGACGTAGGTCGCGACACAATGGCGCATTTCGCGGCCCTCGCGCGCGAGCTCGTAGCTCGAGAGCACCTCCGTGATCGTGAAGATGCGGAGCTCGTGGCGGGGCTCGTCGTCGCCGCGGGCGTGGGCGTTGTCGTGCTCGTCCCGACGCGGAAGTGGCCGGCGCTCCTCGACTCGGAGAGGGGCATAACGCGAAGGCCGCCAGGTGGTGTCGGCGAGGGGGGCGCGCCCGAGGGCGAGGTGCCACGCGTCGACACGACGAAGCAGCGACGCGAGGGTGCGCCCTCGAAGATCGAGCTCGGGCTCCGGCGGCGGCAACGGTCCGAACGAGCCGTCGTCGCGAAAGCCCTCTCGCCACTCGAGCTTGATCGCGCGCACGTAGTCGACGATCGGCCCCACGTGCTCCGGATCGACCTCGAGACGAACGAAGAGCTCGAGCAGCGGCCGCAAGAGCTCTCCGTGCTCGAGAGAGCGGCCGAGACGGCTCGCGAGCACTGCGGCGACGAGCGCGTCCGTGCCTCCGAGGGCGGTCACCTCCGCCCAACGAAGCGCCTCGATCACCGTGAGGTGGCGCGGCGCCTGCGTGAAGAGGTGCGCCATCGCGCGCGTGAGCGTGAGGGGGATCCCGATCCGACGCACGCTCTCTCCGCGACCGAGCCGCACGTACCACTCGTGCGACGGCAGGCTCTCGCCGAGCTCGCCCTCGACCCACGCCGAGGTCATCGGCTTCGGCATCGGGAAGTCGGCGAGGAGGTGCTCCGCGAGCGACGCGAGCACCTCGTGGGGCGACGCTCCGGAGGGAACGAAGCTCTCTGGATCACGCAGAAAACAAGCCGATTTCATCGCCAGCGCGACGAGCGCGACGTTCACCGCCGGCCCACAGCGGTATCGGCGCGAGAGCAAATCCGAGCGTGACCACACCGCGGCGAGCAAACGCTCGTACGAAGCGAGCGCGTGTCCTTCGATCGTCCCGCGCGCGAGACGGATCGATTCGTCGAGGCGGCGCTTGGCCACCTCGCCCATCGTGCGTTCCATGACGTTCTCCTGGCGCGCACGCATGCGCGCGGCATCGGTCCCCGAGCGCGCCTTGGCGCTCGAACGAACCGAACGAAACCTAACGAGTGGCGTCGGCTACGCGCTTTTGCAGCGCGCCCTCGATCAGCCGACGCGGTTCGGGAAAACGAAGAACATGGTGGCCTTCCTCTACGACACGGATCTCGACCGCGCAACCTGGCTCACGAACGTGCGAGTGCGCCGCCCTCGGCGCGGGGGAGCTCGGTGAGGAGCGCGAGAACGGCCTCGCGTGATCCCGTGAGGAGCGAGAACGGCGCGTCGACCTCGACGCTGCCAGAGACCCGCGCGACCTCGCGCACGGCCTCCGAGGCGTGGCGAAGCTGTGCCCCGGCGCCACCTCCGCCGACCTTGGCCCTCGCGCCGAGCTTCAGGTCGAGGACCACCGCGCGGCGATCGCGTGGACGCGGAGGGCTGCAGTCGACGACCACGAAATCGCCGCAAAATGCGCGCTGATTCGCGCGAAAGAGGTGATACCGCGTGCTCCGTTCGAGGAGCGCGCGGGCGAAGGCGAGCTCGTCCTCGGAGAGGTGGAACACGGACGTGACGAACGCCGCGTGCGCGCGGCTCGGAGCTATCGCGCGCGCGACGAGAGTAGGCACGAGGTCGCGACGCGCGAGGGCGCGGCGCGGGATCTCGAGCACGAGAGGGAGAGCGCGCGACATGGGAAAGCCACCATTGCGCTGCCTCGGACGAGCGCCGCCGCGCCTTATTCACGCGCTGTCACGTACGGACTCGCCGAATCCAGCGAGCGCTATCGAGCACGGCCATCGCTCGGTGCGGCGCTGCCGTCGCCGCGCCGATCCGCATGCCCGGTGGACACGGCAACATCGCACCATGTAAGCCTTTGTCGGTCTGCGAACGCCTGGAAAACTCCGCGTGAAATCACCAAAGGGCGTGTTCGTGGGAGTGGCCACGGAGGCGGACCATGGACTAGGTTCCGCGCCGTTGTTCTTCCCGGCCACCTCACGTCGCGACCCTTTCGCCGAGCGCACTACGCTCGGCGCGGCGGGCGTCGGCGCGGTGCCCGGAGCCACGACCGCGAACGGCGATCCGGTGATTGACCATTTGCGGGGCGCGACTGCGAAGGCCGGGGCTCTCTGCCCTCGCGCCACCTCCGGGTACGCACGCGCTTAGCTTTACGGTCCTCGCTTTTTCACGATGCATCACCCGCAGTCTCTCGATCCTCTCTCGGTCACCGCTCTCGGCTCTGGTCTGCGCACCGCGACCGCGCGCGACGACGATTCGTCGCCCGACGACGCTTGGTCTCAGACGGCAGAGGCCCCCTCCTCCGCGAACGCCGACGACGCCTCGCGTGTGCGACGGCGCGCCGTCTTGCTCGCCGCCGTCCCGGAGCTCGCGCCCGAGCCACCCCCCGTGGCCGTGAGCGCGCTGCCCACGTTCCGCGTCGTCGACGTGCCGACGTTCTTCTTCTTCCCCTTCGATCACATCGCGCACCAGGTCGCGGCGGAGGTCCACGGGCTCGGCGCGATGCGACGGGTGGCGGTGCACACCACCGGCGCGCCGTGCAGCGTCACCGCGCGCACCTTGGTGCTCTCGCTCTCGCAGGGATCGGTGGGTGCCATCCCCGCCGTCGAGCACGAACGCGAGTCGCGCTTCTCGGATCTGGAGGCGCTCATCGTCGCGATCGACGCCGCGATCGAGTGGCTCGGGCTCGACGTACGCCCGCCGGTCGAGCTCACCCTCGACATCGACTTCGAGCGCGACGGCGAGGTGGATCCGAACGACGTGACGCTCACCGTGCGCACCTCGCGCGCGTCGTCCGGCGGGGGCATCGTCGCGGAGGTCATGCTCTTCCACGAGATCACCGCCGAGGCGCTCGTGCTCCGCACCCGCTTCGACGCCACCAAAGAGCTGCCGGTGTACCCCGCGCCGAAGCGATTCCCGCCGCCGAGCAGCCCCGCGCTCGCCGCGGCCCACCCCACCGACGCGCCGACCGCCATCGCGCCCGCCTGATCGCGCGATCGATAGGTGCAGGGTACGCGCGACGACGGGTGGACGCGCCGATGCGCGCATCCGTGTAGATCGCACGCATTTCGGGCGCGGTGACGTTCCGCTGACACCCATCTTCCTTGCGAGTGTGCTAGCCCCGAGTCCGATGTCTCAGCTCCCCTCCGTCGGCACCTATCGCCCTGGCTCGGCCCCCGCTTTTTCGCCGGAAGATCTGCTCTCCGTGCTTCACCGCGTGCGCGAGCCGGTGCACGTGGTGTTCGAGCCCGGCACCTCGCGCGTGGGTCTCGCGGTGGGGGGTGAGCTCTTGCCGGTGAGCCAGCACGGCCCCGGCGATTACGCGCTCCTCGCCACTCTCCCCCCTTCGTATCCGGAGTGGCTCGGCGATCGTGCCTTCAACGAAGCGCACGGCGTTCGTTTCCCCTATGTCGCCGGCGAGATGGCGAACGGCATCGCGACGGTCGCGATGTGCGTCGCGATGGCGCGCGCGAACATGCTCGGCTTCTTCGGGGCGGCGGGCCTCTCGTACGAGCGGGTCGAGCGCTCGCTCGACGAGCTGGAGGCGCAGATCGGCGACGCGCCCTATGGCGTGAACCTGATTCACTCGCCCGCCGAGCCGGAGCTCGAAGATCGTGTCGCCGAGCTCTTGATTCGCCGCGGCGTGAAGAACGTGTCTGCCTCGGCGTTCATGGCGATTCAGCCTTCGGTCGTGCGAATCGCGGCCTCGGGCCTTCACCGCGACGCGAGCGGGCGCGTCGTCCGCAAGCACCACGTGTTCGCCAAGATCTCACGCCCCGAAGTGGCGGCCCAGTTCATGTCGCCGCCCCCCGCCGACATGCTCCGCGCGCTCGTCGACGAGGGAAAGCTGACCCACGCCGAGGCCGAGCTCGCGGCGCGTTTGCCAGTCGCGGGCGACATCACCGTCGAGGGCGACAGCGGCGGCCACACCGACAATCAAACGTTGGTCGCGCTCTTTCCGCTCATCTGCGGGCTCCGCGACGAGCTCACTCGGCAATACGGTTACGAAGAGTCGATTCGGGTCGGCGCGGCGGGCGGGCTCGGCACTCCCACCGCCGTCGCGGCCGCGTTCGCGCTCGGCGCCGCGTTCGTCGTCACCGGCACCGTGAACCAGGGCGCGATCGAAGCGGGCCTCTCCGAAGCCGGCAAAAAGATGCTCGCCGACGCACAAATCGCAGACGTCGCGATGGCCGCCGCCGCCGACATGTTCGAGCTCGGGGTGAAGCTGCAAGTGCTCAAGCGCGGCACCATGTTCCCCAATCGCGCGAATGGCCTTTACGAGATCTACCGCACCTACGAGAGCCTCGAGTCGCTCCCCGCCACCGTTCGCGACAAGGTAGAGAAGCGCCTCCTCGGCGCGTCGATCGAGGCCGTGTGGGAGGAGACGCGCGCCTTCTGGCAGCACCGCGATCCGTCGCAGGTGAGCGCGGCAGAAGCGGATCCCAAGCACAAGATGGCGCTCGTGTTTCGCTGGTACCTCGGCAAGTCGAGCCGCTGGGCGATCGAGGGCGAGCCGACCCGCCGCGCCGATTATCAAATCTGGTGCGGCCCCGCGATGGGCGCGTTCAACGCGTGGGTGAAAGGCTCGTTCCTCGAAGATCCGAGCGAGCGCACCACCGTGCAAATCGCCTTGAACCTGCTCGAGGGCGCCGTCGTCGTCGGCCGCGCGAACCAGCTCCGCGGTTACGGCGTGGCCCTCCCCCCGAACGCGGCACAGGCTTACCGCCCGCGTAAGCTGCGGGTCTGATCACGACTCGGTATCGCGTGCATCTTGCATGCGATACCGCCACGTCGGTGTCTCCGCTGTTCTCTCGATCTCCTCTATCCGAGGTGATCGAGGGGCAGGCCGACGCGCGCTTTCGGGGCGCTGGCGGACAGCATGTCAGTGTCCTAGAGCCACGGTCCCGCGCTCAGCGGTTCGAGATCGTGAGCTTCAGGATTTTCCCGTCGCCGAACGAGCTCTTCACGGTACCGGCCGACGCGACATAAACGTGATTGCCTTCGACGGCGAGCGCGACGGGATAGGGAATCGCGACCGCGACCTCCTCCGCTACTTTGCTGTCGTGCGCGACGCGGCGAACGCGGCCGTTTGCGTAGTCGGGGCTCTCCCCTGGCTCCGTCCAGTACGCGAACGAGTCGTCGACGGCAAAATCGGTCGCCCCGAAGGCGTCGCGGTCGACGAGCTCGTCCTTCCCGGAGGCGACGGTGTAGCGGTGGATCTCGGCCGG
>JAAFHV010000092.1 GCA_013297655.1 Myxococcales bacterium | reverse complement strand
CACCGAAGCCGGGGGGACCACCACCACCAGGAGGGGGGCCGCCGTAGCCGCCGCCGCCGGGGGGCGGACCACCGAAGCCGGGGGGACCACCACCACCAGGAGGCGGG
The DNA here is from genome assembly GCA_013297655.1 of Myxococcales bacterium. GTDB lineage: Bacteria > Myxococcota_A > Polyangia > Polyangiales > Polyangiaceae > JAAFHV01. Next base: position 31,967 of record JAAFHV010000092.1, on the reverse strand, counting down.
CCACCGTAGCCTCCACCAGGAGGCATGCCACCCGGAGGCCCGTACCCGCCCGCGGCGTGAACGATTGAGTTTGCGGTCGTGGGATCGGTCACCATCATGGGCGTTTACTCTCCTCGCGAAGTCGTGAATCGGAGCCTATCGCTGGCCAGGAGCCCGCGAATTCTGCAAGGATTGCATAACTCCTCACGATGCCCAAGGGAAACGAGCAGGCCGCGCCGAACGCGGAAACCCACCCAGCGCTCACCGAAGCGCCCCCTCCGCTCGTGCGCCGCGTGCTCGCGCTTTGTGCCACGTCGTTCGCGATTTTTGCGTACGCCGCCGTGATCGCGAACGGGGTGCTGCGCTGCCCGATGGCGTCGATGTTCCACATCCCGTGCCCCACGTGCGGCGCTACGCGCTCCACGCTCGCGCTCGTGGCGGGTGATCTCCACGGCGCGCTCTTGAACCCCGCTGCGCCGCTCCTCGTCGCGCTCGTAGGCGGCTTCGCGATTCGGCTCGTTCATGTCGCGGGCCGCGATGGTCACGTGCGCGCGTTCGACGCGCACCCGTTGGTGCGAGCGATGCTACGCGCGTTCGTCGGCGTTCTCTTGTTCGCGACCGCCTTGTGGGCTCTCCGCTTCTTCGGGCTCTTCGGCGGCCCGGTGCCCGTCTGAGCGGACGCGCTCTCCGCGCTCGAGCTCGTCGTCGCAATGACGCGGGATCCAACGCAAAAAGCGCCCGCGGAGCGCCGCGCTGGCCGTCGTCGTCTCGGTCGCGGGCAGGAAGCTTAACGTGCGCGAGCGTCCTTGGTACCCTCTCGGCCGTGCTCGGCGACCACCCAAGTTGGGGCGCGGTTTGCTCGAGCGGCGTGCTCGCCCGATGAAGATCTGCCCTCGCTGCTCCGAGCTCCTCCCCGACGACGCGGGGTTTTGTCCCTACGACGGCGCCACGCTCGAAAAGAGCAACGACCGCTACCTGGGCCGAACGATCGCCTCGCGCTATCGCCTCATCAAGCGCCTCGGGCTCGGCGGGATGTCGAGCGTGTACCTCGCACGTCACATCATCATCGACCGCCTGAGCGCGCTCAAGATCCTCCGCAAGGAGCTCGGGCTCAACCCGTCCCACCGCGAACGATTTTTGCGCGAGGCGCGGGCCGTCAATCGCATAAATCATCGAAATATCGTTGAAATTAGCGATGTTGGCGAGGCCGATGGGGTCGCCTACTTGGTGATGGAATACGTGGAGGGCGACTCGCTCCACGCCCACGTCCAGCGCGGTCGGTTCGATTGGCAACGCGCCGCGCGGATCGGGATCCAAATGGCGAGCGCGCTCGCCCGGGCCCACCAAATGGGGATCGTGCACCGCGACCTCAAGCCCGAGAACGTGCTCATCCTCCGCGACGACGCGGGGCGCGACATCGTGAAGCTCACCGACTTCGGCATCGCCAAGATCATGGACATGCCGAGCCTTACGTTCTCCGAGCAGCTCTTCGGCACCCCGGGGTACATCGCGCCCGAGTACGTCGAGGGCATCCCCTCCGACGAACGCGCCGACCTCTATTCCCTCGGCGTGGTGCTCTACGAGATGATCACCGGCACGTTGCCGTACGAGTGGGAAGGGCAGGCCGATTTGCTGCTCAAGCCGATCACCCACGCGCCCATCCCGCCGAGCCAGCGGGTAGGAATTTTGCCGGTCGGGCTCGAGTCGCTCCTGCTCTCGATGCTCGCCCGCCGGGCCGACGAACGACCCGCGGACGCCTTCGTCGTGCACGACGTGCTCGTCGATATCCTGCGCCGCTCGGGGGGCATTTCGTCGACGTCGCTCCCCGCGATCGCGATCACGTCGAGCCCCGTCCCGCAGCACCCGCCGCAGGAGACGATCGTGGCGAGCGTGCCGTCGGGCGCGATCTCGGAAGAGGGCCCGACGAACATCCGCGTCGCCGAGGTCGCGTCCCACGACAGCGACTTCCGAGGGTCGTCGCGATCCTCGTCGCTCGAGCGGGACTTCCAAGGGTCGTCCCTCTCGAGGGACTCGTCGCAGATCGCGTCGCACGTGCGCTCCCAAGTGCCGTCGACGGCGGACGAAGCCTCGCGCGGAGGGCACATGATGCCTCGGCTCCCGCACCTCGCGACTCCGGAGATGGCGACCAAATGGCGCACCGCGCTCGCCGAGCTCGAGGCCCGCATCGGCGAGGCCCGGCGCCGCGGCACCGCCGACGACCTCGATCGCGCCGCGAAGGCGGCCGACCTCGCCGTCATGGCGGGGGAGATGATCCCGCGGGTGGAGCGCTCGTCACGCGCGGTCGCGGAGCTGCAGTCGCGGGTCGATCGCATCGACGCGCGGGCGCGCGAGTTCCGCGCCAACCTCGGTCACGCGATCGACGTGCTCCTTCGTGATCGCTCGCGTGAGCGCGCGCACCTCGAGGCGGTACGTGCGCGTCGCTCCGGCATGGAGGGCAGCGGCGGTCCCGAGAGCGTTCTCTCCCCCGAGGGCCGCGCGTGGGAGTCACAAGCGCTCGTCGCCGAAGAAGAGCGGATGGCGATCGTGGTGGCCGATTTGGGCTATCAAGTCGAGGCGTTGCAGAAGCAGCTCGACGCGAAGAACGACGAGCTCGAGCGCGAGCTGGCGGAGGTCTCCGGCGCCCTCGAGGGCTCTCTCGCTGCGCTCCGTCGTATGTCGAGCGAGCTCGCGCGCACCGTCCGTGACGGCGTCTCCCTCGCGAGCTGATCGTGGCGAGGTGATCGCCGCGACGTCTCCGCCGGCGCTGGAAACGAGGTCCGGGCCGCAGCGGCGATCGAGCTCGTGAAGCACTTACCGAAGCAGCGAAGGCCCCGAGCCGTTCACTTCTTCCAGTTCTTCTTCTCGTCGACGGCTTGTTTCTTCGAGCCTGCGTCGAGCTCGTTCGCGAAGGCTTCGAGCCGCGCGTTGCCGCGTTCCATGTGGAGCGCCATCGTGAGCTGGAGCTTCGCCTGCTTGAAATCGCCTTTGCGAGCGAGCTCCTCCGCGCGGAGCACGAACGGTCGCGCGCCGGGGGACCGCACCGAGTCGATGAGACGGGTGGGAGCAGGAGCGATGCTGGCGGACGTGGCGACGGTGCGGGTCGCGACGGCGGCGCGTGCGCTGCCCTGGTCGGTCACGAGGGTGAGCGCTTGGTCGTACTGCGCGCGGAGGTGAGGCTCGGAGAGCACCCGGAACGCCTCCGCGCCGCGCTTGAAGATCGTGTCGACGGCGCGTCGTTCTTCCGGGGAGCGCGCGTGGTGGGCGTCGGGATGGAAGGTGCTCGCGAACACGTGGAACGCGCGTCGCAGGTCGTCGTGCGCGGCCCGCGTACCGACCCCGAGGATGTCGTAATACGAGAGCTTGTCGAGCACGGCGAGCCAGCCGGCCAGAGCCTCAGCGTCCATTCGGAGGTCAGACTCTCATATTTGGCATGGGATCGCCCATGCGCTGAATCATGTCGACGACCGATTCTTCGTCGGCCACGCCGAGGAGGCGAAGTGTCGCGCGTGCTTCGTGCCCGGTTTGGCCATCGGCGGCGCGCACCTTGAGCGTGCCGTCGGCGTCGAGCTCGAACGTCACCGCGACGGTGACCTCACCGCGTCCAGCGGGGCGAAGGCCGCTGAGCTCCACCTCGCCGAGGAACGTATTCTGCGCGAATACAGGGTTTTCTCCCTGGCCGACGCGCACACGGACGGTGGTCTGCATGTCGCGGCCGGTCGAGAACTTGCGGGTGCGCTCGCACGGGATCTTCGCGTTGCGCGGGATGACGGTGTCGCAAAAGCCCCCCGCCGTCTCGACCACGAGCGCCCTCGGTGTCACGTCGACGAGCACCGGCATCCCCATCGGGGGTTGCATCGGCATGTGCGGCATCGGCATGCCCATCGGGCCCATCGGCATGCCCATCGGCATGCCCTGACCCATCGGGGGTTGCATCGGCATGCCCTGACCCATCGGGGGTTGCATCGGCATGCCCTGACCCATCGGGGGTTGCATTGGCATGCCCTGTCCCATCGGCGAGCCCATGCCCTGCCCGAGGTGGCTCATCACCGGCTGTGTGGAGCCGTGTCCCGGCAGCGGCGGTGGCCCTCCCGACGGTGCATGAATCTGTGCATGTTGCATGGGATAGTCCGGAGTTACGGCCGGAAACCCACCCGATTGTTGCGCGGGGAAGGGGCCCGAGCCCGCCGCCGCCGGGTACGCGCCAGAGGCACCCGCGAACGCGCTCGCGCCGCCGCCTGCGCCAACACCTGCGCCAACGCCCACGCCCATACCGAGCGGGGGTGCGCTCGCGACCGTGGCCGCTGGCGGCGGCGAGGAGCGAAACGCGTCGGCAGGGACCTGCTGTGTCGGCAGCGCGGGCGGCCGTGACGTAGGAATGACCGCCTGCGGAGGGGGCGCGTTCGCGGCGAGGAGGGGCTGCGTCGCGCCGTGCGGCCGCCCGCCCATCGGGTCGGTCGTGCGGTGGGGCTTCGGCGCGGCGCCCATAGGATCGGTCGATTTGTGCGGATTCTGGCCCTGCGCGGTGGTGGGCACGCCCGGCATCGGGCTCGTGCGGTTCGGCGCGAACGGCCCGTACGGATCGGTTGTCTTTTTCGGGTCGAGCGGCTCCGCGCGCGGATCTTTCCGCGCCGCGAGCGGGGCGGTCTTCGGGGGCGCCTTCGACGGAACAACGGGGCTTTGCACCGGCCGAGGAGTGAACTCGGTCATCGGACCGAAGGGCACCTCGGGCATGCTCGGTGGCGGCGCGCCCTTCATGGAGAGCACCGGCGCGGGCTGCTCGTTCGTGTCGTACTCGGAGTCGGTCGGGAGGCCCCCGGACGAGATGCCGGAGATGCCCGAGGTGGAGATCAAGCTGAGGTCGCGGACCTCGCCGAACGCGCCGCCAGGAAGCGCGCTCGCGTCGCCCAGGTCGAAGCTGGGGACCCTCGCCATGCCCTGGCCGCTGATCGAGCTGACGAGCGACGGGGGCTCGTCGAGGGTGCCAAACTCGCCTGTTTGTGCGGCGAGCGGCGGGGGCGGGGCGCCGGAGCCGGTGGTGCCGGCGAGGGTGGCCTCGTCTTCCTCGGGGGTGGCCCAGTCGGCTTCGGAGTCCTCGACCTCGTCGCGTCGGACGGCGCCGGTGACGGCCTCGTAGAACTCGGAGTGAGGGGGCACTGGCGCGCCAGTGAACGAGGGAATGCTCGGCTCGTCGTCGCGCCGCGGATCGTGGATCGCGCCGGAGAGATCGAGAGAACGCGCCGACTGTGGCGACGGCGAAGAGGCGGGCGGACCAGAGTTCGCGCCCCCGAGCGGCGGAGGGGCCGAACGCGACGACGCATAGGGCGGGTTGGAGTCGTGAGTGCCGAGCGGAGGCGGCGCCGAGCCCTTCGCATAGGGCGGTGCGGAGGCCGACGAAGGGGGCCGCACTTGGGTCGACGTGAACTCTTCGTCCTGCAGGCCGCGGAGGGTGTGCGGGTTCGCCGACGGAACCGGAGGCGGCGCTGGAATGGGGCGTTTTCCCGCGCCATCGGTGAGGGCCGAGGCTTGGATCGCGGCGCCCATGGCCACGACCTCGTCGGGGTTGATGCGGTCCATCGGCGGGGCGCCGAAGAACGCCTCCACGCGGCGCCGCACGAGCGGGATGCGCGAGCTGCCGCCCACGAGCACGACCTTGTCGAACGACGTGGGCGTGAGGCGCGCGAGGGCGAGGGCGTCTTGCGTGACGCGGAAGGTGCGCTCGACGAGCGGCTGGATGAGCTGATCGAGCTCGCCGCGGGTCATCGCGAAGGCGAGCGACAGCGACGAGCCGCCCACGCCGTAGCCGAGGTCGGTCACCTTGACCTGCGACTGATCGCGCGTCGAGAGCGTCATTTTCAGCTCTTCCGCTGCGGCGCGGAGGCGCTCCCACGTGCCTGCGTCGGCCTTCGCGTCGATGCGATGCTGCTTGAGGAGCCGCTCGGCCATCCGCTCGGCGATCGCCGCGTCGATGTCGTCGCCGCCGAGGAACGTGTCGCCGGCGGTGGCGAGCACCTCGAACACGTTGTTGTTCAAGTCGAGGAGGGTGCAATCGAACGTGCCGCCACCGAAGTCGTAGACGGCGATGCGCTCGCTGCCGACACGACCGAGCCCGTACGCGAGGGCGGCCGCGGTGGGCTCGTTGAGGATGCGGAGGACCTCGAGCCCGGAGACACGACCGGCCACCTTCGTGGAGGCGCGCTGCAGCTCGTTGAAGTGCGCGGGCACCGTGATGACCGCGCGCATGATCGATTCGCCGAGGGCGGTCTCGGCGATTTGCTTCGCGCGCTTCAGGACGAACGCGCTGATCTCGGGGAGCGTGTAGTCCTTCCCGCGGGCGTGCACGAGGGGCCCCTGCGCCGGCCCTTCGCGAAGCTCGTACGGGACGCGGGTACGCGCCTGCACGATCTCGGGGCTGTTCCACGAGCGGCCGAGGAGGCGCTTGTGGCTCGCAACCGTGTTGCGCGGATCCATCGCCCGTCGTGCCTTCGCGGGATTGCCCACGAGCGCTTCGCCGTTAGGATGGAACGAGACGACCGACGGCAAGAGCCGCTGGCCTGACTCGTCCGCGAGGACGTGCACGCGGCCAGACCGCATGGAAGCCACGACCGTGTTGGTGGTCCCGAGATCGATGCCTACGACACTCACGGATCCCTTCTATCGCCGCAGACTCCCAGGGTAAAGGAAAGGGGGGATTTGTATCGATCAGGGTAGTCCGAGGAGCGCGTCGAAGGCATGACGCAGCATCCACGCGGCGTCGTGTGGGGAAGCCGCCTTGGCGCGCGTGGTGATGGGATCGAGCCACGCTGCGATGACCTGGGTGTCCTTGTTGCGCTTGGTTTCGCCTACGATCGCCTCGGCGGTGCGCTGGTACTCGCGGGCGCACGTCGCGTGATCGCCCGCGTTGTACGCGGGCACACCCGCCTTGATGGCGCGGAGCATCGCTTGACGCACCACCTCGGGCACGCGCGTCGGAGGAGGACCAACCACGGTAGGGCCCGTCTCGAGGGCGCGCGGCCGTGACCCGGCGCGCTCCCCTCGGATGCGTTCGAGGGCCTCGGCGACCAGCGTCGGCCCGGTGTCGGCGCTCGCGTGGTGGAGGTCTCGCAGGCACGCGTCGAGGAGCGACACGTCGTCGCTGCGCCTCGCGAGCTGCGTGAGTCCCTCGCGCAAGAGCGTCGCGAACACGCCATGGAACCGGTACGCGCAGTCGGCGTGCCCGAGCGCATAGACGCGCGCGCTCACGGCTTGGAACACGTCGATCGCAGCGTCGGCGGTATCTCGTGGCGGCAGCGTCGGCGCGGTCACTGCGGTCGTCAGATCGTCGAACGCGTGGCGCAAGGTCCACGCCGCGAGGGTGGGCCCTCGTGCCTTCGCCGCGTCGCCGAGGGCGACCTCGAGGCGCGCGCGTTCAGCGAGCCCGAGCGGCGGGTTGGTCCGCGCGATCTGGGCCATCGCGGCCCCGCGGTAAATCTCGTAACATCCCGAATGATCTCCGGAATTGTACGTTGGTGCGCCCAACACGATGGCGCCACGGATCGCCTCGAGGAGGCTCCCGTCGACGGAGGGCACGGGCGCAGCGGCGCGGATCGAGGCACCCGATCGACGCGCGCTGACGTCGGAGATCTCGGTGCGCGACCGTGGCCTATGTTCGAGGATCGCGCGCGCGTCGGCGATGAAGTCGCGCGCGTTGCCGTAGCGATCGTCGCGCTTCTTCGCGAGCAGCTTGGCCTGGAGCGGCTCCATCGCCTCGACGAGGGGCGACGAGCCTACGCGGGAGACGAGCGACGGCGCCGGCTCGGTGAGGTGCTGGCGCATGAGGTCGATCGTGCTGCTCGAGTCGAACGGGAGCTGCCCGGTCACGAGCGTGTGGAGCATGACCCCGAGCGCGTAGAGATCGGCGCGCGCGTCGACCTCGCCGCCGGCGAACTGTTCGGGGGCCATGTATGCGGGCGTCCCGAGCACGTCGCGCGCAGCGGTGAGGGCGGGGCGACCCGCCGAGGGCTCGGTGTCGCGGGTGCGCAAGCGCGCCACCCCGAAGTCGAGGATCTTGGGGATCTCGTCGTCGTCCTCGCGGACCACGATCACGTTTTCGCCCTTCAAATCACGGTGAACGACCCCACGCTCGTGGGCGTGGGCGAGGCCGATCGCGACCTGCATCGCGAGGGTGAGCGCGCGCGCGGGGGCGAGGGGGCCGTGTCGCTCGACCGTGTCGAACAAGGTCTCGCCGTCGAGGTACTCCATCGCGAGGTAGAGGAGGCCGGAGTCCGACTGGCTGAAGTCGACGACGCGCACGATGTAGCGGCTCTGGAGGAGGCTCGCGACCTCCCCCTCGCGCTCGAACCGCGCGCGCATCGTGCCGTCGTAGGCGAGGTCGCCATAGAGGACCTTCACCGCGAAGACACAGGCCATTCGCGTATGCGCCGCGCGGTAGACGTGGCCCATGCCGCCCGAGGCGATCCGATCGAGGACGCGGTAGCGCTCGCCGAGCACCGCGCCCACGAGCGGATCGCCGATGTCGACGCGCGTGGGGATGCCATCGCGCGGGCACGTTCGTCGCTCTTGGAACGACGCGCAGCAGATCTCGCAGTACCGCACCCCGAGATCCTAGAGCACCGACCCGTCCGAGGGACGCAGGATTTCGTGGCGCGGCGTGGTCCGTGCACACGCGGCCATCGTCAGCGTTTGCAGCGCGTCGCGACACAGGGGGCGCTAAATCGTCGAGACTCGAAGAAATTCACGTTCGTACGTCTCGCGTCGCGTCGCATCTCGGTTGCGGAGACATACGCGCGCGCCGTCGCGCTCGCGGTCGCGCGCCCTGCGTTTCCACCCGTTCTCCCGTCCGTCGCGTGAGGCGCGCGTGTCCTGATTCGCCCGCGACCGGGTCACGGGGCAGCGCCGTTGCCGACGAATGCATCGAATAGGTGACCTTCCCCTCGGTTCTCCGTAGGCTTCGAGTGTGGGGATGGTTCCCCGCCTCGAAGTGCCCCGAAGCGATGCGGCCCGTCTCTTTTTACACGCTCTCTCGTGTCCTCCAGGACCGCCTCACGGGGTCGATTTCCGAAGGGTTCACCCCCGTTCCGCTCGCGCGGATCCCAGGGGGCCCGAAGAAAGAGACCGCGTGGCTCGCGGCGATGGGCGCGTCCCTCGTCGCGCTCCTCGTGCTCTACCTGGTCGGCTACGGGAGCCTCGCATCGTCGCTGTCGCAGCACGGGCTCGTCGCGCTCGCGCTCTACATTGGTTTCGTCGCGCTCGCCGTGTTCTCGTTCGTCGCGTCGCGACGGCACCTCTCGGACGTGAAGGCCTTCCCGCTCCCGCGCGGGGTGTACCTCTTCCCTGCATGCGTGATCGACGCCAGGAGCGCGGATTTGCGCGTGTATCCGACGTTCGAGGGCACGGTGACGGGCGCCGGATCGACGGTGACGATCTCGTTCGGTGGGCAGAGCTTCACCTTCACGTCGGCCGAGGGGGCGCCGCTGTCGGATCTGGTCGCTGCCGGCCAGCGCGACGCACAATCCGCGACCGCCGCGAACGACTCTGCGAAGCTCACCGATCTCGATCCGATGCACGAGCCGCGCTTCTCGAGCCCGGTCGGGCCCCGCGCCCCGTACCAGTACGAGGTGGCGGGTTGGCAGAAGCTCGGCTGGGCGGTGGCTCTGGGCGTGGGCGTCGTGTTCGGGACGTCGGTGTTCTTCATGCGCAACGCGACGAGTGAGGGGCTCCTCTACTCGCGCGCCAAAGCGGCGAACACGGAAGACGCCTACCGCGCGTACCTCAAGAACGGAAAGACGCACGCGCGCGAGGTCTCGCGCACGCTACTCCCTCGCGCGGTGCTGACCGCGGCGAAGAGCAAAGACACGGTCGAGGCGATCGTAGCGTTTCAAACCGCGTTTCCCGAAACCGACATCGCCGGCGAGGTGGACGACGCGCTCCACGCCGCGCTCCTCGCCGAGCTCGAACGTGCGAAGGCGAAGGGGACCCTCAGCGCGCTTCACGCGTTCGAGACCACGTACCCCAAGCACGGGCTCACGAAGGAGCTCGCGGAGGCGGTGCACGCGGTCTACGAAAAAGAGCTCGCACGTGTCGTCGCGAACGTTCCTCCCTCGCACAAAGCGGAGATGGAGCCCGTGCTCCGGCAGCTCTTTGCCGCGCTCGAGAAGGGCGGGCCGAACCTCGAGGTTCGTTACCGAAGGCACGCCGGACCGAAGCTCGGCGTCGCCGACAAGTCGATCATGAAGACCATCACCTACAACGGTACGGTCTCTCTGATTTCGCACTACTTCGACCCTGCCCACAACAAAGCGCGCGAAGAAGCGCTCACCAAGGTGGTCGGCGACAAGCTGGCGAGCGCGTTCAATCCCGAGCTCGTCCACGTCGCGGCCTCCACCGCGGAGCCGGACGCGGGTAAAGCGGACGAGCCGCTCCCGAGGGTCAGCGTGCCGACGTTGTTCCTCGTCCACGGCGCCGATTGGTCGGGCCACGTCTACACGAGCCGCACCCCACGCGTGACGGTCGTGGGCTTGAACTTCTCCTTCGACGCGGTCCTCGTGCTCCCCGCCGACAAGCGCGCGTACAAGACCAAGTACGACGTCTTCAAAGGCGTCTCGATGCCCCAGCTCCGCGAGACGGGGCCCGGTGCGCTCGAGGAGCGCATCTACGGGCACATGGCCGACTCCGCCTACGAAGGCTTCGCGAAGAAGGTCGTCGCTTCGTTCGTGAAGGAGTAGCCGCTCGTCACCGCTTTTCGCGGCGCTTTCGGATCGCGCGGCCAACCAGCAGCAGCGCGCCGCCTAACACGAGGACGACGTCGATCGGGACCGGCACCTTGTCGCCGATCGAAATCTCGATCGGCGGCGGGACGAGGTCGTCCTGGGTGTCGGCGCGGAGAAAAAAGAGCTCGTCGGTGCCGGGGCGGGGCGAGGAACGATCGACGAACGCGGAGAGCACGCGGCCCTTCGTTCCGCCGGGGACGCCGGCGAGGTCTTCGTCGAGCTTCTTCGCGAAGAGAGGCACCCCCGCCCAAGTGGCGCCCGGCCCGAGCACGCCTTTGACCCGCTCCGGCCCGACGTAAAACACCGCGAGCGACCGCGGATCTCTCGCCTCGGGGCCGCGCATGCTCGCCGGCTCGCGGTAGGGATAAAACGGCGCGTCGGTCTGGAAGGCGATGTCGACGAGGCCCGAGCCGATGCGGCCGTTCGCGCTGGTTGGCGCTTTTGTCGAGATGCGAAACGCGGTGATGAGCCACTTCTTTTCGATGTACGGGGCGAGCCATGGCGCAAGCTCCGGGCCTTTGGCGTATCCGTGTTTCGTGAGCCACGCGGCGAGCGCGTCGGGGCTAGTTGCCTCGAGCACGGCCGCGTCGAAACCCGCGACCGTGACCTCGTCGAGTACTTTCACCGACACCGGGGCCGACATCGCGCCGCTCTGCGAGCGCATGAGGAACGTCGCGAGCACCAAGGGCGTCGGATCGATCCCCGACAGGTGATGACTGTAAACGAGCTTCGGACGAGTCGCCTCTTCTACCCGCGCGAGCACGGACGGGTCGCCCTCGGTGAGCGTGGGCTTGGCGGGCACGGGGACCAAAAAGCCGAAGTCGGCGACGTCCGAGGTGAACGACGCGCGACGCAGGAAGTGCTCTGTATGCGTCGCGGGATCATAGGTAACGAGCGCTACCTCTTCTGCGATTTTGACCCAGTGGTTTTCCGGTGGAGCGGGCATGCACGCCGCTGCAGGTCGGTCGCCCGCGACGACGAGCGCCATCGCGAGCGCGGTCGTGGCGGCGACGAGGCGGGTGAGCGACGGGAGCGAGAGGGCATGCCCGCGCGGTGTCACTTCTTTTTGCCTTGTGCTGCGGGCTTCGGCGCCTCGCCGGTCAGGAAGCGCTTGTAGGCCTCGTCGCTCGGAGCGTGGCCGAGGAACGACTTCACGAGGTCCTCCGCGTCCTCGCTGCCGCCTCGCTCGAGCACACGCGTGCGGTACTCGCTCGCCGTTTTGGTGTCGAGGAGCCCCGCCTTGGCGAAACGCGAGAACATGTCTTGGGCAATCGAGAGCGCCCATTGGTATCCGTAGTAGCCCGCGTCGTAGCCGACGAGGTGTCCGAACGTGCCTTGGAAGTGGGTGCCCTCGACGTATTTGAAGGGAGTATACTTCGCTTGGATCTCCGAGAGCATCGCGGTCGTGTCCATCGGCGTTTTGCGCGTGTGGTACGCCTGATCGAGGCCAGCGAGGAAGAGCTGCCTCTGCGTCGCGAGCGCACGACCGAAGCCACGCGCGCGCACCATCTTCGCGTAAAGCGCGTCGGGTAGTGGCTTGTCCGTTTTGTAGTGGCGCGCAAAGAGGGCGAGGGTGGACTTGTCCCACGCCCACTCCTCGAGCATCTGCGAGGGAGCCTCCACGAAGTCGCGCGCGACGCTGGTGCCGGCGAACGTGACGGTGTCGGTGCGGCTCAAGAGGTGGTGGAGCACGTGCCCGAACTCGTGGAAGAAGGTGGTCGCGTCCTGGTGGCTCATGAGCGCGGGCGCGTCGCCTCCCGGTTTCGGGAAGTTGCACTCGATCGCCGCGATCGGGAGTAGGCGTGTGCCGTCGGCCATCTTCTTCGTGTCGCGAATCGAGAACACCGCCGCGTGCTTGTATTTCCCGGGTCGCGGATAGAGGTCGAAGTAAAAACGGCCCATGACCTGGCCCTTCTCGTCGAGGACCTCCATCGGCTCCACGTCGGGGTGCCATTTGGGCATTCCCGGCGCCGGGCGATAGGAGATCCCGAAGAGCTTCGACGTGATGGTGAGGATCCCGGCTTTGACCTTGCCGACCTCGAAGTACTCACTCACTTCTTTGGAGTCGAGGCCGTACTTGTCGTTGCGGACGCGGTCTTCCAGGTAGATGCGGTCGGAGACCGGGAGCGGGTCGTCCTTCTTTCCGCCCAGCTTCGCGTGCATCGCGCGAAACTCGGCGAGCTCGGTGTCGCCCTTTTTCGCGATATGCACGCGCAGGCCCTCGAGGAAGTCGGCGACCACCTTCGGTGATTTGGCCATTCGCGGCTCGAGCACGTAGTCGGCCCAAGTGGCATATCCGAGGAGCTTCGCCTTCTCTTCGCGCGTGACGAGGAGCTGATCGAGGAGCGGGAGGTTCTTCTCTTGCGCGCGATTGTCGAACTTCTTGTAGAGCTCGAGGGCGAAGGTCCGGTTCTTCGCGTATTGAATGACAGGAAAGTAGTCGGGATAATCGGTAGAGACCTTGATCTTCCCGTCGGCCCCCGGTTTGTGGGAGTCGAGGTAGGGCTTGGGGAGGCCCTCGAGATCCTTCTCCGTCGCGTCGATGGTGACGGTGGAGCTCGCGAGGTTCTCGTCGAACTGCTGTCCTAGCTTGGTGATCTTCGCGTTCAGCTCGCGGACCTTGGCCTGCCCCGCGTCGTCGAGGGCGAGCCCGTTTCGTTTGTAGTCGCGGAGGAGGTGAGCGAGCACGCGCTCTTGCTCTTTCGAGGCGAGCTTGATCTCTCCGCGGCTCCTCCTTTGGTCGAGGCGAACGACCACGTCGGCCACGGTCTTGTCGAGGTAGAACGACGTCTCGAAGGTGCCCGCGAGCGGCTCGCACTCCTCCGCTGCCTTTCGGACGGCGGCGTCGGGGTGCGCGACGGCCATGAGCCCGTTGAAGTCCCCCGCGTTCTTCGTCGCGAGGCGCGCGTCGTCGATCGGATCGAGCACCGCGCTCGCGGTGATCACGTCGTCCTTCGCGGTCGCGAGGAGGCGGACCTCGGCGATCTTCTCGCGCGCGGTCGCGAGGCTCTCGTTGCAGAGCTTGCGAAGGTCGTCGGCGGTCGCGAAGAACGAGACCGGATCGACGTCGAGGGGCAGGGTCTTCGGGGGCGGAGTGGGCGCGGTCGTCGGCGCGGGCACCTTCGAGACGGACGCGGAAGGCACCGGAGGCGCGACCGGCGTGGGCGGATCGGCGCACGCCGAGACGGTGACGAGCGCGACGCACGAGACGAGCGAGATCCGGGCTTTCCGCATGCGGCGCAGCATAGGCAAGTCGCGCCGAATTTCGCCCGCAAAGTTGGTCGCCGACCGTGGCCGAGGTCGCTTTCGCGTCAGCCAGCGTCGGACGCGTCGGCGCTCGCGGCGTCGCCACTGTCACCACCGTCACCGCCGCTGCCGTCACCGCCGTCACTCGCGTCGCGGCCCGTCGCGGCGTCGTCCTCTGGAGCGTCGATGTAACCCGAGTCCTCCGGTGGCCGCATGCCGCATACGAGGAGCGGGACGTTCTTTGGCGGCACCCACGCCGGGCACCCGTCGCTGCTCGTCGCACGGGTCCACCCCGGCGCGCTCGGATCGGGGACGATGCCGTCGAAGCCGACGATGCACGTGTCGCCGGGGCCCTGTTTTTTGCCGTAGCGGCGCAAGGTGCACCCCGTCTGCACGTCGGGGCAACAGCCGGGATCGCCCGCGTCGTCGACGCCCGCGTCGGAGGTGGTGTCGGTGCTGTCGCAGGCGACGAAGAGCGAACCGACGAGCGAGAGCGAAAGGAGACCACAAAGCCAAGCCGTTCTCATGGTTTCCATCGTGCTCGTCCTCCGAATCGGCCGCAAGATCTCCGAAGCTTTCGCAAGGTTAGACGAGGAGGAGCACCGCGCTCACGTCTTTGCCGGTCGCTTCGCGGATCCCGCGCGCGTAGATGGCGAGCTGAGCCTCGTAGGCCTTGAGACGCGGGGCTTCGTTCACGTCCGTCTTGTAGTCGACGAGGGTGAACGTTCCGTCAGGCGCGAGGAAAGCGAGGTCGATGACGCCTTCGACGAGGGTCGTCCCTCCTTCGCTCTCGAGCACCTGCGTGACGCCTACCTCGCGCCGGATGTCGGTCGAGGCGCGCGCGGTGGCGAGGAGCGGGTGGTCGAGCGCGACCGCGGCCGCCTTCGTGGCGAACGCGATTTCGTCGTCCGTCGCGCCGAGCGTACGTCCGAGACCGCGCGCGAGGGCGGGGAGTGCCTCGTGATGAGTGCCGTCGAAGGGGGCCTCGGCGAGCAGGCCGTGAACGAGCACGCCGTAGCGTTTTCCGTGTGGCCGGCCTTCCCGCGGCGTCGAGGTGCGGGTGACGGTGACGGCGACAGTCTCGGTCGCGCGCTCCTTCAGCTCGGTGGGCGTCTCGACCCGCACGCTCGGCTTGGAGGCGCTCTCGTGCGCCGCGGCGCGCTTCGCCACCCAGGCGTCGAACCGCGCGATGCTCTCGTCCCCGAGACCGAGCTCGTCGGCGGCGAGGATCTTCTGCTGGCGAAGCCCCGCTTCGTCTTCCTTGCCGAGCGAGAGAACCTTCGGATCGAAGACGAGGATCTCGTGATCGCCGGCCCGCGGCGCGTGAAATCCGGGCACCACCGTCGACGTCACGCGCGCGTGATCGGGGCGGTCGAGCACGCTGTCTTTCCCGAAGGGCACCGGCGGCGCGATCGGCAGCGGCATACCAGGGCGCGCGGGGTACACCGCGGGCACGAGGGGAGCCATCCAACTGTCCTCGAGCGGACCGTCGCCGACGACCGGGACGACGAGCACGTCGCGCGCGCGGGTGGTCGCCACGTAGAGGAGGCGCACGCTCTCTTCGTAGTCGTGACGGAGCACCTGCTCGCGCTCGCGAGAGAGCTCGTACGGGGCCGCGCCGCAGAGGGGGGCCGCGAAGATGCGCTTTTCGGCCGAGACGTAGCGCGATGGCTCGGTGTGGGTAGGACGCGCGGTCGGATCGACGAGGATGACGATCGGAAATTCGAGCCCCTTCGCGCGATGAACGGTCATCATCCGCACGCCCTGGGAGCCCTCCTCGACGACGAACGCTTCTTCCACGCGTCCTCGCTCCGCGTCTTCCATGAGCTTGTCGACGAAGCCGCGGAACGAGTGCATCCCGGTCGCGAACGTGGTGCGTCGCGCGATGTCGAGCACCCGGAGCACGTTCGCGAGCGCTTGCTCGCCGGTCGGCCAGAACGCAAAACCGGCGTGGGCGGACGTTCGCTCGAGGAGCTCCGAGAGCGTGTCGGCGTAAGGCCTTCGGTTTCGGCTCGCGTGGAGCTCCTTCAAGATCGCCAAGCCCTCGCCGACCTTCGCGGAGTGCTCGTCGAGCACGACGGCCGCGCTCGAAGCCGAGCTCGTCGCGGCGCGCCGTGGGTCGAGTGACTTGTGCGCCGTGCGGTAACCGAAGATCGCGGAGTCCTCGAAGCAGAAGAGCGGGCCCTTCAACGTGGCGTAGACCGAGAGCTCGTCGAACGGAAACTCGATGGCGTTCGCGGCGTTACGAAGGGCGAGCACCTCCTCGCGCTCGTGGAAACCGCGCCCGCCGACGAGCACGTGCGGGATCCGACGCGCCTCGAGCGCGCGCACGTAGGGCCGCGTGACGTCGCCGCCGTAGGCCGAGAAGCGCTTGAAGAGCAGGCACACGTGCGAAGCGTCGAGAGGAATGCGCGCGGGCTTCCCGTTCACGCGGCGCCCGCTCGGATCGCGGAGCGTGTACTTGCTCTCGCGGAGGAGCCAATCGACGAACGCGCCGACCGCGTCGGGGAACGAGTCGTCGACCGACCAGTTCGTGACCTTGCCCGTCTTCGTCGAGTACGGGCGCGGCACCGGCAGCGCGATCACCGGAGGCGGCGCTTCGGGATCGTTCGTGCGAACACCCGAGAGCGGGACGTACGTCGCCTGCGAGCCCTCCGCGTTCGGGATCATCGCGGCGAGGAACGACGCGTTCACCAGGCTCTGCACCCCGGGCACCGAGCGGAAGCTCGTGGAGAGGTGGACGAGCTTCGCGCCCGAGGCGACCAGATCGCGCTTCACCGACTCGTAGAACGCGACGTCGGCGCGGCGGAACCGGTAAATGCTCTGCTTCGGATCGCCGACGAAGAAGAGCTTCCCCGCCACCGTGGGCCCTTCGTTGCCGTCGTCGTCGGCCGCGCGCCCGAGGGAGAGGAGCACGTGCGCTTGGAGGGGATCCGTGTCCTGGAACTCGTCGATCAAGAGGTGCGTGTACCGTGCACGTAGATCGCGACGGACGTCCGGGCGCGTGTCGAGGAGGCTCTTCGTGACGAGGAGCAGGTCCAGGAAGTCGAGCTTGCCGGCCTCGGCTTTTTTTCGCTCGTAGTCGGCGAGGAGGGGGCGCAGCTCTTCGCGCAGGCACGCCGCGAGATCGGCGTCGGCGAGGGTGAGGTACGCGTCGAGGGAGCCCTTCACGAGGGCGCGCCGCGCGAGCACGTCGTCGCGGAGGAGCTGGGTCGACTTTTCGTAGAAACGGCCCCAGCCCTTCCACCCCCAGAGGCGCTCGCGGGCGAGGCCGCGAAGATCGGCTTCGAGGCCGTCGTGGTCGCGCTCGCCGCCGCGGGTGGCTTCTTTGCGATCGAGCTCGGCGACGAACTTACGAACCGCCTCGAGCGACATGTAGAGCCACGCGCCGTCGTTCGGATCGGAGCGTTTGTCGTCCGCGCGCTCGGCGAGGGCGCCGAGATCACGGAGCTCGTTCACGAGGCGATCGAGCTCTTTCGGGCGGTCGACCGGAGGCCGCGTCCACGGCGCGTCGAAGTCGCGTTGATCGAGGAGCGAGTAGCCTGCCTCGAAGAGCGCCCCGCGCGGGCCGTCGTCGCGCATCTTTCGACGGAGCACGCGGTGGGCGCCGGGGTAGCTCTCGCGTGGCGCGCCGAGCACGCGCTGGAACCAGAGCTCGAAGGCCTCGCCGAAGAGGCGCCGCGCTTCTGCGTCGTCCGCGACGGCGAAGAGAGGATCGATGCGCGCTTCGACCGGCCGCTCGCGCAAGAGGTCGGCGCAGAACGCGTGGATCGTGCCGATGTGGGCGACCTCGAGCTCGCGGATCGCGAGATCGAGACGCGTGGCGCGGTCGGTGGCGGCGGGATCGTCGCGGTCGGTGGCGGTGCGGGCCGAGTGGCGTGCGCGCTCGAGGGCGGTCCGGAGGCGGAGCTTCATCTCGCCGGCGGCCTTCTCGGTGAACGTGACTGCGACGAGGGTGGAGAGCTTCGCGCGGCCGGACTCGAGGAGCGCGACGATGCGCCGTATGAGCTCGGTGGTTTTGCCTGCGCCAGCGGAGGCCTCGACCACGAGCGTGGTGTCGAGCTCCTCGCGGATCGCGGTGCGTGCGTCTTGATCTTCGAGCGGGTTCGGCGCGTTCGCGTTCGTGGTGGTGGTCGCGGTCATGGGAGAGCCCTCACGGCGGCGAGCAGCGGCAGCGCCTTGGGATCGCGTTTCTTCGTTCGGACCTCCTCGTAGGGTCCGCATACATCGCGAAAATCACAATAAATGCATTCCTTTGCGGCTGGTGACGCCGGGAGCATGCCCTTCGTGAGCGCGTCCGTCACCGCGTCCGCGACCGTCTTCGCGGCGCTCCGCGCGAGGCCATCGAGGGGCACGTCGATGGGGGTGTAGTCGCCTACCGACGTGCAGTAGTAGAGCCGCCCGCCGACCACGTTCGCGCCGGCGAGGATCTTCTCCACCGCGAGGGCATAGAGCACGGGCTGAAGGATCTTCCCGCCGCTCACGATCGAGCCCTGCGTCGCGCGCACCTTGCCCGTTTTGTAGTCGGTCGCGCGGAACGCGCCGTCCTCGGAGCGCCGCTCCACGAGGTCGATCGAGCCGCGCATGAGGATGCCCGCGTCGAGGGCGACCGGCTCCTTCACGCTCGCCGCGTCGCGCCCGTCGTCGTGCTCGACGAGCCCGAACGAGAGCTCGAAGTGCGAGGGGATCCACGCCGGATCGTCGGCCATGCGCCGGAGCCACTCGCGAAGATCGGCCGTGACACGCGCGATGCCGTCTTCCCATACGCGTGGGATCGCTGGAAAAAGTCTGTCTTCGTGGCGCCCGGCGACCTCCGCGAGCACGGTCTCGAGGTAGGCCTCCGCGGCGGGGAGGCGCTCGGCGTTCACCGGGAGCAGGCCTTCCGCGCGGAGCTTCGTGAGCAACACGAACTGCGCCTCGTGCACCAACGTGCCGCGGTCGAGGGGGTTGATCTCTTCGAGTGGCGCTGGCTCCTCTCGCTTCGAGAGCTTGAGGAGGGCAGAGAGATAGAAGCGGTACGGGCAGGCGGCGAAGTTCTGGAGCGCGGTCGGCGAGAAGCTTCGCGCCGTCGTCGAGTGGAGGTCGAGGGCGGCGCGCGCGGCGGAGGCGGCGGGCACCTCGACGAGGCCGTCCTGGGCCACGTATTTTCCTTTTCGCCAGCGGTACGCGCGCGAGTAGAGCGCGCGGCGGAGGTGCTCGTTTTTGCCGAGGAGATAACGCGCGGCGCCGACGGTCTTCGCTTCGTCGTGGCCGAGGAGCGCGGCGAGCACGGCGAGATCGTGCTCCGCTTCGTCGATCGCGTCCTCCCGCTCGTCGGGCGCGGGCCAGCCGAGGCGCGCGCGCGACGCCGTGTTCGCGACCTTCTTCAGGTTCTCGTACGAAGGCACGTCGCCGGTGGCCACGCGCAAGATCTCGAGGCCGTAAAACGAAGGCGTGCGCGGGCGACCCGAGTCTGCGTCGAGGCGTGGGTACGAGTACACGACGAGGCGGTCGGCGGCGCCGGTGGCGAGGCGCAGCATGCGTCGCTCGTCGCGCGAGCGATCGTCGTTCGTCGCGAGGGCGGGGGACACCGCTTTTCGCGCGGCGTCGAGGAAGAGCGGATCTTCGAGGACCTTCTTGGGGAACGCCTTCTCCACGAGCCCGGGGACGAACACGGTGTCGAAGGAGAGGCCGCGTGCGTCCTCGATCGCGCCGACGAACACCTTGCCGAGGCGGCGTCCGGTCGCGGGTTGACGCACGTCGGACAGGCGCGGCTCGAGCACGGCGCGCACCTCCGAGAGCCCGAGGGTCGCGTCGTCGTCGAGTGGAAAGAGCTCCGAGAGCACCGCGAGCACACGCTCCGGTTTTCGAAGCGCGCGGGTCGCGAGGGCGGAGAGCCGCACGATCCAGCCGCGCCACGACGTCTCGGTCCCGAGGGCCGCGAGATCGTCCAAGAGCGGAAGCGCGAAGCCTCGCAGCGCCTCGAGCGACGCGATCTCCTTCGCTGCGCCCTCTGCGCGGGGATCCTCTTCACGCGTGTAGAGTGCAAGTTTCTCCCGCATCGACGCGAGGAGGCCGGCGAGGCGTCGCTCCCAACGATCTTTGCCTCCGATGACGGCCGCCTCGACGAGCAAGCGCTCCCAGCGGTAGGGCGCGGCGACGGTCCCGGTGTCGATCGGTTCTCCGTCGGTGCTCGCGGGCGTGGCCTCGTCGCCATCGCCATCGCCGTCGTCGACGCGCTCGAGGGCGATCGTCGTGGACTCGTCGTCCGAGGGGGCGAACGTGCCGGGCTTCGGCGGCGGGGGTGCGTCACCGAAGCGGCGCGGCGTCTCCCCGAGCGACATGTACTCCGCGAAGCGGCGCGCGGAGAGGCCCTCTGCGGCGCAGGCGAGGAGCGCGAGGAGCGCGCGCCCGGAAGGATCGGGGAGGCGAAGCCCGCGCGCGAAGTGGGCCGGGATCCGCGCGCGACGAAGCGCCTCCACCACGTGCGGCACGTAAATCTCGGGCGATCGAAGCAGAATCGCGACCCGGTCGAACGGTATTCCCGCCTTCGCGGAGACCTCGATCTCTCGCGCGATTTCGACGCATTCGCGGCTCTCGCCCGGCGCCGAGCGAATGCGGACCGCGCTCGTGAGCTCCTTCGGGGGCGGCTCGTGCTCGGACTCACCGAGGAGCCGCTCCTTCAGCAAATGAAGCGGCCCGCGGGGGAAGGGGACGGGAGGCTCCACCTTCACTGCGCCCATCGCGTCGAGGCGCGCGAGGGTCGCCTCGTCGAACGAAGGAACCGCGAACACGAGCGAGTCCCTCTCCGCGAGCGCACGCACGAACATCTCTTCCGCGACACCGCGGATCGGCACGTCGACGAGCACGACGAGCCTCGGCGCGCGTGCGTTGGCGAGCACGGCGCAGGCCGCGTCGAGCGTGGCACGTTCGTCGGCGAGACCGAGATCCGAGAGCGCAGCGGCGAACGACGCGGCCAGCTTCGCGAGGCTCTTCCCGGCGCGGTGGTCTGCGAGGCTCGTGTCGGCGGGAGAAATCTCGGCGAGGCGAAGGTCCGACAAGGTGCGCGCGAGTGCGCGCGCAAAGCCCGGAAATGCCGCAATTTCGGCGAAATAGTCGAGGTCGGCTGCCGGATCGCGGGCGAGCCTCTGGCACACCGCCTCGAGCGTGAGCGACGAGGCGCGCACGAGCCCTCGTCGCGCGAGCTCCGGCCGCGCGATCGAGGCGATCTCGAGGGCGAGGGTGGTGCGCACGATCCCGAACGTGGCGCTCTTCTGAAGGCTCGCGACGCGCGACACGTGCGCGGCGGCCTCGAGGCTCGGCGTGACGAGCGTGACGTTCGCGTCCTTCGGGAGGTCCACGAGCACGCTCGCCGCGAACGCGACGCGGTCGCCGTTGGACGCCGAAGTGTAGAGGCGCGGCGGCTCGTGGGGGGCTGTCACGGCGCGGAGACTACACGCTCTCGCAGGCCCCGGGCCCGTTCGATTTCCGAGGTCGCGACGGCGCGACCTGGCATGCATCGCTCCCTGCTAGGGCTTCTTCGCGCCGTCCTTTTTTGTCTTCACGACGTCGTCGGCGGTGCCTTCGGTCTTGTCTGGGCCGAAGCTCGTGATCTTCACGTCGCGATCGCATCGAAGCGAATAGGGCGTGCCCCACGGGTCCGTCGTCTTCGAGGCCGGGCTGAGCTGGCCGTCGGCTTTGAGCTGCTCCAAGCTCGCGGGGCACGTTCCCTTCGTCACGAACGAGATCTCCGCCGCCGCGCTGAGCATGCCCACTTCGACCCCCGCTTGCGCGCGCTGGGCCTCTTCGAGCTTCTTCGAATGGCACGCGAGGAGCGGCAAAAAAGAAAACGCGAGCACGTACGAGCGACTCGGCATCATTGGAGCGTACTTCGCTCGCGCGCGCACGTCATGAGCTCCATTGCCGTGAAATCAAAAGAGCGTGTCGACGAACGCCGGCCGTGCGGGGAGCGCGAAGATTGCGAGCTCGTGGCGCGAGACCCGCAGCAAAATCGTAGCGACCGTTCCGTCGGGATCGCGGCCAGCGGCAAAGGTCGCGCGGGCAACGTCGGCGTCGTTCTCGCTCGCCCCATCCGTCGTCACGATGCGATGCGGTCCGAGCCGCACGGAGCTCCCGCCGGAGGGCAACGCCGTCGCGATCGCGGAGCGTAGAGTCGCCTCGTCGGGATTTTGGAGCAGGTCGGCGAAGATACGTAACGATGGCCCGAGCGCAGAGTCGCGATAATAGTACCCGAGCCCTTTCCACCGTTCCGCGTGCGCGTGGACCCAAACCCAACCCCAGTCCGGCCCCGCGATCGAAGTGCCCGCGAGCGCGACCACGGTCGCCATCGGGGGCAGCGCTGTGGCCGCCATCCGCGTGGCGCGCGCGCGGCGCTCCTGCTTTTCGCGGTGCCAAATCCAGCCACGAATGCCGCCGATGACGGCGCCGACGAGGGCACCAAACGCTATTCTGGAAAGGAACATGGGGGGGATTCGGAGTCTCGAGAGTGGCAATCTGGATCCAGGACGACTCGAGAGTACGTTCGCATTCTCCCCATGGGAAGTCGCTCCGCCACGCCACCCGTCCGCGCGGAGAGTACCAGTCCGGCGAGGCCCGGCCCGACACACGGCATCCGGATTCTGCGCTCGAGTGCGTTCTTTCTCGCGCCGTGCCTTTATTCGCCGAAGACGCGGAGGATGACCGGCCGGTATTCCAGCGACGTGCCCGCTGCGCGACCGCGAATCCGTTCCGCGGCGAGGCGTGCGCGGGAGACGGCTTCGCCCGCGAGCGATTCGTCGAGGCTCTCGCAGATGCCGGCGAACTCCTCGTAGAGGGCACTCCGCATCGTCTCGTGATCGTCGTCGCCGAGGAGGAGCACCTCCCGTGTCTCGACGCGACGGAATCCCGCCGCCCGCGCGAGCTCCGCGAGGCGCCGGCCGATGAACGGATCGCCGCCCGCCGCGGTCTGGGCCGCGTTCAACGCGTCGAACGTATCCGTGAGCTCCGGCAGCGGCGGATCGACCCGCAGCGTCGCGTTGTCGACCTCGGTGAGCTGCGCGACGCCGCCGCGCGCCAGCACCCGCTTCACCTCCGCGAGCACGCTCACGGGGCTACTCACGTGCTCGAGCACCCACGACGCGTGGACGCGATCGAAGCTCCCGTCGGAAAAGGGGAGCTTCTCGGCATTGGCCTCTACGTAATCGGCTATCGGGTGGAGCGCGCGCGCCCGCGCGAGCTGCGCGCCCGAGATGTCGACTCCGGTGATGCTGATTCCGGGGTATCGCCGCGCGAGCTCGGCCGCCATCGCGCCCACCCCCGTCCCGAGGTCGAGCACGCGCGAGCCCGGAGGCGCGTCGAAGTGCGTGAGCGCGAAGCCGGCGACGAAGGAGGCTTGGAGCACGAGGCGCGCGACCTCTCGATCGTCCGTCGATCCGTGCACGTAGGCGGGGAGGGAGGTGGTCATCGGCGTTGCTATAGCGGAAGCCCCCACGAGCACGCGATCCCGCCGGACGAAAGCGGCGCCGGGGTTTGCCGCTCCCACGCCAAAACGAACCCGTGTACCCTCGACCCCACCATGGTCACTCCCGTCCCGAAGTGGGCCTTCCGCGCCGCCGTCGCTCAAGTGCTCTCCCGCGTGCCGGGCGGTCCCGAGGTGCGCTACGTCATGCAGCGCTACGTCACGCGCTCGCTCCCGTTTCCGGACCACGAGCTGCTCGGGCGCTTCCAGATCGGCGTCGAGCACCTCCAGGCCATCCGTCGTCATGCACCCAACTTCGATCTCGCGAAGTCCCACTTCTTCGAGTTCGGCGCCGGATGGGACCTCGGAATGGGCCTCTTTTTGCGCGCGGCCGGCGTGGGGCGCCAAACCATGGTCGACCTCAATCGCTTCGTGCGACCGAACCTCGTTCACCACGCCCTCGCGCGGCTCCGCGCGTTCGTCGCGAGCCCGCCGCACGACTTCGACACCACCGGCCTCGAGCTCTCGCGGCTGCCCACCTCGTTCGTCGCGAACGAGTTCGAGGTCGACGGAGCGCTCCGCGAGCTCGGGATCGACTACCGCGCCCCGGCAGACGCGCGGCGCACCGGGCTGCCCGCGGGGGACGTCGATTGTGTGACATCGAGCCTCACCCTCGAGCATGTGCCATTGCCCGAGATTCGCTCTATTTTTGCCGAGCTCGCGCGCATTTTGCGCCCCGGCGGTCTCTTCGTGTCCAAGGTCGACATGAGCGACCATTTCAGCCACTCGGACGGCTCGATCGACTCTTGGCACTACTTGCGTTTCGACGAGCGCACCTGGGGCCTCCTGAACGCCGACATGCTCTATCAGAACCGCCTCCGCGCCTCCGCGTACCTCGACGCGGCGACCGAGGCGGGCTTCGAGCTCCTCGAGGTCGACCGCCGCTACCCACGCGGCTGCGATCCGGACACGGCGCCGCTGCCCAAGGTGCACCCCACCTACACGGCCTACAAAGATCGGCGCGATCTTCTCGCGCACAAGCTCTACTTCGTGGCGAGGAAAAAGGGCTAGAGCGCCGATCAGGTCGAAGGACCGAGGATTTCACGCGGTTAGCAAGCTGCGGTAGGCGCGACGACGACGGATAGTCTTCTATCTTAGGAGGAGCAACGACCCGCAGCCCCGCTAAACGCGCGGAAAACCGACGGGATTCAACCTGTTCGGTGCTCTACTAGCTCTCTTCGTCGTTCACCCACCCACCAAGGAGACCGTCATGGCCAAGGGAGTCGAGAGACCGAACAAGAGCAACAACAAGGAGAAGCTCTCCACCAAGGAGAAGCAGGCCAAAAAGAAGGAAAAGAAGGCCACGAAAGGCAAGTGAGCCGGCGCAGCCGCCCGGCTCGTCCAGCCTCACGAAGCTCCGGAGGCGCGATCCTCCTCACGTTCACGAGGGCGAAGCCGACCGGCATCGCCCTCGTCTCTTTTTGGTGAGCCTGTCGCGAGCGCGGTCAGCCCAAATCGCCTCGTTTGCTCGCGTGATCGATCGCCGCGAGCACGTCGGCGGTGAGCTTCGGGATGACGGCGAGCGCCTTCAAGTTTTGCTCGAGCTGCTCCACCCGGCTCGCGCCCAAGATCACGGTGCTGACGCGCGGGTTCTTCGCGCACCACGCGATCGAGAGCTCCGCCAGCGAGCAGTCGAGATCTTTGGCGATCTTGGCGAGCGCGTCGACCACGGCGAGCTTCGCCTTGTCGGTGACCATCGGCTCGAGCCAGCCATATCCCTTCAGCGCGGCGCGGCTGTCCATCGGAATGCCACCTTGGTACTTGCCAGTCAGCACGCCGGACGCGAGCGGGCTCCAGGTCGTCGTGCCCAATCCGAGCTCCTCGTAGAGCGGCGCGTACTCCACTTCGACGCGTTTGCGCGCGAAGAGGTTGTACTCGGGCTGCTCCATCACCGGCTTGTGCAGGTTCCGCTTGTCGGCGATGCGATAGGCCTCGAGCACGTCCTCCGCGCTCCACTCCGACGTGCCCCAGTAGAGCGCCTTACCGGACGCGACCATGTCGTGCATCGCCCACACGGTCTCCTCGAGGGGAGTCTCCTTGTCCGGCCGATGGCAGAACACGAGGTCGACGTAGTCGAGGCCGAGGCGCGCGAGGGAGCCGTCGATCGCCTGCGCGAGGTACTTGCGGTTCAGCGTGTTCTTCTCGTTCGGGCCCTCTTCGAGGCCCCAGTAGAACTTGGTGGAGACGAGGTAGCTCGCGCGGCGGAACCCGAGCTTTTTCAGCGCGGCGCCCATGACCTCCTCCGATTTGCCGCGTGAGTACACCTCCGCGTTGTCGAAGAAGTTCACCCCGCCGTCGTAGGCGGTCTTCATGCACGCGATCGCGGCGTCGACGTCGACCTGTTTGCCGTACGTGACCCAGGAGCCGAACGACAGCTCGCTCACCTTCACGCCCGATTTTCCGAGTCTGCGGTAGCCCATCGTGGTCGTCATGGGACGGGAGCGTAGTCGCGAGCGGCGGCGATTCGCGACAACCTTTTGGGACCTTGCTATCTCGCGTCCCATGACCGAGCCCCCCGTCCCTGGCGAGCACCCGCCGGAGGATCGCCTCAAGTTCCCCGAGCACCTGCCGATCTCGGCCAAGGTGGCGGAGATCGCGCGCGCCCTCCACGAGCACCAGGTCGTCGTCGTCGCGGGCGCCACCGGCTCCGGCAAGACCACCCAGCTTCCCAAGATCGCCCTCGGCATGGGCCGCGGCCTGGAGAAGCGGATCGGCCTCACCCAGCCGCGCCGCATCGCCGCGACCAGCGTCGCCGCCCGCATCGCGGAGGAGCTCGGCTCCACCCTCGGAGAAGATGTAGGATACAAGGTTCGTTTCGACGATCGCACGTCTCCTCGCACCTACGTGAAGGTGATGACGGACGGCATCCTCCTCGCCGAGATCCAGGGCGATCCGCTCCTCACCGCGTACGACACGATCTTGGTCGACGAGGCGCACGAGCGCAGCCTCACGATCGACTTTTTGCTCGGCTATTTGCGCCAGATCCTCCCGAAGCGGCCCGACCTCAAGGTGGTCGTGAGCTCCGCCACGCTCGACACCGAGCGCTTCTCGGCGTTCTTCGGCGGCGCGCCGATCGTTCAGGTGGAGGGGCGCACGTTCCCGGTGTCGGTGCTCTAC
Source organism: Myxococcales bacterium (assembly GCA_013297655.1). GTDB lineage: Bacteria > Myxococcota_A > Polyangia > Polyangiales > Polyangiaceae > JAAFHV01. The sequence continues at coordinate 5,363 of JAAFHV010000092.1, read as the reverse complement.
GAGCCGCTCGACAGCGAGATCGATCTCGCCGAGGGCGTGGCCGACGCGGTCGCGGATTTGTGCGGCCTCGATCCTCGTGGCGACGTGCTCGTGTTCCTCCCCGGCGAGCGTGAGATCCGCGAGACCGAGTCGTGCCTTCGCGCGCGCGACGTTCGCCACGCCGTGATCCAGCCGCTCTTCGCGCGCCTCACCGCGGCCGATCAGGCGCGGGTGTTCGCGCCCTCCGTGGGGCGCAAGATCATCCTCGCGACGAACGTCGCCGAGACGTCGATCACGCTCCCGGGGGTGGTCTACGTCGTCGACGCTGGGCTCGCGCGCCTCTCTCGCTACGATCCGCGCTCGGGCGTGACCCGCCTTCAGATCGAGGGGGTCTCGCAGGCGAGCGCCGATCAGCGCAAGGGACGCTGCGGCCGAGTCCGCGAGGGCATTTGTGTTCGCCTCTACGACGAGCAGAGCTACGACGCGCGCCCCGCCTACACCGACCCCGAAATCCGGCGCACCGGCCTCGCGGGCGTCATTTTGCGCATGAAATCGCTCGGCCTCGGCGAGGTCGAAGAGTTCCCGTTCCTCGATCCGCCGGACCGCGGCGCGATCGCGGAGGGCTACCGTGTGCTCCAGGAGCTGGGGGCCCTCGATGCCGCGAAGGAGCTCACGGCCCTCGGCGCGAGCCTCGCGCGCTTCCCGGTCGACCCGCGGATTGGCCGCATGATCATGGCCGGTCACGAGCTCGGGTGCCTTCGCGAGGTGCTCGTCATCGCCGCCGCGCTCAACGTGATCGACGTACGCGAGCGGCCGCGTGAGGCGGAGGGGAAGGCGGATCGCGCCCACGCCCCGTTCCGCCACGAGGCCTCCGATTTCGTGAGCCTCCTCAAGGTGTGGGACTTCGTGCGCGAGGCCGAAGCGAAGGGCTCGTCGAACCTGCGCCGTGTCTGCCGCGACACGTTCCTCTCGTTCATGCGCGTCCGCGAATGGAAAGAGATCCACCGTCAGCTCGAGGACACCGTGCGCGAGCTCGGCCTCGTGAAGGGCGAGCGCCGCGGTCGCGACGATGGCAAGCTCGCTCCGAAGGACGAGCCGGCCCCCGCCCAGGCCGCGAGCGGAAGACGAGGCGGCCCCCCGGAGAAGGCCAAAAAAGGCTCCGACCCTGGCGACGCGCTCCACCACGCGCTCCTCACCGGGCTCCTCTCCAAGATTGGCCAGTACAACCCCGAGGCGCGCATTTACATCGGCGCGAAGCAGACCAAATTCGCGATCCACCCGAGCTCCGGTCTCGGCCGCAAAACGCCGGCGTGGGTCATGGCGTTCGAGCTCGTGCAGACCTCGCAGCTCTTCGCGCGGAACGTGGCCAAGATCGAGCCCGAGTGGCTGCTCGCCGCCGGTCCGCACATGATCCGCCGCAGCTACTCGGAGCCGCGCTGGTCCGCGCGCGCGGGCAAGGCGATCGTGAACGAGCAGTGCACCCTCTTCGGCCTCGTCGTCGCGAAAGATCGGATCGTCGACTACACGAACGTCGCCCCCGCCGAGGCGCGCACGATCTTCCTCGACCACGCGCTCGTGCGCGGCGAGTACACCTCGAAGGGTCGCTACCAGGCGAAAAACGAGGCTCTCCTCGTCGAGGTCGCGCGGCTGAAGGACAAGGCGCGGCGAAGCGACATGCTCGCCGACGACGAGGCGCTGCTCGCGTTCTTCGACGCGCGGGTGCCGGCCGACGTGGTCGACGCGCGGTCGTTCGAGAAGTTTCGCGAGGCGGCCGAGGCGCGTGATCCGGACGCGCTCGTGCTCTCCACGAGCGACGTGCTCGTCGGCGACACCAAGATCGAGCCGGCCGACTTTCCCGATTCGCTCGTGCTCTTCGGCACCAAGGTCGCGCTCGCGTACCTGTTCGAGCCGCACGACGAGGGCGACGGGATCACCCTCGATTTGCCGCTCGTTCTCCTCCCGCAGCTCAAGGACGGCTCCCTCGACTTTACGATCCCGGGTTGGCACGAAGAGAAGATCCTCGCCATCCTCTACGAGCTGCCTCGCGCCGAACGCGCCAAGCTCGGCAACCTCCCCGACGTCGCGAAGCGGCTCGCGAAGCGGGTGCGTCCGTTCGAGGGCGAGCTCGTCCCGAAGCTCGTCGACGCGATCCTGAACGAGGAAGACGTCGAGATCCCGGCTCGCCTCTTCCGCGTCGACACCGTCGCGACGTACCTCCGTCTCCGGGTCCGTCTCGTCGACGAGGCGGGCAAGGTGCTCGCCGAGACACGCGACGTTCGTTCACTCCGCGAGCGCTTCGCCGGCCGCGCGCGGGAGGCCTTCCTCGAGGTGCCGTCCGCGAGCACGTGGGAGCGCACCAAGGTCACGACGTGGGACTTCGGCACGCTCCCCGATCACGTCGAGCGGCGGGTCGGGAAGGTCACCGTGCGCAGCTACCCCGCGATCGTCGACCGCGGCACGTCGGTCGATCTCACGCTCCTCGAGTCCCTCGACGCCGCCGAAAAGGCGAGCCGTGACGGGATCTTGCGCCTCTTCGCGATCGCCGAGAAGGCCTCGCTCTCGGCGATCACACCTCGGCTCCCGAAGGCCCTCGTCGTGGCGTCGATGGGCGCCGCGCCTGTCTCGCGCACCCAAGAGGACGCGTTCCGCGCACGTCTCGTCGCGCGCATCCTCGCCGACACGTTCGACATCGACGGCGCGCTTCCTCGAAACCGCGCTGCGTTCGACGCGGTGCTCGCGCGTGGGGCCGCGCGGATGGCCGGCGTCGCGCGTGCTTACGGAGACGCGCTCGCTGCCACCCGAGTCGAGCTCGACAAGCTCGACGCCGCGGTCCGCTCCGCGTCGAAGCACCCGAGCGCGACCCTCTCCATCGCCGACATTCGAGCGCACCTCGCGGGCCTCTTTTTTGCGGAATTTCCAGGCGAAATGCCGCTCGCCACGCTCCAACACCTGCCTCGTTATCTCCGCGCGTGCGGGCTCCGCCTCGGTCGTGCGATCGCCGATCCGCGGAAAGACTCGGACAAGCTCGCGCCGCTCGTGCCGCTCGTGCGCGCCTTCGCGGTGAAGAAGGATCTCGCGAAGGATCGCGCGCTGGTCGAGGAGCTGCGCTGGGATCTCGAGGAGCTCAAGGTGCTCGTGTTCGCGCCCGAGCTCAAGACCGCGCGCCCGGTCTCGCTCGCCAAGATCACGGCGTCGCTCGCGTCGCTCTCGTAGGCTCTCCGCGCGCACCACCCCGTGGTTTGCAGGGAAATTCGGCTGGGAGCTTCGTCGCGTCTGCTAAACTGGATGGGTCGTATGCGCGCTCCTCGTCACGCCCTCGGGCTCGGTTGCCTTCTCGTCGCGGGCTCGTTCACGGCGTTCGCGGCGTGCTCCTCCACCGTGACGGGGGGCGCTCCCGATGGCGGCGAGCCCGCGCCCTCGACGACCACGCCGTCTCCCACCACGACCACCACGGGCAGCGCGCCGCGACCGGACGACGCGAGCGCGAACGACGGCGCGCCGAGCGACGCGAGCACCGCGGACGCAGCGCCACCCGATCCTTGCAGCACGCGGGCTTCGGTGTGCACCGCGGTTCCCGGCGGGGCCGATGGCCGCGGGCTCACCACCATCGATCGCTGCGCGTTTCCCATCGCGCAGCGCGCCGGCTTCGGCGGCAACGGCGCCATCCTTACGGCCCTCGAGGCGCTCGCCACCAAGGTGACCGTGAGCGACGTGGTCGCCGACACGAACCGCGACGCGGTCCGAATCACGAGCGTGCCTGGCAACCCTCCCGGCCTTGCTTATGCGTTTCGCTGGAACACGGAGGACGTAGGCTCGGCAGACTGGTTCCCGCAAGGGATCACCGGCAGCGCCGACGCCGACCCGACCGGGCTCGTGGGCGGAAAACGGATCCTCGTCGTCGCTTCGTACGAGGACGCGGTCGGCCTCGAAAAGGGCGTGCGCCTCGCGTTCACCGACGTGACCAACCTCGATTCGCCACGCTACCGCTTCGCGCTCCTCGTGGAGCCCACCGGCAGCGCCGCCGCGCCCTCGTATCGTCAGGTGAACATCCACGCCGGGGGCATCGTTTGGATCGGCTCTCGTCTCTACGTGGCCGACACCGGCACCGGTTTCCGCGTGTTCGACATGAGCCGCATTCTTCGCGTCGCGGTCGACGTCGACTCGGTCGGCTGCGACGCCACCACCTGCCGCGCGGGTCGCTACAAGTACGTCGTCCCGCAGATCGGCACGTACGCGGATAGCTCGGCGTGCGCGCCGCTTTTTTCGTGGGTCTCGCTCGATCGTTCCACGACCCCGATCTCGCTCGTCTCCGGTGAGTACTGCAGCACCACCGCCTGCTCCGGCCCGCTCGCGGGTCGGGTTTACCGCTGGCCGCTCGATCCGACGACGGATCTCCTCGCCGGTCGCACCACGTACCCGAGCGAAGCGTTCTACATGGGCGAGCGCCAAGTGCAGGGCGGAGCCTCGCGCAACGGAACGTTCCTCTTCTCGTCGAGCGCACCCGCGGGCGGCGCGGGCGCGATGTTCCGCGTGAAGGGCAATCGTAGCGCCACGTCGAGCACGATCGACACCCCGGAGGACCTCATGATCGAGCCTACTCGCGGCCTCGTGTGGGGGCTCTCGGAGGGCGTCGGATCGCGCGCCGTCTTCGCCGCGAACCTCGCGAGTTACCCCGCTCCCTAAGGCGCGCTGCTCGTAAGATGTCGAAATTAGAGTAGATTTCCGAACGCAACGCGGCCGGTCACACTTGCCCTTCGATCGACGAAGATGGAACATGCGGTTCGCTCCTTCGTGGTCTCGGTCGTTGACCCTCGTGCTCCTCGTCACGGCGTGTGCGCCTCCGCCTGCTCCGGTGGCGGTGAAGGGAGAGGGCACCCAGAGCGAGGTGAAGGTCGAGCGTGTCGCCGCGGCCGCGCCCTCCCAAGACAAGAACCGCGGTGAGCTCGAAGTGCTGATCGGGCCCGAGAGCGAGGCGTGTGCGGTCCGTGACGTACGCAACGTAAAGCTCCCCGCCGGCCTCTCCCGCGTGACGGTGGCGGGCGTGCCGAGCGACGTCGAAGCGGGCAACGTCTCGGTGCGATCGAGCGGCGCGCAGACCACGCTCGAGACGGTGGAGCTTCGGCCGTACACGCAGCCCATCACGAAAGAGCGATTGCTCGAGCCGTCGATCGGAAAGGAGGTCACGGCGTACGTTTGGGATCCGACCAAGAACGCCGAGGTCGCGCAGCGAGGCACGTTGCTCGGGCTCACCGCGGACGGGCCGATCGTGGCCCTCGGTGGGGCGGTCCGCGTGCTGTCCGACGCGCGCATCTCGGTGCCGACGTTGCCGAGCACGCTCCGCGCGGAGCCGGTGCTCGAGGTGCTCCTTCGCGCCGCAGCAGAGA
>JAAFHV010000091.1 GCA_013297655.1 Myxococcales bacterium | reverse complement strand
CTACGATTTGCCGACCGCGCGAGCGCAGTCCGCCGGCGCGTCGAGGGCTCAGCTCGCGGTGTCGCTCGAGCACCGCGACGGCGACGGGCGGCGGTTGCAAGGCGCGATGTGGCTCGCGCTCTCGAGCTTCCGGAGCCGCGTGAACTTCACCGGCTTCACGCAGCGCTCGCTCTTCGATCCCACCTGGGTCGGGCGCGGCGACCTCATCGAACAATCGAACGAAGACCTCGGGATCGGCGGCTCGTTCGCGTACCGAAGCTCGCGCGTTCGTTTCGCCGACTACGTGACGGCCCAGCTCGAGCTCGGCGCCGACGTGCGCGCGCACGTGATCGGCCAAGCGCAGAACCTGCTCCGCGTGCCGCAGAACGAGACCTGGGATCGGCGCGTCGACGCGTCGCTGAAGACCTCCGACATCGGCGTGTTCGCCGACGCGCTCGTGGCCGGCACGAAGTGGGTTCGCCTCCGCGGAGGCATGCGCGCCGACCTCCTGTTTTTCGACGTCGACGACAAGCTCGGCAACACGATCCCGTCGAGCGCGCAGAAGTCCTACATCGTCGGATTTCGTCGCACAGCGGCCGGGGTCGCGGCCGGCCCTCGCGCCACGTTCGAGGCCCACCCGCTCACGTTCCTCACCGGCTCGGTCTCCTACGGCGAGGGCTTCCGCTCTCCGCAGGCGAGGCAGCTCGAGGAGGGGGAAAACGCGCCGTTCGCGAAGGTGCGCAGCATCGAAGGCGGCGTGTCGCTCCACGACATCGGCGGGCTCACCGCGCAGGCGATCGCCTACCAGACGAACCTCTCGTACGACCTCGCCTTCGACCCGGAAGAGGGTCGCCTCGAGCGCATCGGTCCCACCACCCGGCGCGGGTTCGTCGGCACGCTCCGAGGTCAGCTCCGGCCCTGGCTGATGCTCTCCGCGAGCGCTACCTACGTGCACGCCACGTTGGACGAGCCGCCGATCGCCACCGCCGAGGATCCCGCGCCCGCGTTCCTCCCGAACCAGGCGCTCCCTTACGTGCCGCCGCTCGTGGTCCGCACCGACACCGCGGTCGAGCACCCGCTTTTTTCCCTGTGGAACAAGTCGGTCGTCGGGCGCGCGGGCCTGGGCACCACGTTCCTCTCCCCTCGCCCGCTGCCGTACGGGCAGAGCTCGGCGGCCGTCTTCCTGGTCGACGCGCAGGTGGGGGTGCGGCGCGACTTCTTGGAGGTCGGGATCGAATCGATGAACCTCCTCGGGGCGCGCTACGCGGAGACGGAGTACGCGTTCGTATCCAATTGGCGATCGGCGCAAGTGCCCAGTTACCTTCCCGCGCGCCACATCACGGCGGGCCCGCCGCGGCAGGTGATGCTTACGATGACGGTGCACCTATGAGCCACTTCGCGAAGCGCCTCGCCGCCGGCGCGCTCGGCCTCGCCCTCCTCGGCGGTTGCCTCGAGGCGCCGCAGGTGGAGGTCGCCTACGAAGCGAACGCGCAAGCCACCCTCGCGCGCACGTTCGTCGTCGGCGCCGTGACGGTGAAGCTCTCGCGCGCCGAGCTCGCGTTCGGACCCGTCTATTTTTGTGCGGCGACGTCGGGCTCGGCCACCCTCTGCCGCTCCGCGCTCGGCGAGGTAACGCGTGTATCTCGCATCGATTTGTTGAGCCCCGACCCGCAGCCGCTCGGCACCGTGCGCGGGTTCTCCGGCACCGTGCGCAGCGCTTCGTACGATCTCGGGCTCCACTGGTTCGACACCAGCTTCGCGGTCGAGCCCTCGCCCGCCGCTCCCGACGGGCACTCCATGGTCGTCGAGGGGTCGCTCTCGCGCGGCGCCGAGGTCGACGTGCCGTTCCGCTTTTTCCTCGACGCGGTGCCGCAATACCAAGGGCAACGCGCGGTCCCCACCGCCGCCGCCGCGGCCGACATCGCCGAGACCGGCACCCGCCTCACTGTGGCGTTCGAGCCCGAGCCGTGGCTCCGCCAAATCGACTTCGACGCCGTCCTCGCGACGGCGCCGCGCCCCATCGTCCTCGATACGAAGTCCCCTGCGCATGGCGCCGTGCTGGTGGGGATGAAGGTGGCCCGTCCACCCGAGTTTCGGTGGTCCCAGACCCCCTGACCTCCAGAGAGAGAGACACTTCATGAACTCAAGAACCGTCCTCGCGGGGCTCGGCCTCGCCCTCCCTTTGTCCATCTTCGTCCTCGGCGCGTGCAGCGACGAGGGTGGCACCCAGCCCGCTGGAACCGGCACCGCGCAGTTCGTGGTTGTCCCGGAGGACTCGGTGCCCGAGGGCCTCGAGCCGGGCACCGAGCCGGAGCAAGTCAAAGACGGCTGGAAGGTCACCTACGACCGCTTCCTCGTCTCGATCTCGAGCCTCGTCGCCAAGCGCTCCGACACCGGCGAACAAGCGGCCTCCGGCGACGCGCGCTACGTGCTCGACCTGAAGAACGCGCCCACCACGGGCTACGTCGTCGCGGAGTTTCCGGGCCTCGCGGCGGCGCGCTACGACAAATTCGGCTTCTCGCTCCCGAACGCCAGCGCCGGGGCAAAGCCGCTCGCGCCGACGAGCCAGGCCGACGTCGACTTCATGGTGAAGGACGGCTTCAGCGTGTACTTCGAGGGGGCGGTCGAGAAGGGCGCCGAGAAGTACACCTTCAAGTGGGGCTTCAAAGCCGGCACCGCGTTCGCCGAGTGCGCGACCGAGGACGGCCAGCCGGGCTTCGCCGTTCCCTCCGGCGGCACCGTGCAGGTGAAGCCCACGATCCACGGCGACCACTGGTTTTTCACGAACGTGACGCAGGGCGCGGAGGTGACCGAGCGCCGCGCGGAGTGGATCAAGACCTGCGACAAGGACGGCAACAAGGAGACCACCCTCGCCGAGCTCAAGCTCTGCGACCTGGCGACCGCGCTGCCGCAGAAGCCGGCCGGCCCGTACGACGTGACCGCGGTGAAGGACGAGGACGGCGACGGCAAGGTGTCCGTGTTCGACTACGTGCAGTCGCAGGCGCGCACCCTCGGCGACTTCCAGGGCGACGGCGAGTGCCCCACCCGCACGCCGCTTCCGTGACGAGTTGAACGCCTGACGGCGGATCGCGCGACTCGTGGTTGGGAGCCCCGAGTCGCGCGGTGCGTTTGGAGGTCGCGTCGACGGCTCGCCGCGCATGATCACGCAGCTCGTGGTCGAAGCACCTGAGCCGTGCGCCCTGGATCAGCGAGTCACCTGCACCATGCACGCGTGCTTCGCGCGGCGGGAAGCACGCGATCCCACGCGCGATTTCCGTTTTCACTTGCGCGGCTCGGTTGTTGCTCTTCCCTCGTCGAGGTCCCATGAGCGCATCCGAGCTTTGGCAGGTGAAGGTCTCTTCCGGTGACGTCATGACGGTCACCCTCGAGCAGCTCGACTCCGCCTTCGCGGACGGGCACGTGAGCGAGTCCACCCTCGTGCGAGAGGTGGGCACCGTCGAGTGGTCCACCCTCGGCGTGGTCGCGGGCCTCGTCGAGGCTCCCCCTCCGGTAGCTTTCGCGCCGGCTGCGCCGCCGAGACCTGCCGCGCCTCGCGTCGATCCGTTCGTGGTGCCGACCCCGCTCGCGCCCATGCTGCCGACCGCGCCCCACAGCTACGCGCCGATGGCGATGGACGCGGACCTCGACGACCTCGCGTTCGCGCCGAAGCGAAAGCCGATGGCGGTGGTGCTCGGTGTCTGCGGCGTGTGCGCGTTCGTCATCCTTGCCGCGCTTGGGATCGGGAGCGTCTCGGGGCCCATCGCCGCCGCCGGCGCGGCCAAGACCGAGTCCCACCTGGCCTCCGCGGCCACGCCGATCGCGCCCACCACGCCGGCCGCGCCGATCGCGCCGATCGCTCACGAGGCAGCTCCCGCCGCGGCCGCACCGACGCAGGCCGACACGCACCTCACCGAAGCGCAAAAGAAGGCCGCCCTCGCCGCGGACAAGAAGCTCAAGGGCAAAGCGAGCAAGAAGGCCGCGCCTGCGCGCAAGCCGGCCAAGGACCCGTTCGTCAAGGGCGGCAACAAGCACGATCCGCTCAACAAGAGCCTCTGAGCGTCCCGCGCGCGGGTGCGGACTGCGCGTGCGGGCTGCGCGCTGGGTAGTCCTCTCGCGGTGGCTCGCGCGCGCGACCCGTGGTCGGAGCGCGATGATCGTTCGCGCATCGACCTCGCCGGATCGGGCGCTGCGCGGCTTCGGTCGCGCCGCCGAGCACGCGCGGTCCCGACGTGCCTCGCCCCAGGTGGGGTGGCAGGTCCGATGCGAGACGTGCCCGCTCCGGTCGTGAGGAGGCCGCCCTTCGCGCACGCGCCAGGCGGTGCGAGGCAAGGCATGCCTATGCGCTGCGCCCCATACGAGGGGTGACCGATCGCCCGTCGCGTCGGAACCACGGATCGAAGAGACGCTACGCGCGCGAGGCAGAGCGTGGGCGCTTCAGGCTTCGCGCGCGCCGACGTGTCGCCGACACGAATGAACGCGCGCGGGCGACGGGATGCGTTTGCCAACCGTGCGCAAGGGACCGAAGCTCTCGCTTTCGGAGCCTTGACACGCAGGGCCCATCCCTCTATCACTTCAATAATCGGTGAATTGATGATGAGAAAAGCCGAAGCTAAAAAGCCGGCGCGGATCGAGGACAAAGGCGAGCGCAGCGTTTGTGGCCCCGAAGAGCATGCCCGCCGCGCGCGTGAAGGTCGCGCGACGGAAGAGCAGCTCGAGCGCGCGGCGGCGCTCTTTCGAGCGGCGGGGGAGGTCGCGAGGCTCAAGCTCCTCGATCGGCTCGCCGACGGCGAGTGGTGTGTGACGGAGCTCGCCGAAGCCGCAGGGGTGGGCCTCTCCACCGTGTCGCAGCAGCTTCGCATCTTGCGGGCCGAGCGCATCGTCACGCGGAGACGCGCGGGAAAACACATTTTTTACGGCTTGGCCGATAGCCACATCGTGGAGCTCTTGCGGAGCGCGATCGAGCACGCCGCAGAGCCGGCGCACGCGCACGAGGACGCGCACGCGCACGAGCACGAGCACGAAGACGACGAGTGAAACCACCAAAGGAGCCTCGACCATGAGCGACCACGCCACGCACGCGAACCACGAGCACACCCACGGACCGGGCTGCGGCCACAAGACCGTCGAGCACGACGGCCACAAGGACTACCTCCACGACGGCCACCTTCATCACGTGCATGGCGATCACGTCGACGAGCACACCCTCGACGTCTCCACCTCGAACCCCGCCGCCTGCACCCCCGCGCACGCCTGCGGCGCCCACACGAAAGACCACGCCCACGGCCCCGCATGCGGCCACGACGCGATCGCGCACGGCGATCACACCGACTACATCGTCGACGGCCACCTCCACCACGCGCACGAAGGCCACTGCGACGACCACGGGAAAGTCTCGGTCGGCTGAGCGGAGCGCGCAGGCCCGCGATCTCGCTACGGATGTACCGGCGAGATCGCGAGTGCGCGTGACCCGTGAGAGCCCCCGCGCGGGCCGTGGCCGCGCGGCGCGTGAGATTGGCTACGTCGATGCACAGGGACGAGGGCGCGGAGCTTCGCCGCCGCGAGCGCGCCCGATTGCCGAGGCGCCGACAGAGACCGCGACGCGCGCCCCTTCGATCGACGAGAACCTCGATCGCTGCGTACGCATTGCACTCGGCTAAGGCGACCGCGTGTACACGCGCGCCACGACGTTCGTCGCGGGACGCTTCCGCTCGTTAAGCGAGCCATTTCAAAGCGTTACAAGAATCGCACGCGAGATCCGTCGCGCGATGTCGAAAGTCGGTCGTCGGCTCCGACGAGGAGGAAAGATGCCCGCGCCCGCGCCCGCGCGCTGGCGAAGGAGACGACCATGAAATTCATGCTGATGATGAACACCCCCTCCCGCGGCGGATACCAAATCGCGAGCTGGCCGAAGGAGGCGATCCAGGCCCACATCGGGTTCATGAAGGCCTTCGCGACCGAGCTCGGCGAGAAGGGAGAGCTCGTGGGAGCGGAGGGCCTCGCCGGCCCCGATCAGGCGAAGCTCGTCCGCGCCGGCGCGGACGGGAGGCCGATCACCGACGGCGTGTTCCCCGAGACGAAGGAGTTCCTCGCCGGCTACTGGATCGTCGACGTGGACACACCGGAGCGCGCCTACGCGATCGCGGCGCAGGCCTCCGCCGCGCCCGGGAAAGACGGGGCGCCGCTGAACCTCGCGATCGAAGTGCGGCAGGTGATGAGCGCGCCGCCGAAAGAATACGGCTGAGCGCGTTGGCCTCCCCTCGCGTCCAGCGCCTGCTCCGCGACCTCACCCCCGAGGTGCTCGGCGCGATGGTGCGACGCTACCGCGCGTTCTCCGCCGCAGAGGACGCGGTCCAAGAGGCGCTCATCGCGGCGGCGACGCAGTGGGAGCGGGACGGGATCCCGGACAACCCGCGCGGCTGGCTCGTGCACGTGGCGTCGCGTCGCGTCGCGGACGAGGTGCGCGCGGACATCGCGCGGCGAAGACGCGAGGCGTTGGTGGTGAGCCTCGTGCCGCCAGAGGACCAGCTCGCGCTCGCGGCGGACGACGAGGTCGGCGACTTCGACGGCCGCGACGACACGCTCGAGTTGCTCTTTACGTGCTGCCACCCCGCCCTCTCCACGTCGTCGTCGGTCGCGCTCACGCTTCGCGCCCTCGGCGGGCTCACGACCGGCGAAATCGCGCGCGCGTTCTTGGTGCCCGAAGCGACGATGGCGCAACGGGTGAGCCGCGCGAAGCAGACCTTGAAGGACACGCCGGCTCCGTTCGCGACCCCTTCCCTCGCCGAGCGAAACGCGCGCCTCGGGGCGGTGATGCACGTGCTCTACCTCGTGTTCAGCGAGGGCTACACCGCGTCGTCGGGAGACGATCTCGTTCGGACCGATCTCTCGGCGGAGGCCATTCGCCTCGCGCGCATGCTCCATCGCCTGGTCCCGGATCACGCGGAGGTGGAGGGGCTGCTCGCGCTCATGCTCCTCACCGACGCGCGGCGGCTTTCGCGGACGGGCCCCGCCGGGGAGCTCGTGCCGCTCGACCTCCAGGATCGCACGCGCTGGGATCGCGCGGCGATCGAGGAGGGCGTCGCGCTCGTCTCGCGGGCGCTGCCGCGTGGAGCCGTGGGGCCGTACCAGCTCCAGGCCGCGATCGCGGCGCTCCACGACGAGGCGGCGCACGTGGACGAGACGGACTGGCCACAAATCCTCTCGCTTTACGATGTGCTGCTGCGCATGACGGACAACCCGATGGCGGCCCTGAGCCGCGCGATCGCGCTCGCGATGGTGCAAGGCCCCGACGCCGGCCTCGCCCAAATCGACCGCCTCGCCGTCGATCCGCGCCTTCGTAACCATCACCGGCTCGACGCCGCGCAAGGGCACCTCCACGAGCGCGCGGGGCGCTTCGCCGAGGCACGGAGCGCGTACCTCCGCGCCGCCGAACGAACCACGAGCACCGCCGAGCGCGAGTACCTGCTCACCCAGGCCGCGAAGCTCGCGTGATCCGCGCGACGTTCGCGATCGACTCAGGTTTTGGCCCCCGCGCGAGACCACCTGGTCTCGATGCATACTGCATACGAATGCCCCCCCGAGCGGGTCTCACTTTTGCCGCTGCGACGGGAGACAGCGTCGCGGGACCTCCGGTAGCATCGAAGCCTTGGACGAGAGCCACCGCGAGAGCGCCGAGCGGATGCGCGAACGGATCCTCGCCGCGGAGGTGACGCCCGCCGTGTTCCGCGCCGCGCTCACCGCGGTGCCGCCGGCGGACCGCGACGCGTGGCTCGATTGGCTCTTCGGCCTCGACACGATCCCGGAGGACGGGCCACACCTACCCCGTGGGTGCGTGCCGTACATGCCGTGCTCGGTGGATGCGCTCCTGCGGATCGCCGACGACGCCGACGTTCGTGACTCGGACGTGTTCGTCGATCTCGGCTCCGGGGTGGGGCGCGCCGCGGCGGTGATGCACCTCTTGACGGGCGCGGCCACGATCGGCCTCGAAATTCAGCCGGAGCTCGTGCGCGCCGCCCGAAATCTGACGAGCCGACTCAACGTGATGCGCTTCTCGGTGATCGAAGGCGACGCGGCGCGCCTGGCCGGGCACATCACGATCGGCTCGGTTTTTTTCCTCTATTGCCCGTTCAGTGGCGATCGCTTGGAGAAGGTCCTCGAGGACCTCGAGCCCATCGCGCGCACGCGGCCGATCCGTGTCTGCTGCGTCGACTTGCCGCTCCCCCCGCGGCCGTGGCTCACCCTCGCCGCGGCGCCTTCGGGCGATCTCGCGATCTACCGGAGCACGCTCCTCGATCCCGCGCCGACCACGCCGTGAGCCCGCTGCGACGCGACGCGCTCGCGCGCTCAGCCGAGGATGTCGCGCACGGTGACGAAGGCAGAGAGACCGAGCAGCAGGATGAGCCCCGTCGCGTGGAGCACGAGCTCGAACGTGCGGTTCGGCCGCTGCCCGAGCACCGCCTCGGCGCCGATGAAGAGGAGCCTCCCGCCGTCCAGGAACGGAAACGGGAGCAGGTTGAAGCATCCGATCGCGACCGAGAGCGCGATGAGGATGACCGCGAAGTCGTAGGGGCCCTTTTGCGCTTCCTTCGCGATCTCGCGTGTCATGCCGACGGGCCCCGTCATGCCGGCGGTGGAGCGGTGAGTGACGAGGTTCGAGATGCCCTCGAGCTGACCCATCGTCATCGTCCAGGGCACCGTGACGGCGAGCTTGGCGGCTTCGGTCAGGCTCGATTTGCGCATCGTCGTGTCGAGCGAGGTGGTCACCCCCACCTTGCCGCGGCCGTCACGATCGCGCGGGACGAGGTGAAAGAGGGGGAGCTCCACGCCGTCGCGGCGGACGAGGTAGCTCGTGGAGAGGCCGGTGCGCGGGTTCGTGTGCTGGCTGAGCTCGTCGATGTCGCGGATGGGCTTTCCCTCGACCGCGAGCATCACGTCGCCGGGACGAATGCCCCCGAGATCGGCCGGTGAGCCCACCTCGACCGAGGCGACGACCATCGGGCTCGAGGGGGTCTCTTCGCGGATGCCGGTGAGGGCGAGGACAAAAATGAGGAGCGAGCCGAAGAGGTAGTTCGCGACCGGACCGCCGAGCATGGTCAGCGCGCGCGCACGGATGCTCGCGTTCTCGTAGAGGCCGGCGTCCTTCGGATCGTTCTTCTCGAGGGGGTTCGCTCCCGCGATGCGGACGTAGGCGAGGAGCGGGATGACACACACCTTGAAGACGGTGGGGCTTCCCTTCGGGCGGTGCGTGAAGAGCGCCGGACCGAACCCGATGCTGAACGTGGTGACACGAAGGCCGGACGCGCGCGCCGCGAAGTAGTGCCCCGCTTCGTGGACGATCATCAAGAGCGAGATGGCGAGGACGGCCAAGACGATGTGCGCCATGAATCTCCTGCGTTACTCGAGCATACGCCTCGCTCGACCCGAACGCACGAGACGCGCGCGCGACCCGAGGTATGGCGGATTGGCGCGAGCGCGATGACATGCACTTTGCACGCAACGCCGGGTCCTCGCGGCGGGGCGGGCGCGATGGACGGCCAGCTCGTAGCGCCGAGGTCGTTCTCTCGCGAGTGGTGGGATCCCCTTGTCTCGCTCTCGCGCCTCCGTGGCCGCCCCAGTCAACTTCGAGGCCGCCGCGGTCGAGAGCCGGGCGCTGCCGCTGCCTATCGTCGGAGGCATGAACCACCTCCCCCGCTTCGCTTTCTGTACCCTCGCGACATGCGCCGCGCTCACCTCCGCGACCCCGGCGTTCGCCGAAACGAGCGCATCTACGAGCACGGCTACGAACGCGGAGCCCGCGGCGGGCCGCTTCCGCCCGAAGGACCTCTCCGTCACCGTCAACGCGGGTCTCCTCCAGCCGATCGCGCTCGGCGGCGCGAACGTGGAGGTCGACGTTCGCTACGGGCCGTTCGTGGCCGCGTACTCGCACGGGTGGAGCCTCGATCTCGAAGGCAGCGCGATCGTGGGCGACATGAAGGCGCAGGGCGTCTCGCTCCACCTGCCCTATTCGACCGGGTTCGGCCTCGGCGTCACCCACTGGGTAGCGGCGCTAAACTCGTTCTTCGACCTTCGGTTCGAGGGGAAGATTCACCGCTTCGAGGCCTCCTACGCCTCCGCCGATGCCCTCTCGCGCACCGCGATCGCGCGCTATTCGACGTACACCCTCGGCGCTGGCGCCTACTGGACGTACATGCCGTTCGCCTCGCGCACCGACGCGCTCCGCGGCCTCGATCTCTCGACGAGCGTTCGCCTCTGGCCCAACGTGGGCTCCACCCTCTCCGGCGACGCGATCGCGTACCGCAACGCGACGACCGGCCAGACCGAGACACACCGAGCCGCGAACATCGGGATCGCGGACACGCCGCTCATCGTGAACGTGTCCGTCGGCTACGTGTTCCAGTGACGGTTTCGCCCTCCCGCGGCATGGTATTCCTCGGGGGATGGGCGCCACCCTCTTGGCCAGCGTGGTCGCACGAATCGTCGACGAGGCCGTGCGGCGCGGGGTGTCCGCGGCCGAGCTCGCACGGCACGTCGGCCCTCGCGCGCGCCTCGTCGCCGACGCGCGGGTGAGCATCGTGTCCACGTTCGCGTGCTTCGCCCATTGCATGCAAGCGCTCGACGATCCGGCGTTCCCCATTCATGTCGCGCGCTCGGTCGCCCTCACAGACTACTCGGTCCTCGGCTTCGCCTCGATGACCAGCGCGAACGCGGAGGTCGTGTTCGAGCGCCTCGCTCGCTACGGCCACCTCATCAGCGACTCGGGCCTCTGGCGCGCGAAGGTCACGAGCGCGCACGTGGAGCTGAACTGGGTCCGCGCCGGCAGACGTACCCTCGGCCACCGCGCCGCCAACGAATGCGCCATCGCGGAAATCGTGGGCGGCATGCGCGCCGGGTTCGCGGGGCAAGTGCCCGTTATCAGGATACATTTTCGCCATCCACAGCCGCGCGACACGGGCGCCCATCGTGCGCATTTCGGCGTCCCGATCGTATGGGGCTCGTCGCGCGACGGGATCGATCTCGAGCTCGCGTTCCTCTACGCGCGGCCCTCGGGGGAGAACCCCGCCCTCAGCCAGTACTTCTCGGACGTGCTCGAGCGCAGCGCGCGGGCGCACGCCACGTGCGTCGATCGGGTTCGCGCGGTGTTGGTCGCGGGCCTCTCCTCCGGGCCCCCTTCGTCGACCGCGCTCGCGCGTGAGCTAGGCATGTCGGAGCGCACGCTCCGGCGCACGTTGGCAGACGAGGGCACCACCTACCGCGCGCTCCTCGACGCGCTCCGCCGCGAGGCCGCGCTCGAGCTGCTCGAATCGAAGCGCACGGTCACCGAGACCGCGTTCCTGCTCGGCTTCTCGGAGACCTCCGCGCTCTCCCGCGCGTTCCGCCGCTGGTACGGCACGTCGACCCGCGACGTAAAGCGCGAGGCCAGGCACACGAGGAGCGGGTGACGAGATCGCACCATGGACGGGAAGCTCGTGTGCCGATTCGCGTATCTTACGAGGATCATGAGGAAACTCTTCTCTGGCTTCGCCGTCGCCGCGGTCACCCTTGCTCTCGTTGTCGCCTGTAGCGGGGAGAACTCGCCGGCCGACAATTGCCGCGACTTCTTGGACCTCACCTCCGACTGCACGACGAACGCGGGCAGGCCGGTCGCGACCAACCCGGCCGCGTGCGACGAGCCCAGCATCGAAGAGCCGCGCACCCAAGCGCAGATGGTGTGCGCGATCGAGAACCCGGAGGCCTACTGCGCCGTCCTCACGGCGTCGCTCCAAGGCTCGACGAACGCTGCGCTGCTCCGCGATCCGGCCGTGATCAAGCTCAACGCGTGCACGATCGCGTACGTTGCCGTCGAGCCATGCAAGGCTGCCGTCTTGGCCCTCGCCGACTGCGGAGCGTCCGTCGGTCTCGCGGGGGTGGACACGTGCACCGGCCAAGTGGCGACGATCGCCAAGTGCATCGTGGCGAACAAAGCGGGCGCCTGCTCCATCTACCGGCCCGTCGAGCGCACCCAGACCACGCTCACCGCCGACGAGCAGGCCTACCAAACCTGCCTCCAGACCGCCTCGCGTCCCGACGCCGGCCGCGACTGAGCGCCTCGCCGCTCACGCAAGATCGGGTAGGCGGCCGTGCGGCGAGCTCGAGGAGCGCGAGGCTTCATGCCCATCTACGGCGTGCAGGTCGCGACCCCGATACGCCGCGACCTGAACGCTTCGTGACGCCTCCGGGCCGGCGACGCGCGACCCCGATCTCCCGTGCGCGACGAGCCACCCGCGGGCTCTTCTCCCGCAGGCGTTGCGCTCGTGCCCAAGACGCCGCCAAGGCTTTTTCCCCTCGGCGGCGCCCGTCGTCTCTCGCTCTCCCTACTTCTGCGCCTCGGCCTTCACCGGCGGGGGCGTGATCTTCGGCGTCTCGACGTGGGGGCGCTGCTCGCCCTCTTTGATGCTGTAGCGAACGAGGGCGCGGAGCACTTGGTTGCGCTCTACGTTGCCGACGATCGCCTTGAGGTCCTCGTAGATGCTCGGATCGACGAGGAGGCCGCCGATGGTGCCCTTGCCCTGGCGCACGTTCGCGACCACGACGCGCATGTCGTCGCTCATCGCGCCCGCGTTCTGGAGCACCTTCTGCGTGTTCGGATCGCCGTAGACCACGGCGTGGGCGATGCCGTCCTTCGTGCGCACGGCTTCGAGGGTGTTCTTCAGCTCCACGAGCGAGCCGGTCACGCCCTGCGCCATTTGTTCGTCGTAGAGGAGCGAGTGCGCGAGACCAGGGCCGGTCGCGACGCGGGTGCTCATCCCGTGGACGTCGTTCGTGATGCCGCCCACGTTGTGGCTGATGACGACCATGTTCGAGAGGAGCGCGTCGATCTTCTTGGCCTCCTCCGGATCGAACAGGAGCTTGTGCGCGGCGCCCTCTTTGTTGTGCGCCACGGCGTCCAAAATGTCGTGAATCGAAGCGACGGTGCCCTGCAAATCTTGAGCGAATTTGTCGTTCGCGAGGGCGCCGGTGATGCGCTCGATGTTGCCGAGGGTCTTCTCGGCCTTCTCGCCGATGGCCTCGAACTTCGCGATGTACTTACCGATGTCCATCGGCTCTTCGGTGCGGAGCTCGGACGCGGCTTGGGCCTCGGGGAAGCGCTGATCGCCGACCGTGAGCTCGATCATCTTGTCGCCGAGGAGGCCCTTGTTCACGACCCGCGCGATGGTGCCGCGCGGACGATCGGTGGCCTTCGCTTCGATCTCGCCCACGTCGGGATCGACGCGAATACGGGCCGACTCGGAGCGGACCACGTTCAGCGTGACGTGGATCTTGGTGTCGCGCGAGTCTTGGGCGTGGCCGACGTCGCCGACGGTGCCCACCTCCACACCCGCCATCCGGATCGGCGCGCCGGGCTTGAGCCCCGCCACGTCGGCGAAGGTGGCGCGGTACATGACCTTCGTCTCCCACATGCGCCGGTTGTCACCGATCAAAAATACGAACGCGCCGCTGACGATGAGCGCGATCGCGACGAAGATGCCCACCTTGATGTTCTTGGACATTGGACTTTCCCGAAGAGACCCGTGCGCACTCTACCGTGAAATCGCGTACGCAGCGAGCACACGAACGGCTTGCCGATGCGACACCCCCGAAGGAGGCCAAGCGCGCTCGCACCTCGCCGAGCGGTGACGGCGAGGAGAGGTTTCCCCAATATACGCGAGGAGATAGCGCGTTCTTCCCTCCCCACCGTCGAGCGCGGGACCGCGCTCGCTACGACGTGGAGAGCAGCGTATCGACGTCCTCGACCTCGGGGGCTTTGCCCTCGATGAAGTCGCGCACGAAGGCGTCGCGGGTGTTCTTGAAGTCGTCCGGGGTGCCGTAGAGCGCGACCTTGCCCTTGTTCAGCATCACGAGGCGGTCCGAGACGCTGAACGCGGTGCCCATGTCGTGGGTCACGACGATGCTGGTGAGCTTGAGCTGGCGCTTGATGCTCATGATCAAATTGTTGATCCGCGCCGTGTTGATGGGATCGAGGCCGGTCGTAGGCTCGTCGTAGAGGATGACCTCGGGCTGGAGCGCCAAGGTGCGGGCAAGGCCGACGCGTTTTCGCATGCCGCCGGAGAGGTCCGACGGGCGCATCGTCTCGATGCCGGGGAGGCCCACCGCCTCGAGCGACCACGCGACGCGCTCCAAGATGTCCTTCTCGGGCATCGTCGCCCAGTACTGCTCGCGGAGCCCGTAGGCCACGTTGTCCCCGACGGACATCGAGTCGAAGAGGGCCGCGCCTTGGAAGAGGTAGGCCACGCGGCGACGCACGTCGAAGAGCTTCCGCTCGCTCATCTCGGTGATCTCTTCGCCATCGAAGACGATCTTGCCGGTGTCGACGGTGAGGAGCCCGATCAGCATCTTGAGCATGACGCTCTTGCCGGTGCCGGAGGGCCCCATGACGGTGGTGGTCTCGCCGCGGCGAAACTCGGCGTCGAGGCCGCGGTACACCTGCTTCGTTCCGAAGGCCTTGTGCACGCCCTCGAACCGAATGAGCACGTCGCCCATCTTGGTCTTGATGTCGGTCGGTTCCACGGACCACGAGCCTAGAGCACCGCACCATCGCAGACCCGAGGATTTTCGCCGAGTCGCCGCGCGCGCGTGGGTCTGCGAGCGCGTGGCCTCCACGACCTGGAACGCCGCCGACGTGCCAGTGCTCGACCGGGCGAAACACGACGGCCCCGGAGATCGCTCTCCGAGGCCGAGGTTGTTACGTTTGGGACGTTCAGGGCCGCGTTTCCGCGACCCGCGTGCATGGCTCCGACTGTAGGACTCGAACCGAGCCAAGTCATCGTAACTACGTCGCTTTCCGACGAATCGTGCACGTCAAGCCCGGCCGAAGCCCCGCAAGCTGACACGCAAGTGCACGAAGTTACGTCGGTGGGCCGGGCGAATGGGCCCACTGCGGAGGCGGAGCTTTCACGTGCGCTGCGCATCGCAACCGACGCGGGCGAGTGGTCCACCGTGGCCGAGCTGGCGCGCGCCCTCGTCGCCCTCCGAGACGGGGGCGGCCGGTAGCACCACGGTTGCGATTCCGCTACACGAAATCGACCGCGCCGCCAAAAAGGGTCGTGGCGCGTGGCAAACCGGGGTGCTACGTCATCATGGCACACGCTGGCACAACACGAGTGTGCCGGAAAGGCTGTCCCATGACACACACTGACGCCCCGCCCACGCGGGACGAACGGCTCGCCATTGCCAAAAAGGCCCTCGCCGCGGCGATGGCGGTTTTGGACGCGCTCGACGCGCCTAGCGAGCCTGACGCGGCCGCCGAGTGGCTTTCCCTTCCCGAGGCCGCGGCACTCGCAAAGACGTCGCCCCGGGCCCTCAGAGAGGCGGCGCGGCGGGGCGAGCTTGCGGCCTTCGGACGTCGCCCGGTTCGGTTCCGACGCGGCGACGTCGACGTGTGGGCCGCGGGTCGGCCCGTGCGAGTCATCCGGCCCGATGCGCCCTCGGACGACGTCGAAGCCGGCTACCGCGCGAAGGTGGCCAGGTGAACGGCCCGCCGCCCGTGAGGGACGCCCCCCCGGCGGACTTTGCCTGGGGATCCTTCCGCGACGATGACGGCTGCGCACCGTTCGACGGCGCCGCCGAGCACGACGAGGAGATCCAAGCGGAGCCACCGCGGGACGCGCCGCTCATGGTGGAGCCCGAGCACGATCCGGCCTACCCGTTGGCGCCGTTCGGGCTCGGCTCCGAGCGCCAGGTGGGCGATCGGCTCCTCTCGCTCCTCGCGGCCCAAGGTCCGCGCCCGGTCTGCGACGAGGGTGCGTGGTGGAGGTACGAGGCGCCGGTCGGCCTCTGGCTGCGCGTAGAACCATCCCGGCTCTCTCAGATTGTGCAGTCGATGGAGGGTGCCCCGGTCGGCCAGAAAAGAGTGCCGCTCAAGGTGTCGTCGCGGCTCGTCGGCGGAGCGATCAAGCTCGCCGAAGCGCAGGTAGAGCACCTAGGGTTCTTCGCCGACGCGCCGCGCGCCCTCGTCGCCTTCTCCAACGGTGTCGCCACCGTAGACGGCGGAGCGGTCCACCTACGCCCCCACGCCCCCGGGCATCGCGCTCGTGTGGGGTACCCCTTCCCGTACGAGCCGCGCCAGCCGAAACGCTTCCTGCAGTACCTCGCCGAAGTGTTCCGCGGCGACGAGGACAGCACCGAGAAGATCGCACTCGTTCAAGAGTTTTTCGGCCTCGCGATCCTCGGGCTCGGGACCGAGTTCCAGCAGGTGCTCGTCGCGACCGGCCCCGGCGGAAACGGGAAAGGCGTGCTGCTGGAGATCGTCAACGGCGCCATGCCCCCGGGCTCCACATGCGCGCTCTCCATCCATGACTTCGGCGACCGATTCAAGCCCGTGCTGCTGGTCGGAAAGCTGCTGAACGCGTGCGGCGAGCTGTCCCCCGCCGAGGTGGAGACGAGCGAGGCGTTCAAGACGATCGTGGTGGGCGAGCCCTGGACGGTCCAGCAGAAGAACCAACCCGCCTTCACCACGTGCTTCGTCGCCTCGCACTTTTTCGAGTGCAACGGCCTCCCCCTCACGCGCGACCATTCCGACGGTTTTTGGCGCCGGTTCGAGGTGCTGGGGTTCAACCGCAAGTTTACGGAGGCCGAGAAGATCCGCGACCTCGGGAAGCAGATCCTCGACGCCGAACGCGGCGCGCTCGTGTCGTGGTTCCTCGACGGCGCCGCTCGTGCCAAAGCCCGAAACTCGTACACCAAGGTCCCGTCCTCCGAGGCCCGCATCGCCGAATGGAAGCAGTCGGCCGATCAGGTGCTGCAGTTCCTGGAAGACGAGACCTCGGACGTGGCCTCCACGCCGATCGCCGCTTGGGCCCGCGCGTCCGACATCTACGCCAGGTACCAGGTTTGGGCGCGGGACAACGGACACCAGGTCATGAACTCGACCACCTTCGGAGCGAGGCTTGGGCGTCACCGCACGCGCGGCCACACGGAAAAGGGCAACCACTACCGCGTCAAGCTCGGGAAGAGCGACGAGGTCATGAAGGGCATGAAGGGCACTGAAGGCCCCCACCCTTCAGGACATTCGCGAGCAATATCGTGAGCCTACGTACCCCCTGAAGGCCTAACCCAACTAATTTTGGTGGTGGAGAAGAAGGTAGGACAAACAATGTCACAAGTTCATTTTGCGGGCTCTGAGTTTGACCTGACCCTTCAGCCACTTGCCGAGGAGGCACACGAGGACGAGGGCAGGCCGGGGATGGCAAGCCCGGGGATCTCGGGAGCGGGACACGACAGTGGCCCGAACCCGATGAGCCGCGCATTCGGCTCACTGGCACGCTTCGTGACGGCACGCGTCTTGGCACGGGCGCACATTGGCACGCCTTGTGCCATAGGCTGGCCCTATGTGGTCAGCCCTGGGGTCATGTGCGCAAGCGTCGCCAGGGATGACGCGTTCGGACTTCCCCGCATTCGGCCCTTCCAAGCCTCCGCGCCTCGCTCTCGGCACGTGGTGGCCACGCGGTCGAAAGGCTCGCCACGAGGCGCCCAGGCGCGGCACGGGGCCATCATGCGAGAGGCCCCATCCCGGGTCGGCCTCGGTCGCCGCCGAGCATCGCAGGGGGTCGACGTATGACGCGCACGTACGTGAACACGGTCATCCCGATGGAGGTTCCCTCGACCGCGAACCTTCGCGAGCACTGGGGGCAACGCGCCGCCCGTGCACGCTCCCAACGGCGCCTCGTCGCCGCGCGCCTGGCGACCTTCGCGAGGCCCCCCACGCTCGCGGTCGAGGTCCTCTTGATCCGTGTCGCGCCCCGCGCGCTTGACAGTGACAACCTGCGCTCCGCTCTTAAGGCCGTTCGGGATAGCGTCGCGTCGTGGCTCGGCGCGTCAGACGGCCCGAACTCGCCCATAGTCTGGTCGTATGGCTCGGAGCGGCACGGCGCTCTCCGCGCGATCGGAATCGTCATCCGCGCCCGTCCCGAGTCAGACGGCGAGCATGCGTCGGATCTGCATTGCGGCGAGGGGCTTGCCGGTCCGACTAAGCCTGTTCTCCCCCGCGAGCGCGGCGCCCACGCGCTCGAAGGACAGGCCCGCGCCACGAAGCTCCCGAGCCCGCGCGATGGTCTCGGCCTCGTGTCCGACCGCGACCAGCGTGCGCCCGTCGGCGCCGACCGCGAGGCCGAAGGGTACGCCGCCCACCCTCTCACCACGCGCGCGCTTGGCTTGAAGCGAGGATCGCGTTCGCGAGGAAATGAGCCCGCGTTCGTAAGCGGCGAACGAATCGACGATGCTCGCCATGAGCCGCTGTTCGGGAGAGTCGCCGCCGACCCCATCCGCCGAGGTCACCATCGCGCCAGCGGCCCGGGCGAGCGCCTCGACCGTTGCCCCCACGAGAAGGTCTCGTGCGAGGCGACACCGCTTTGCCACGACGAGGCGGCCCGCGCCGTGCGCGGCGACGTCGGCGAGGGCGAGCACGAGACCCGGTCGCTCACCCGCTGGGGTCGCCCCGCTCACATGGTCGACGTGCCATGCCACGATTGCGATCCCCTCGCGCCGGGCCCACGCCTCGACCGCATCGCGTTGCGCGTCGACACCGTTCGTCTGGTCGCCCGTGCTCGTACGCAGGTAGGCCACGCACTTCGACTCGTCGCCCCGCTTCGTCGCTTTAGCCATGGTGGTTGGACGCGACCGGTGCCCCCGTATTCGAACGAACCGACCGGTTCGTTAGGCGCGGCGCGGCATGCCCAGAGTTGGCACTACCTGAACACCGTGACGCGAGCCGGCGAAAGGCCCGCCCCCCTTGTTTTCCAGGCCCCTCCCCCCTTCCGACGAGGCGGATATCTTTCGCTCTCATCCAAAAAAAAGGCCCCCATGAATGCCAAGTTCCCCCGCCCTCGTAAGCCCACTAAGGCCCCGGTCAAACACGATGCCGATGGTGTCGTGCAAGAGGCTCCCAAGCGCCGCGTGCGCACCGAGGAGGAGATCGCGAGGGCCGCGGTCATTCAAGTCGAGCGCCTTCGTCAGTCGAAAGTGCGGCTGAATTTTTTGGAAAAGCTCTCTCCGAGCGGGCCGAGCGGGGAAGGCGAAACCCTGCGAGATACGGGTGTTTTGGACATCAGCGGCGCACGCCCCGCCGAGCCTGCGCTACTTGAGATCCCGCGTGCGTCCGGCACCGGCGGGCCTGGTACGAGCCTCGTGATCCGAGGACGGTTTTACGACGGGCTCGCCGGTCGCGAGGCCGACGATTACCTCGTTCTCTACACCGCGTTTGCTGACAACGGGGGCTTCGCGTGTCGCTCTCGAGGGACCGCCGTTCGTCGCAATGAATTGCGCGCCGTTGCGGCCGCGCTCCTCGCGTTCGCCGACCGTCTCGACTCGGAAAAACCCTTGCCGAATGCGCCCGAGAAGGACCCGGGTTCGCTGGCGTAATGGGCAATCGTGTGGTAAACCTAGTGGGCACTTTGAAGTAGAAAGTGGGTATCAAAATGCGCGGTCCCGTCATCGCCTTACGCATTCCACCGAGTGACCTGCAGTGGCTCCGCGGCCGCGTGGTCCCCGGGCTGACGAACCAATCACAAGTCGTTCGCGATCTCATCGCGGCCGCCCGAAAAGAAGAGGCCTCGAAGGTCTCGGAAGAAGGATCGAAATGAACCGCACCTCACACCTCGAAGCCGCTCGTCTCTCCCTCGCCGAAGCGAAGGCCCGCGCTACCGCCGCACGCGCAGAAGCCAACGCGCACCCCGCCGGCTCACTCCCTCCGCGTGCTGCCCTCGAGCGCGCCCGCGCGCGCATCGTTGCGACCGAATTGGAAGACGCCCTCGCGCTCGCGCGCCATGACCTCGCGGGCCGAATCGATGCCTCCGAGGACCTTGATTCCGGGCCCCTCGAGAATGCCGCGCTCCTCGTCGCCGCTGCCGAGTCGGCCCTTCGTGAGGCTCATGCGGAGGCGACGAACGCAGCTGCAAGGTACGCCCAACGTGCCGACGAGATCGCACGTCGACGTGCAGGTGATGGTGACCCCGCGCCGCTCGTCTCGACCGCGGGCGCAAGGTCGTGGCAGGAGGTGCTTCATGCATCGCGCGCCCCGCGTGAGGCCCCGAAGCCGGCCCCCATCCTTGCGACCCTCCGGCATGAGGCCCGCGACCACGAGCTTGCCCTCGGCCGCGAAGTGCTCGCCGCGCGGAACCGCGAGACATTCGAACGCGAGGAGATCGCCAAGCGCGACGCCCTCCGCATCGAGCACGAGCGCGCCGACAGAGAGCGTTTCGCGAAGGTCGCCGCGGACAACCGGGCCGCTGAAGCCGCGCTCCTTGCGGCCGCTGGGGGTGCATCGTGACCGCCGCGGAGTCGGCCGCGATCATGGTCAAGAAATGGATCGCGACCGGGCGCATTCCCGAGGCGCAACACGCGAGCCTTCGGTGGCTCGCAGCGAACGCGCCCGCGGACGTGTCGCGTGCGATCCACGCCGCCGCCGCGAAGCCCACGAGCACGACCACGAGCACGAGCACGCTCACCTCGGAGGAGAAGGCGATCGCTCGTCGTCTCGGTGTCTCCGAGGTTGCCATGATGGAGCAGAAGGCGAAGGCCGCGCGATGAAGGCCCTCGGCGCCATCTACGTGCTCCTCGCCATCATCGGCCCGCTCGTGCTCGCCCTCGCCCCGTGGTTCCCGAGACCGGAGGAGCTGCGATGATCCGGTACCGCCGAAGCACTCGATACGGGATCGCCATCGTCACCTTCTCCGCGGGTCGCGCCGACGCCGAAGTCCCCGGCGGCCCTCACGCGTGGTCGTTCGGCTCCGATCCGGAACGCACCATCGTCGCGGCGATTGCCCGCCTCCGCTGACAAGCCATGGGCAACCACGGAGACCATCTCCACGGGTTGCGGAAGACGGCACTTCCTTGGCGCCCGGGCTGGTCTCGGGCGCCTCTGTTTTGCACGCAACGAAACGAGGGCAGACGACGAGGGGGGACCATGAACACTCCATCCCCCGCCTTCCTCGCTTTCGTTCGCCTCGACCTCCAATGCGTTGCCGCTTGCCCGTGCGGCCGGACGCTCCGAGCGCGACCCTTCTGGATCTGGATCCGCTGCGATCGGTGCGGTGCGAGGGTCGCGCTCCACTGGCGCAAGGGCTCGGCCTGACGGGGAGCGCCAAGGTGGGGCACTGGCGCGGCTGGTTTACCAGCGCTAGCACGAACGCGATGAAGCCCAAATCCACACGACGAGGAACCCTCGAAGCCGTCACCACCAAGACCGGGACGCGCGGGTGGCGCGGGCGCATTCGCCTTGGTGATGGCTCGCGCGTCCGGATCCCGGTGCCCGCTGGATTCTCCGAGGCGCGGGCGCGCGCCTACGTGGAGGCGTTTCAGGAACGCGAGGACACCGAGGGCCTGCTACTCGCGAAGGCGCGGCGAGAGGCTGGCGTGGCGAGCGATGGGGGCGAGACCGTCGACGTGTGGCACGCCCGATTCCTCGCGACCGTCGTGTGTGGCGAGAGCTACCGCCGCATCACGGCGAGCACGTGGGCCCGATGGGTTTCGCCAAGGCTCGGTGCCATCCCGATCGCTGCCCTCACGCGCGACGCGCTTGAAGACCTCCGAGACGATCTCGACCGGGCCATCGTCGAAGGGCGCCTCGCCCCGAAGTCCGCGCAGAACGTTTGGTCTTCCGTGACGAGCGCCATGAAGGCCGCGTGCGCGTCGAAGGATCGAAGTCTGCGCGTTCATCCGACGCCCCTTCACGTGGGCATCCTTCCGCCGACCCGAGGCGCGAGCGCGCAACGCCCTTGGATTTTCCCTCGCGAGTGGGAGCGGCTTTGGGCGTGCGATGCGGTGCCCGAAGACCTTCGGTTCCTGTACGCCGTCGCGCTCTTCACGGGGCTGCGACCGGGCGAGCTGCGAGCGCTGACATGGGCGGATGTCGACCTCGAAACGCGGCGCGTGTCCGTGTCGAAGGCCTTCGACGAAGCGACCGGCAAGGCGAAGCCGCCGAAGACTCGCGCGGGCGTTCGCGAGGTCCCGATACACGAACACCTCGTCCCGATCCTCGAAGCCCGCATGGGGCATCCTGGCGCGAGCGTTGCGCCGCCCGTCGTGTGGGTCGACCTCGCCGAAGGCTTCCGCGCTCACCTCGCGCGCGCAGGCGTCACAAGGCCGCGCCTCTTCGCCAAGACGGCCACCGAGGAGCCGTGCGACTTCCGATCCCTTCGAGACTCGGCGGCTTCGTGGTGGGCCCTCGAAGGCGTCCCGCTCGCCACCCTTCGCCGTCGTCTCGGCCACGAAACCATCGAGCAATCGGATCGCTACGTGAAGGCCGCCGAGTCCTTCGACGTTGAAGGCGTTGGCGCCCCGTTCCCGCTTCTCGTGACCCACGACTTGGACCAGCGCGAGGCTAAGTGCTCGGAATCTTTGGCAAAAATGGCTCCGACTGTAGGACTCGAACCTACGACCCGGCGGTTAACAGCCGCCTGCTCTACCAACTGAGCTAAGTCGGAAAACGGGGCTCTACCTACTGCCGGCCCCCGTTCGGGTCAAGCACGATCGCGCGCTTCGCGTTACTCGTGCATCGGGGCGCGTCACATCGGCCCCGAATGGGCCGAACGAGGCCGCCCACCCGCGCGTTGTGTCGCCCTCCGCGCGGGCGCCGCGCGTCGACGCCATCGTGCGAATTGCGCATTCTCGCCGCCGAGGACGTCGCAGTCCGTCCTTCTCGCCGCCATCGCCGCGCTCGTGGTGCGGGGATGTTCGAGGGTACGAGACGCCGAGAACGACGGCGCTGCCCCGCTCGCGTCCGCCTCCGCATCGACCTCCCCGGCGCCGCTCGCCGCAGGCGCCGACAACGCGGTGGCAGCGGCGGACGGTGCAAGGTGGGCGCGGTCTCGGCAGGGGTGAAGGCGCTGCTCGAGCGAAAGCCAAACCGCGGTCGCACTTCGCTGCGGCGCGCTCGTCGTGCACCTGACGCTGCCGGCGCTTCGGCGTTTGCAAACGCCCGTGTCGACCGAACCGCGCCGAGTCCACAACATTCCTTGACAGGAATATTCCCCGCCGTACATATTGCACCCATGATCGCGACGTTCGCTGCGCTGTCCGAGCCGAGTCGTTTCCGCATCGTGGAGCTTCTTCGGGCAGGTCCTTGCACCGTGAACGTCATCGGGGAGCGCCTCGGGCTCCAGCAACCGCAGGTGTCGAAGCACCTCAAGGTCCTCAAGGACGTGGGATTGGTCGACGTCGAGCCGCGTGCCACGCAGCGCTTTTACGAGCTGCGGGGGGAGCCCCTTCGCGAGCTCCACGCGTGGCTCGAGGACTACCGCGCGCTTTGGGACGAACGCTTCGACGCGATCGACGAGGTGCTCGAAGGCATGAAAACGAAGGAGAAAGCCCATGGACGGAAGCAAAAGAAATGACCCGCTCAAAGACGCCACCACGATGGTCCTCGACGACGACCGCACCCTCGTGATCGAGCGCACGTTTCGCGCGGTGCCGCGCCTCGTGTTCGAGGCGTGGACGAACGCCGAGATCGTCAAGAAGTGGTGGGCGCCGAAGTCGCGCGGCGTCTCGGTGGCAGAGTGCAGCGCCGACGTCACGGTGGGCGGAAAGTACCGCTACGTGCTCCAACTGCCTGACGCGAGCCTCATCGCCTTCTCCGGTGTCTACAAGGAGGTCGAGCCCCACACGCGGCTCGTTTACACGCAGGTCTTCGAGCAGATCCCGGGGGCAGAGGTGCTCGTCACGATCGCGTTCCACGATCGCGGCGACAAGACGCATCTCGTCTCGACCGAGGTGTACCCGTCGGCCGAGGCGCGCGCCGCGGCGATCGCGGCAGGAATGGAATCGGGTATGCGCGAGACGATGAACCAGCTCGACGACCTGGTCGCCGCGCTCGCCTGAGCCGAACGAAGCACGCGGGAGCCCCAGGGCCCGGGGATCCCGTGCTTTCTCCTTCGTTTCGTTCGCCCGCGCTCCCCCCGAAGAGCAACAGCGTGCCCGCTCACTCCATCTTGGCGTGCGAGGCGACCCACTGCGCGAAGGCGTCGACGAAGGTCTTCAGTACCGGCTTGAACGACTCGCTCGGCTTGCCTTGATCGTCGAAGAAGCTCTTTGCGTTACCGAAGTAGGCCTCCGGTTGCGCCATCATCGCGACGTCGAGGAAGACCATGCTTTGGCGGAGCTGGTGGTTCGCGCCGAACCCACCGACCGCGCCCGGCGAGCAGGTGACGACCGCGCCCGCCTTTCGTGAGAACCCGCTTCGTCCGTAGGGCCGCGAGCCCACGTCGATCGCGTTCTTGAGCGGACCGGGCACTCCTCGATTGTACTCGGGAGTCACAAAAAGGAACGCGTCGGCGCCGAGCAGCTTCTCGCGAAAGGCCTTGTAGCTCTCGGGGGCCTTGTCCGGGCCGTCGATGTCGTCGTCGTAGTGGGGCAAATCACGAATCTCCACGATCTCGAACGAGAGGCTCGGCGGAGCGAGCGCCGCGATGGCGAGCGCGACCTTCCGGTTGATCGACTCTTTGCGGAGGCTGCCGACGAGGACCACGACACGATGGGCTTTGCTCATGGAGGGCATTGTCGTCCGTCTGCCGCCGCGCCCCAACGCGTTTTTTCGCGCGCGCGCCAACCGCCCCCCGCCTTCGCTCTTCCGCCACTGCCTCCCCTCGCCTCGCGAGCCACGGCAGCTCCAGCTCCGACACCGCTCTACGCGCTCGCCAGGCCGACGCGACCTCTCTAGGATGCCTGGCCCCCTTCTTCCCCGGAGCTCCTACGCATGACGAAGACTCACGCCTCCAGCACGCCCGCCGCCGACCGCCACGACCTCATCCGTGTGAAAGGCGCCCGCGAGAACAACCTGAAGGACGTGAGCATCGAGATCCCGAAGCGGCGCTTGACGGTGTTCACCGGTGTCTCGGGATCGGGCAAATCGTCGCTCGTTTTCGGCACGATCGCGGCCGAGTCGCAGCGCATGATCAACGAGACGTACAGCGCGTTCCTGCAAGGCTTGATGCCCACCCTCGCGCGCCCCGACGTGGAGGTGCTCGAGGGGCTGACGACCGCGATCCTGGTCGACCAAGAGCGGATGGGGGCGAGCTCGCGCTCTACCGTCGGCACCGCGACCGACGCCAACGCCCTCCTCCGTGTTCTCTGGAGTCGTCTCGGAAAGCCTTATGTCGGCTCACCGAAGGCCTTCTCGTTCAACGTGCCTTCGGTCCGTGGTGCGGGCGCGATCTCGATCGACAAGGGCGAGGGCAAGACCGAGAAGCGCTCGTTCACGATTCAAGGGGGCATGTGCCCGCGCTGCGAAGGCATGGGCAACGTCACCGACTTCGACCTCACCCAGCTCTACGACGACAGCAAATCACTGCGCGACGGCGCGCTCACCATCCCCGGGTTTTCGACGGAGGGCTGGTACGGGCGCATCTTCGAGGAGTGTGGGTTCTTCGACGCGGGAAAGCCGATTCGCAAGTTCACAAAAAAAGAGCTCCACGATCTCCTCCACAAAGAGCCCACGAAGGTGAAGGTGAAGGGCATCAACGTGACGTACGAGGGGCTCATCCCGCGGATTCAAAAGTCCTACCTCGGCAAAGACGTCGACGCGATGCAGCCCCACATTCGCGCCTTCGTGGAGCGCGCCGTCACGTTCAGCGCGTGCCCCGAGTGCGAAGGAACACGCCTGAACGCGCCGGCGCGTGGCTCCAAGATCAAGAAGATCAACATCGCCGATGCTTGCAAGATGCAAATAAGCGATCTCGCCGCTTGGGTGCGGGAGCTCGACGAGCCCACCGTCGCCCCGCTGCTCTCCACCCTGCGCGATACCCTCGATTCGTTCGTCGAGATCGGGCTCGGCTACTTGAGCCTCGACAGGCCCGCGGGCACCCTCTCCGGTGGCGAGGCGCAGCGCACGAAGATGATTCGCCATTTGGGCTCTTCCCTCACCGACGTGACGTACGTGTTCGACGAGCCGACGGCGGGGCTGCATCCCCACGACATTCAGCGGATGAACGAGCTCCTGATTCGGCTTCGCGACAAGGGAAATACGATCCTCGTGGTGGAGCACAAACCGGAGACGATCGCGATCGCCGATCACGTGGTGGACTTGGGGCCGGGAGCCGGAACCGCGGGTGGCGAGGTGGTGTTCGAGGGAACGGTCGAGGGGCTTCGCGCGAGCGGTACGCTGACGGGCCGTCACCTCGCCGATAGAGCCTCACTGAAGCCCGTCGTGCGCAAAGCGAAGGGCACATTGAAGATCCGTGGCGCGACCGCGCACAACCTGAAGAAGGTGGATGTCGACGTGCCGCTCGGCGTGCTCGTGGTCGTCACGGGTGTCGCCGGCTCGGGGAAGAGCTCGCTCGTGCACGGCTCGATCACGAAGCGCGAGGGCGTGGTCTCGGTCGATCAGGCGCCGATTCGTGGCTCGCGGCGGAGCAACCCGGCCACGTACAGCGGGCTGCTCGAGCCCATTCGCAAAACGTTCGCGAAGGAGACGGGGGCAAAACCTGCCCTCTTCAGCGCGAACTCGGAGGGCGCGTGCCCGACGTGCAATGGGGCCGGTGTGATCTACACCGATCTCGCGATGATGGCGGGCGTGACGAGCGTGTGCGAGGACTGCGAGGGCAAGCGGTTTCAGGCGTCGGTGCTGGAGTACAAGCTGGAGAAGCTCGACATCGCGCAGGTGCTCGATTTGCCGGCCGCGGAGGCGCTGGTGTTCTTTGGAAAGGGCAAAGCGCGTACCCCTGCGGCGCAGGCGATTTTGCAGCGAATGGTGGACGTGGGGCTCGGCTACGTGCGCCTCGGCCAGCCGCTCACGACTCTCTCCGGGGGCGAGCGTCAGCGCCTGAAGCTCGCGACCGAAATGGGAGCCGAAGGTGGCATTCTGGTGCTCGACGAGCCGACGACGGGCCTTCACCTCGCCGACCTCGCGAAGCTGCTCGGCCTCTTGGATCAGCTCGTCGACGCGGGCAAATCGGTCATTGTGATCGAGCATCATCAAGCGGTGATGGCGCACGCGGATTGGATCATCGACCTAGGCCCCGGCGCCGGCCACGACGGAGGCCGTGTCGTCTTCGAGGGTGTGCCCGCGGATTTGGTCGCGGAAGCCAAGACGCTGACGGGGAAGCACCTCGCGGCGTACGTGGGCACCGGCAAGCGCCGCACGAAGTAGCGCAAGATCCCCTTCCCCGATTCGGCCTCGCGGCGCCTTCAAAGGTACCGCGAGGCCTCTTCGCGCTGCGCCCTGCCGCTTTTCGCTTTTCGCTTTTCGCTTTTCGCTTTTCGCTTTTCGCTTTTCGCTTTCCGCTTTCCGCTTCCGCTTTCCGCTTTCCGCCTTCCGCTTTCCGCTTCCCCCCCGCTCTTCGCTCCCTACTCGACAGAGTCTCACGCCGCCGTCCCTTGGACTGCGCGAAGCGCTCGAAACCATAGTGCTTGCTCCTCCCGAAGTGGCCTATTGCGAACCACGCCAAGGTGCAGGGCGGAGGGAGCTGAGCGGAGGGCGGAGGGCGGAAAGCGCAGGGCGGAAAGCGGAGAGCCCAGGGCGTAGGGTTTAGGGCGTAGAGCGCTCGGCGTAGAGCGCAGAGCGGAAAGGCGCAAACGGTGAGACCATTCGGAGCACAGCGGCTGAGGCTACGAAGCGTTCTCTCGCTTGAAGTGAAACACCGTCGTATCGGTGGCGCCCGCGGGATCGCGGTATATCTCGGTCTGCTCGAGACCGTCGCCCACGAATTGGAGCCGTTTCTCGACCAGATAGGACTTTTCGGGCTGCAGGTTCGTCACGTCGACGAAACGAAACACGAGGACACCGTCGGTGACGGGGCCGAGCCGCAGGCGGGGCTGGTTGCCCTGGGCGCAGTAGTGGGTGAGCACCAACGACGCGCCGTCGGCGTGGTAGACGCTCATCGTCTCGGATTGGCCACTACGGTACGACTCGACGAGCGCGCTGTTGCTCGAGATGGCGCGAAACGACTGGTGCACTTCTTTGCCACTCGGCAGCTTCGCGACCCACGCACCTTGGAGGCGAGCGGAGAGGTCCACGAGGGCCCTCGCGCCGGCCTCGGAGGTCGCGACGGGGACCGCGGCGCTCGGGGACGGCGGCGACGGCGCGGGCGCGAGCGCGGGCGCGGCGCAGGCGACGAGAGAACAGAGCGCGAGGGAAGCGAAGACGAAGCAGGCTCTCATGCAGCGCCATGATGCCTCACCGGAGCAGAATATTCCCTCGTGTTGGTCGAGACGTTCGGTTGGTGGAGGAAGAGGACGCACCGCCCCGAAACGCCCGTGGCGCACTTCAGCAGCCGCCATTCGCGAGCCGGCGCCACTCGGTGGTTCTTCGGCACCACCTGGCGCGCTCGCCGTAGAGGCGCCCTGCTCCTGCGCGGGCGGAGGCTTCGAAATCTCCCTATCTACCGGCGGGCAGCGCTTTCACATGAAGGAGCCCCGTACCTATACTCGTACCTGGTCGAGGGGTAGAGTGACTCTCCGCGGTGCGCGGAGGCAACCTATCGGCGCTTCACGTCCACCATCCGACGATCTCCGCTGCGCTGCGATGCGGACACGCCCACCACGGACAGATGCAACCAGCTCCTAATCGCTACCTGAGACTAGGGCTCCTTTCGGGGCTCGTCCTTCTCGGCGCCGCATGTGGAAACGTGACTGCCGTTACGCAGAACGAGCTCAACGGGCCGGTTGCCTACCGAGAGGAACCGCGCCAGGGTTTCGGAAATCCATTCGAGTACACGTCCGACAACTGCAGCGGAGGCACTCGCGACGACCATGCGGCCGCGCTCGCGGTGCCCACTCGAACGGGGTGCCCGCTGGAAAAGATCGAATTGTCGTATGTCGTAGACGGCGCCTATCGCGCCCAGGCATGCACGGAGACGTACCGCATTCAGTGCCACAAGTCCCCTCGCACCGCCGGCGACCCCGTCACCCCGTCATGTATGGTCGTGTGCGTGGCGAAAGCTCTTTAGCGCTCTCGGACGCTCGATCGCGTTTCCAACGTTCGGCGCGCGCTATTGAATTGGGGGCGCGCGCAGGCGACGAGTGAACAGAGAGTGACGGAGTCGCATTCGGCGCGATGACTCCTCGCCGGTCACACGTATTCCCGCGCGTCGCCTGACGGCACCGCCTCCGTCGCGTTAGCGGCGCGCGCGACGGGCCGCGATCGCGAGGGCGACGGAGGCCAAGACCGCGAGGCTCGCGGGGGACGACGCGGCGAGTCCGCCCAGATCGCACCCGCCCGCGGCTGGAACGGAGTCGTTGCCCCAATCGTCGCCCGACGCCGTGGCGCTCGGGGCCGGAGTGGACGTGCCGCCCCGCAGTCCTCCGCAGTTGGGATCTTTTTGCCCGGCGGTCGTGGTCCAGCCCTGGTCGAGCGATGCGAGGTAGTTTTGACACGCCTGCGGATCGGCGGAGCGCAACGCGGAGATGGCGTCGGCCTTCGAGAGCGGGAGCGATCGGGCGCCGAGGGTGCTGCATGGGATCATGCTGTCGCCCGTGAAGACAGCAAGGGTTTGGCGCGCGATGAACGCGGGAGCGTCCGCGCCGGCTTGGTCGTTGCGCGCCACTCGCACGATGAAGTCCTCGTCCGTCTGAAAGGAACGACTGGTCGCCGCGAGCTCGATTTCGGTTCCGACGTCGATTCCGTCGAGCTTGCTCCAAAGGATCTGCACGACCGTGGCGCGCCCTTCGCGGGTGGTCGTGATGAGGACGGCCGCGGTTCCGGGACTCTCGCCCGACGACTCGCATACGCACGTCGATGGCGAGTCGGAACAATAGGATGGCTGGATGAGCGCGGCCTCTTCTGCGGTGAGCCCCGCAGCCTCGAGCCACGCGATGACCCGAGGATCCTCGGCGATGGACGGGACGATCGCGAAGTTCGTCCGATCGCGAATTTCGAGCGCGAGCGCGCCCTGCCCGGAGACCCGCATGAGGTGGCCGACCGCGCAGTGCGTGCCGACGTCGTCGACGAAGACGGGGATGGGCGACCCGGAGCGCGGGTTCTGCGGGAAGACGCCCTCCGCCCCGTAGCGCTCGAGCTCTTCGAGGAGGAGGGCCCTCGTGAGGCGCTGCGCGGCGTCGAGGCGAGCGGGGGAGCTCGCGCGGAGGAGGGTGAGCACGGCCGCGAAATGGGATTGAAGAGAGTGAACCTCGGCCAGCGCGGCCGGATTTCGGAAGGAAGTCATTGGATAACGGTAGCGAGCCGAGGCTATCGCGCCAGGCCGATCTGCCTTTCGAATCGTGAATCGAGTGAGGTGTCGTTGCGAGTGGCCCGATAGGGAAGAAAGCTGTGCCACAACAGGCCACTGGCCGGGCAATCGAGGGGGAATGACCTCAGCGCAGGAGCCTCATGCGTCTCATGCGCCTCACAAGGCACACAGTCCCGGCGAGCCGGCAAATCACGAAAAGCCGCGATCCGCATTCTCCCGCGAGCGCCCCTCCGCTGCCCCGCTCGCTTACGCCTTCAGGGAGCCGCAGCGGCCACGGCCAGCTTCTTCCGCTCGTCTCGCGCCAAAAGCGCCCCATAAACCGCGGGCAACACCAGCAACGTGAGCAACGTGGACGACAGAATCCCGCCGATGACCACCGTCGCGAGGGGGCGCTGCACTTCGGCTCCCGCTCCGGTGGCGAGCGCCATTGGTAAGAACCCGAGACTGGCCACGAGCGCCGTGGTGAGCACCGCGCGCAGTCGGCTCTTCGCTCCCCTCGCGACCGCCTCGACCGAGGGCACTCCCGCTTCACGCAGGTGCTCCACGCTCGAGACGAGCACGAGCCCGTTCAAGACCGCGACGCCGAAGAGCGCGATGAACCCGACCCCAGCCGAGATGCTGAAGGGCTCGCCGCGAATCAAGAGCGCGAAGAGGCCCCCCGAGATGCTCATCGGCACGTTCAAGAAGATCACGAGCGCAGGGCGAAACTCGCCAAAAGTGGCGACGAGCAGCACTAAAATGAGCGCGAGCGTAATGGGCACGACGACCGCGAGCTGCGCGGTGGCGCTCTGGAAACGCTCGTACTCCCCTGCCCACTCGGTGAAATAGCTCGGCGGTAGCTTCACCTCTTTCTCGAGCTTCGTCTTGGCCTCTTCGACGAACGTGCCCACGTCGCGGCCGCGGACGTTGAGCTGAATCGTGATGCGGCGCTGGAGCTTCTCGCGGCTCACCTGCGAAGGCCCCGGCGCCCAGGTGACGTTCGCGAGCTGCCCGAGCGGGACGAGCGTGGGGGAGCCGTCGCCGCTCGAACGGGCGCGCACCGGGAGCGCCGCGATGGACTCCGCGTTCTTTCGCGCGCTCTCCGCAAACCGGAGCTGTATCGGGTACTTCTGGCCGCCGGTGACCACCTGGCCCACCTCCATGCCGCCGAGGGCCGACACGGTCTCGAGCACTTGCCGCGCGTCGAGGCCGTAACGCGCGACGCTGGGGCGATCGATGTCGACGGTGAGCACGTTGAAGCCCGCGATCTGCTCGGCGCGCACGTCGCGCGCGCCTTGGATCTGACGGAGCACGCTCACCATTTTATCGGCGTTCTGGCGGAGGAGCGTGAGATCGTGGCCATAGAGGTGAATCGCGAGATCGCTCTCGATGCCGGCGAGGAGATCGTTCGTGTTCATCTCGATCGGCTGCGAATATCCGAAGCCGGCACCGGGTACCTCTTGTGTGATCTTCTTGTCGAAGGCCTCGACCATGCCCTCACGATCGTGGGCAGTGGTCCATTGCTCGCGTGGCTTCAGCATGACGTACACGTCGGTCATGTTGATGCCCATCGGATCGACCGCGATCTCGGCGCGGCCGGTGCGACAAACCACGCTCGTGACCTCCGGGAACGTGAGGAGCGTCTTCTCCAGAGTGCGGGTTTGGGCGAGGGATTGTTCGAGCGATACGCTCGGCAAACGCACCATCGCGAGCACGTAGGTGCCCTCGTCGAGCTTGGGCAAAAACTCTTTGCCCATCCCCGCGCCGAGCCCGAGCGAGGTCGCGAAGAGGCCAATCGCGATCGCGCTCATCACCTTCGGGAAACGCATCGCGCCGGCGAGGGCGGGCGTGTAGAGGCGCTCGGCGAGCTTGAGGACGGGGCTCTCTTTGTCGTGGGCGTCCTTCGCGAGCACCCAGGACGCGAGCGCGGGCACGAGCGTGATCGAGAGCACGAACGCAGAGCCGAGGGCGAAGAGGACCGTGAGCGCCATCGGGCGGAACATGCGCCCCTCAGTGCCGCCGAGGGCCACGATAGGCAC
>JAAFHV010000090.1 GCA_013297655.1 Myxococcales bacterium | reverse complement strand
CGGAGAGCAGCGGCGAGCGTCGTGCTCAATATGGGAGAAGCGTCGGGCAACACGGGCGGCACGCGGCGAGAGAGATACCGGTCGGCGCTCGGATCGCTGCGGGAGGTGCAAGCGTGCCTCCAGGTCGCAGAAGGGTTCGGATACGTGAACGGAATACCCGGGGAGCTGCGGCTTTGCCTGAGTCGCGTCGGAGCGGGGCTCAAGAAGCTCGCGTGAATCGGGCGGGGCGCCGGGGAAACTCGGCGCCCCATGGTTTCGTCTTGGGGAAGGCGAAGGAGGCGCAAAAGGCGCAAAAGGCGAAGAAGGCGAAGGAGGCGCAAAAGGCGAAGAAGGCGAAGAAGGCGAAGGAGGCGCAAAAGGCGAAGGAGGCGAAGGAGGCGAAGAAGGCGAAGAAGGCGAAGAAGGCGAAGGAGGCGAAGGAGGCGAAGGAGGCGCAAAAGGCGCAAAAGGCGCGGAAGTTGCGATAGGCGCGTGGGCGCAAAGGGGCGCTGCGCCGACAGCTATGCGACGCAATAGGGCGCTCGAGTCGTGAGGCGGAAAGGCTAGATTAGCGCGCGAGAATTAGCCTTCGCCGCGGCGGAGATAGTCGCTTCCGAAGACGTCGACCTTGTGGACCGAGCGGCCCAAGAGCATGCGCGCGCACTCTTGGACTCCCTCCGTTATCGCCGGGTGGGGATGCACGCAATGATCGATGTCGTCTACCGTCGCGTTCTTGTCGATGAGGAACGCGATGCCCTGAATCGTACTCGACGCATGAGGACCCACCACCCGGAGCCCGAGCACACGCTGCGGATCCTCACGCGACGAGAGCAGCTTGATGAAGCCCTCCGTCGATCGCATCGCGATGTTGCGGCTGATGAGACGGTTGTGCAAAACGCCGACCCGGTACGGAATCCCCCGCAATTTGGCCTGCGTTTCGTTCAGCCCCACCGCCGCGACCTCCGGCTTCAAGAAGTAAATCGCAGAGAGCGCCTCGTAACGGATCGGGCTCGGGCAGAGGCCGAACATGCGCTCGGCAGCGTGACGCCCCTCGAGCTCGGCCACGTTCACGAGCGCGACGTCCATCGTCGTGTCGCCCGCGGCGTAGATGTGCGGGTGGCTCGTCGAACGCGTGCCGTCGACGTCGATCCCGCCGCCCTTCGTCATCTTCACGCCGAGCTCTTCGAGGCCGAGCGACGCGGTGTTCGGTGCGCGGCCGATCGAGATGAGCGCGCGCTCGACCTTGACCGTCTCCTCTTTTCCGTCACGGTCCGCGATGACGTACTCCACGTGCTTGTCGACGCGGCGGAGGGACACGAGGCGCGCCTCGCGGTGGATGTGAATACCGATGTTCTTGAACGAGCGCGCCACCACCTCCGCGACGTCCTCGTCCTCGAACGGGAGAATGCGCGGCTGACGATCGATGATGTGGATCTTCGTGCGCCCGAAGTTTCCGAACACGGCCGCATACTCGCAGCCGACCACGCCGGCGCCAACGACCACCATGCTCTCCGGGAAATCGGGGAACTCCTCGATCTGATCGCTCGTGACGATTTGCTCGCCGTCGACCTCGATCCCGTCGGGTACACGCGGAGACGAGCCGGTCGCGATCAGGATGTTGTCGGCCTCGAAGTGGGTCAGCGTGCCGTCCTCCGCCCGCACCTCGATGCCGTTCGGCGAGGTGAGCCTCGCGGTGCCGCGCGCCAGATCGACCTCGCCCCCGAATTGGTTCGGCTCGCAAAGATGGTTGAGCTGACGGGTGAGGATGTCCCTCCGCTCGGCCACCGCAGTGCGCACCTGCTCCATGACCGACGCGTACGAGACCGTCACGTTCTCCGCAGAGAATCCCCGATCCTTGCGGCAGGCGAGGGCGTAGTCGTTCGACAAGTGCCACATCGTCTTCGACGAGAGCGCGCCAGCATGAAGGCCCGCGCCGCCGAGGCGCCCCTTCTCTACGAGCAACACCCGCTTGCCCAAGTCGTGCGCGCGCATGGCGCCGGCGAACCCCGCCGGGCCTGCACCGAGAACGCAGAGATCGTAGCGGGGCTTGTCTGGGGCGAAGGCCATGCCGCCAGCATACCGAAACGTAAGGCACGCGAGCGCGATGGTTTCACGCGCCGCCATCCTTTAGCATCGCGCCCACCATGAGCCCGACGTGTGTACGATGCAACAACCTGGCGGGCGACATGTTTGCACCGAACGGGGACGCCGTCTGCAAGGGCTGCTTTTATACCCAAGATGCGAACGCGAGGGAGTCGGCCGGCGGCGATCAGCTCTTCTTCGCCGGCATCGCGGGGCTCGTGCTCTCCGTCCTCGTGCTCCCTCTCGCGTTCATTTCGGTGCGCCTCGGCGGTATTCTCTGCGCGGTCTTCCTGACCGGGGGCGTCTCTGCGCTCCGGCAAGGCCTCGCGATTCGGCGCCGGCGCTGGCTCGGCTGACGACCTGCCCTCCGATCCTCGGAAGGTAGCAACGTCCACGCGAAGCACGAGGGCCCTTCGACGGCCCGATCATTCGGTAAGTAACGCTCTACGAAAGGACGGGGACCATGGCGGACGAATCGCGCGGGCAGCAAATCGTGAACGAGCACGTGCTCTGGGCAGTAGGGGCGGGGCTCTTGCCGATCCCGCTCGTCGACATCGCGGCCGTCACCGCGATCCAGCTCGATATGCTGAAGCAGCTCTCTACCCACTACGGAATGCCGTACTCCGAGTCGGAGGGCAAAGCGTGGGTCTCGGCGCTCGCCGGCAGCCTCGCCGCCCGCATCGGCGCCAACGCGGTGAAGCTCATCCCCGGGATTGGCACGTTGCTCGGCGGGGTCGCCATGTCGGTCATGTCCGGCGCTTCTACCTACTCGATTGGCCAAGTGGCCATCTCTCAGTTTCGCGCGGGCAAGGGCTTCTCCGCGATGGACCTCTCCGCCGCCAAGCGCGCCTACGACGAGCACCTCGAGAAGGGCAAAGAGGTCGCGACCAACTTCTCCAAAAAGAAGGACGCGGGAGAGGCCTTCGAGAAGCTCGAGAAGCTCGCCAAGCTCCGCGACCAAGGCGTGATCACGGATCTCGATTTCGAGGCCCACAAAGAGCGACTCCTCGGCGAGCTGTAAAAGAGCTCGCGCGTCGAGTCCGCGAAACGCTCAGTGCTTCGGTACGCCGCCTTTGGGCGGCACGTCGGCGATCGTCCTCGCCACGGCTTTGTAGCGCTCGAGCACCTCGGAGAAGAGGTCCTTCTGGGTCTTCGCGAGGTCGGTCGCTTCTTTCGGATCGGCCTCCAGATCGAAGAGCATGAAGCTCTGGTCGTTGCCCTTCACGATGAGCTTGTGGCGGCCGTGCACGAACGCGCGGCGACGCTCGTTGTACTCGTCCTCCGGCAGGTCGACGATCACGTCGCGGGCGGGCGTGGGGCCGCCGCGGAGCTCCGCGACGAGGCTCGTGCCGGGCAACGTCGCGTCGGACGGGCCACCCAAGAGCTCGAGGAAGGTGGGCACGAGATCGACCTGCCCGCGTGGCTCGTCGATTTTTCGTGGCGTGGCGCCGGGGAGCACCACGAAGAGGGGAATGCGAACCAAGGGCTCCCACACCTCGTGCGCGTGTTTGTAAAACGCGTGCTCGCCGAACCCTTCGCCGTGATCGGCGGTAATCACGATGGCGGTCTTGCCCGCCCACGGCTGCGCTTTCACGTAGTCGAGGAGCTTGCCTATCCACATGTCGGTATAAAACACCTCTTCGTCGTAGAGGTCGCGCGCCTTGGTGCCGAAATGGGGCGACTCGGGGTGCCCTTTGTATTCGTCGTGCGGGTCCATGAAGTGAAACCACGCGAAGAACGGGCCGGGTTTCTTCGATACCTCGCCGAGCATCTCGATCGCGAGGGGGGCGAGCGCCTGGCTCGTGACCCAGGGATCTTTGTTGTAGTCGAAGGGGATGTTCGGCACGAGGCGCCAATCCGAGAAACCCTGCTCGAACCCGGAGAGGCCCTTGTTCATGTAGGCGTGCGCGTGCGCGCCGATGCACGGAATGCCCTTCTCCGCGAGGCGCTCGCACATGAACGTGTTTTCGTCGGAGTACTTCGTGAAGAACTTCCCCGTCCGCGCGAGGGTAGAGGGGTATCGCCCGGCGAGCATTCCCGCGACGCTCTTCGACGTGAACGAGCTCGTGGAGTACGCGTGAGTGTAAGATACACTCTTGTCGTGGAGGGCGGTGAGGTAGGGCGCGATCGGGCGCGGGTACCCGGCCCAGGGCATGTCGGCGCGGAGGCTGTCGATGCTCACGAGGATCACGTTCAGCGGGCCGTCGGGCGCCTTCGCGACGCTCGCGTCCGCCGCGGTTCCTGCGTTCGCGTTCGCGTTGGAAGCGAGCGGCGGCGCGTCGCTGGAGGGCTTCGGCGGGGTCGGCTCGGCCGACTTGACTGGCGCGGGGGGCTGCGGCCGCTCCGCGCAGGAGGCGAGGCCCACGAGGCCGACGAAGCACGAAAAACGAAGGAACGTCCGTGACATGGGCCCGGGACCGTAGAAGCCCCGCGCCCAGGTTGCAACCCGAGCGTG
The DNA here is from genome assembly GCA_013297655.1 of Myxococcales bacterium. Classification (GTDB taxonomy): domain Bacteria; phylum Myxococcota_A; class Polyangia; order Polyangiales; family Polyangiaceae; genus JAAFHV01. The sequence continues at coordinate 27,698 of JAAFHV010000090.1, read as the reverse complement.
ACGCGGCGCCCGCGAACACGAACACGCTCACGCTCACAAAAGAATACGAGGGCGATCCGTCGTGCGGCTCACCCTCGTCTCGTTTTTTGCTGTCTTGGTCTACGCTATTGCGCGCCGTTCACTTCGGGATGGCGGGCGGGACCTTGTCGCTCTGAACGCACGAGGCCAAGTCGAAGAGCATGAACTCGAGCACGCGCTCTTGCGGGGTGAGGGGCGTGGTGCGGCACGCGCCGGGGAACGTACCGGTGGAGCTGCGCCCGGAGCCGATGTGGAAGCTCGAGTAGTACACACGACCGCATTGGTCTTTTTCGGGCGCGTCGGTGGGCGTGTTGAAGGTGTACGACTGCGTGTTTTGAGAGCCGGAATAGAGCCAGCGTTGAGCCGGCGCGGTGATGAGGCCGACACGCGCGAACGTCTCGGTGAGGTTCAAGGTGGGGCCGGTCGTCGCGCCGAGGGCTTGGAGCCACTCCGCGAGCGCTTTCCCCTTCGGAAACGACGTGTCGATCTGGGCCGGGTTCGTGAAGCTGCCGGGGGAGTTGTAATTACCGGTGCTCGGCCAGTTGCCGCGCCCGGCGGAGATGACCGGGTTGGAGAGGTCGGTCGCGAAGATGCGGCCGCCGAGGTTCGCGTAGTCGAAGAGGTTCTGGTTGCTCGCCGCGTCGGACGGATACGAGGAGCACGGCATCGCGACGAGCTGGTACTTTTTCAGGTTCGTCGCGCTCGTCCAGAGCTCGGCGCCGGTGGGCGCGCCGGCGACGGTGTTGCCGCTGCCGCGGAAGATGTGCACCCGGCCCGGTCCGCTCGGGGCGGTGAACTCACTCGCGTCGATCCCGATTTGTTGCAGAATGCACTCGGTGGGATCGTAGGTCGAGGTGACGATCGCGATGCGCGGGATGTCGCCTTCGGTCGCGTTCTTGGGCAAGCGCACTTGGCCGTCTTGCGCTTTGTTCTCGGTGCACTCCGTCACTGCCGGGATCGTGATCTTGCGGCGGAAGCGCCCAATCTGGATCACGAGCGGGATGTCTTTGCCGGCCGGCATGTCCTTCAGCTCGAAGCGGCCTTGGGTGTCCGAGAGCGCGGTCGCGATGGGGCTGCCGCTGACCGATTTTTCGCACGTCTCGCAGGTGATCCCGTCGTCGAACGGCTTGAGATCGGCGTTCGGAACGTAGACGAGCACGTTGTAGAGCGGGTCCTGGCCGTTCGGCGCGAACACCTTGCCGGTGAGGGTGGTCGTGTTCGTTCCGGCGCACTTCGGCTTTTGGCACTCGATGCCGATGCAGCCCGCGGGGCCGTTCCCGGCCTCGAACCCGAACCCGAGCCCGCCGTCCGCGAAGGGGGAGCTCCCGTCGGTCGCGACGCTCGCGTCGTCTTCCGTGAAGACGTTCGGGCGGTCGGCGCTCGAGCACGCGACGAAGACGAACAGGCCGAGGCCGAGAGCAAGAGAAGCGCGCTTCATGAAGACCTACCGGTAGGAGGGAACGCCATCGTGACGCTTTGCGGCGTCGCGGGCCACCTCAAAGTACGCGTCCGTCGGCCGACCCTTCCCCGACCGTGCATCACTCGTAAATGTGCATTACGCACGTAACGCGCGCGTCGCTTTGGCCCTCGGCGGGGTTCGGGCCGCGATTATTGCATCCTGCACCTACGATACGTGCAGAGTGCACGCGAACGTCAGGGCTTCATGTAGCCGACGACGAGGGCGCAGCCTTGGCCCGTCATTTTCACGGCGATAGGCTGCCCCTTCTCGAGCTCGACGAGGCGGCTGTCGCTCTGGAGCTCGACGGCGCCGCCGAGCTTGGGGAGCTCGATCGCGAGCTTGGGGAGCGCGGTTCGCTGGAGCGGCGAGCGCATGGTGCTCGCCGCGGCCTTGCCCACGAGCACGTCGATCGACACGTCTTTCGCGGAGTACGCCATCACGTGCGCCTGCGTGAGGCTGCCTTGGAGTGTGATCTCGATCGAGCGCGCGTTCGAGCCGAGGGCGACGATGCGATTGAAGATGGGCTTCAACGCGAGCGGCTTTCCGTCCTCGCCGGCCTTGGTGGGTACTTGCGCGTCGAGCTCGGCGCGGAGCTTCTCGAGCGCGGCCTGGTGCTCGGGATCGCACTGCCCCTTGGTGGACTCGTCTTGCGTGAGCGTCTCGAGGGCGGCGGCCTTCTTGGCGTCCTTGTCGTCGCCCTTCGGCGCCGCGGGGTCGGCGGGCTTGCTCGACGTGGCCGCAGGGCCGGCGGGCGCCTCGGCCGGTTTTGGCTCGCCACAGGCGACGAGGACGAGGGCGACGAGGGTCAGGGGGAGGAAGGAGCGCATGACGCACTCTTTCGCCTGTGCCTCAGGAAGACGCAAGATATGTCGCAAGTGACGGGGAGCCCGAGCGGGCGCGCGGCGTGACGCGTCGTCCCGCAGTCCGCCGAACGGCGCACTCGCGCCCCGCGGGTCGACGCGCGAAAAAAACGGGCTAGGCTCACCGCCATGCGTATCCGTCCGGTCGTGGCCGCTTTGGTTCTTGGAGCTCTTCCCCTCGTCTCGTTCGCGCCGTCCGTGTCGGCGGACGATCACAAGCCCGCCGCCCCCACGTGGGAGCGCGTGACGGACGACTCGGGCGTGGTCGTCTTCAAACAAGAGATCGCCGGCAGCTCCGTCATCGCGTTCAAGGGCGTCGGCTCGGTCGATGCGCCGATCGGCCAAGTGATCGCCGCGGTGACGGACAGCGCGCGCACCACCGAGTGGATGGACAGCACCGTGGAGTCACGCGTGCTCCGTAAGGTCTCCCCCTTGGAGCAGATCATCTACACGCACATCAAGACGCCGCCGGGCCTCACCGATCGTGACTTCGTGACCCAGGCGCGCGGCGAGTTCGACCCTTCGGTGAAGCGCTTCACCGTGCACATTCGCTCCGTGACGGAGCCGACCGCGCCCAACACCTCTTACGTGCGCGGCGAGATTTACCACAGCTCGTTCGTGCTCTCGTCGATCGAGGGCGGCAAGAAGACGCTCGTGACGACCGAGATCCACGCCGATCCGAAGGGCTCCGTGCCCACGTTCATCGTGAACGCGATCCAGAAAAACTGGCCCATCAACACGATCAAGAACCTCCGCAAACAGGTCGCGAAGCCCGACGTTCACCCCTCCGCCGAGCTCCAAGCCGCGATCACGAAGGCTGGCCTCTAGAAGGGTCACCGGGGGCGGAGCGAGGATATCGGGCTTCGGCTCGGTACCCTCGCGTCGCTCTGGAGGCGCGAGCCTCGTTCGCGTTTTCTCGATCGGCGTTCGCGCGGCGCGTGACTGGCGAGATGTCTATGCCTTCGCCGTCTTGGCGCTCGGCCGGAGCTGCATGAAGGGCTTCTCCACGAGCACGTGGATCACGAGGGCGACAGCGAGGGTGATCGCCAGATCGATGACGAAGAGGGACGGCATGCCGAGGCGGCCGTCGAACGCGGCGGGGCCAAGCTTGGCGCGGACCACGAGCGCCACGACCGGGTTCACGAGGTATGCCGCATAAGAGAGCTGCGCTACTGGGTAGAGCCCCCGCCACGCGAGCGCGCGCCCGAGCTTCTTGCCGAGGGGGTGCTCCGAGAGCACGAAGAGCAAGAGATACGCGACCGCGGCCCCGAAGACCGTGCGGAATACACCGATGTACGCGAGGCCCACGACGCGCGGCAACCCGCTCCACCAGGGCCAGTGCATCGCCACACACGCGAGCGCGAGCGCGGCGACGAGGCCCACCGGCGCACCCCACCGTGCGCGGGCGAGGCGCACCATCGCGGTCTCCGATCGGTAGACGAACGCCGCGCAGATGCCGGCCAAGAGCGGCCCCGCGCGCATCCAAGGTTTCGTATAAAGATCGTCGAAAGCGGCATTCCAGCGCTCGGCCGGGCGATTCGGCACGATCTCGACATCGAACGGGAAGTACCCCTTTTGGTGCGCGATCACCGCGCCAAGAGTGGCGAGGATCGCGGCGAGGGCGACCACGATCGGCACCCGCGCCGAAGGACGTGCCCTCGCGGTCGCGGCGAGCAGCCACGGCGCGACGAGGTAAAACTGCTCCTCGATCGCCAAGGACCACGTCCACGGCATGCACGCGCGCGCGACGGGCACGAAGTTTCCCACGTAGAGGAGCACCGCCCACGCCATCTCGCCCGTCTGCGGGACGAGCCAGAGATACCCTGCGAGCGAGACCGCGAGGGCAGGAAAGAGTCGCATCAAGCGGCGCAGGTAAAAGAGCCCGAGGCGCACCCCGCCCGTCTCTTCGCGCTCGCGCACCAGCATGCCGGCGATGAGGAAACCGGAGAGCACGAAGAAGAGGTCGACCCCGAAAGCGCCGCGCCACGAGGGGAGCATCCACGGGGAAAAGAGAAGGCGAACGTACTCCGCGGGGGGCAGCACGCCCACCGAGTACACGCCTCCGTGAAATGCGATCACCCACAGGATCGCGATCGCGCGGAGGCCGTCGACGGGGCCGAGACGCGATCGCTCCGGGCGAACCAGCGCGACGAGGTGTGGACGCGGAGCGAACGCCGCGAGCACACGTTTAAGGCGTGTGTCGGCCATGGCGCTTCACCGAGGTCATGCCACGAGGCTCGCGCCTCCAGAGCGACGCGAGGCTCACGCGCCCTTCGCTACCCGATCGTCGAGCTTGCCGTCGAGCATGTCGATCTTGTTTTTCGACTCTTGGAACTGGTCCACGGAGAGGATCTTGCGCTCGAGCATCACCGTGAGGAGCGTGCGCGAGAACAGCGCGAGCGCCTCCACGTCGTGACGAAGCTCGGCCACTTGCGCCTCGAGCGCGGCTTCGCGGCCGGTGCCGCCGGCCATTCCGGGCGCCGATGCATAGGGATTTCCAGGGGGAGCGCCCATCGGGGCCATGCCGCCGCCGTATCCCGCGTTCGACGCGAAGGCGTCCCCCGGGGGCACGTAACCGCCGGGCGCGCCCATCGGGGGAGCGCCGCCCATCGGAGGACCACCCATGCCGCCGCCGTAGGGATCTCCGCCGGGCGCGCCGCCGAAGGGAGGCGCGCCGCCGAAAGGAGCCGCGCCGCCCATGCCGCCCATGCCGCCGAGCGGATTGCCGAGCGGGCTCCCGAGCGCGGCCCCAGCCATGCCGGCGAGACCTCCGAGCGGCGAGCCGCCCATCCCCGGAGCCTGCTGGCCAGGAAACTGCGCCGACGGTCCCATGATGCCTTTTAGCCAGTCCATTGCGCCCATACGAAGACCTCCGCCGGCGAGCTTATCCGGAACGGAGCGCCCCGTCGTACGCGTTCGGCGTCGCCCGGGAAAGCGCGCATCGGCTCGAGAGGCGCAAGGCGAGAGGCGAGATAGGCTCATTCGGGCACTCGACGATTGCCGAATCCCGCGCGTGTGCGGTTATGCTGGCGCGGTCGTGCTCTGGCACACGTGACACACCGCGATCGCGCGCGGCAGGGGAATTTGGCTCTCGCGCGCGGTACGGGGGCTGCAAAGGCATCCTCACGATGAAAACCATTTCCCTCGTGCTGGCCGCCGTGATCGCCTCCGGAACCGTGCTCGCGCTAGAGGATCGCGCCTCGGCCTGCTCGGCTCCGGTCTGCTTCGGAGCTACGGCTTACCTGCTTCCCCAAACGGGGACCACGGTGCCCGCCAACGCGGCCGGCATCACCGTGTTCACTGGGTTCGACAATGGCGAAGAGGCCCCCATCGCCCTCGTGAAGACGGTCGCAGGCGCGCCAGAGGTCGTGCCGTTCACCGTCGTCGACGCGGGCGCGCAGAGGCAGATCCTGGCGCCGACGGGAGGCCTGGAAGAGGGCGCAACCTACGAGGTGACGGTCGGATCGACGTGCCGATCCGGCGGTCAGGCGGCGACGTCGAGCTTTACGGTCGGGGCGTCGCAACCGAAGCCGACCGCGCTCGGCTCGCTTCGCCTCCGCAACCTCGGGGTGCAATCGCTCGAGGTCGGCTCCGGGGCTTCGTGCTCGGAGCGAATCTCGGCTGCGCAGGCCGAGATCGAGATAGCGCTCTCGCCCGCGAGCGCGGCTTGGGGCCCGCTCTTCCGTTACGAGACCTACGTCGATGGCAAGCGCTGGACGGCGAGCTCGAACGCGACGATGCAGGTGCATCGCGCGGGGAGCTGGCGCGGGATTGGCAAAGATCTCGTCTATGCTGCGTGCGGAAAGGTCAGTGGCGGCGCCGTCGGCCTCACCCCGGGGCGTCACCGCGTGCTGCTCCGCGGGTATCTCGTGGGCGATGGCGAACGCTCTTTCGACTCGAACACCGTCGACGTCGACCTGTCGTGCGGCGCGGTGCCCATCGCGCCGGCTCCCACCGGCTCCACCACGTCGGGTCCTGTCGGCGTCGGCAACGATTTGCCAGGCATCGAGCCGTATCCCGAGACGGGGGAGGTCTCGTCGTCGAGCGGCTGCTCCGCCGCTCCGGGCGCGCCTGGCGACGGCACGAGCTCCGTCCTCGGCATTGGCCTCTGGCTCGGGCTCGTCGCCGCCGCGATCACGAAGCGACGAACGCGCGCGTGACCCGAGAGCGGGACGAAGGATGGCACATGGGGTGTCGCTCGTGCCTCCTTCGACCGCGCGAATTCGGCTGAACTGACCTGCGAATCGCGTCGTGACCCTACCGTCACCGATCGCCTCCAGAGCGACGTGAGGCTCGCGCCTCCGGAGCGACGTGAGGTGCTAATTTGGAGGCATGATGCTTCGGCGATCGGCGTGGGTGGTGATGTTCGTGCCGTGTCTGATGGCGTGCTCGGACACCGCCTCTCCGCTCGATCCGACGAGCCCGGCCGCCGACGGAGGCACACTCGCCGACGGCGCGCCTTCACCCGTCCCGGCGGGGGGCGACGCCGCGTCTCCCGCGCCGCGCGATGGAGGTGCTGCTTCTGGCGACGGAGGCGCTCCCACCGGGCCCAACAAACCGGGCTGCAAATACCAAGCGCACAAAACAGGGCTCACGTCGTTGCAGCAGGCGGGGGGGCTATCGTTTAGTGTCTACGCCCCCGCGAATTACGATCCGGCGGTGGGGCACGCGGTGGTGATCCTCATGCACGGACAAGACTCCAATGGCGTGCCCGAGCTCAACGCGCTTTGGAAGCCGATCGCCGACCAAGAGGGCCTCGTGCTCATTGCCCCCAAGGGCTCGCGCGCCGCCACCAACGGAAACGCGGACGCCGGAAACTGGGCCACCGCGGACCTCCAAAAGGTGCTCGCGATCATGACGGACGTGGACGACTGCTACAATGTGTTTCCCAAGAAGCACATGCTCTGGGGCTTCTCCGCGGGCACGTTTTACGGATATTTGCTCGGCCTCGGAGCCTCGACTCGTTTCTCCGGGCTCGCGATGGGGGGCGCCAATGCTTCGTTCGCGCGCCAAAACGGGGCGTCGCCGGCGAGCGCGGCGTGGAAGATCCCGGTGAGCCACGTGCACGGCGCACAAGACCAGAATCCCATCTCCGTCACCTACCAAGATCGCACCGATTTTCAGAACAGGGGGCACGTGTTCACGCTCCGCGAGCACCCGGGCGGACACTCGATTACCCCGGCCCAGGTGCGCACCCAGTTCGACGATTTGCGCGCCTCGAGCTCACCGTAGGCTGCGAAGTCGCGTGGACCGCGAGCCTGCCGGCAAGCGAAGCCAAGTGTTCGTTCGCCGTCGCGGCCGCGCCTCGGTGATAATGAGCGATGCCTACTCCCCAGGTGACGGCGCTCTACGGCGCGCTAAACGCGATGCTCAACGTGTTCCTCGCGAACCGTGTGTCTACCCTCCGCCGTCGCGAGAACGTCGGCCTCGGCACTGGTGAGTCGAAGGAGCTCCTCGTCGCGGTGCGCGCCCACGCCAACAACGCCGAGTTCGTGCCGCTCGCGATCGTGATGCTGCTGCTCGCCGAGCTGTGCGGTGGGCCTAGCCTTTGGCTCCACGTCGCGGGCGGGCTCCTCTTCACCGCGCGTGTCGCGCACGCGATCGGGATGCCTCGCCGCGCGCCGAACGTGTTCCGCTTCATGGGCACCGCCGTGACCTGGCTCGGTATCGTCGCGGTCGCCGTGTGGCTCTTGTGGCTCCGTCGCGCCGCCTGAACGCGAGACGAGCGGCGGCCTCGCCGAAGCTCATTTGGGTGTCGCCCGAGGCGCCAGCGCGGGTCTGCGGCGCGGCCGGGGCGATCGCACGAATGGGCATGATTTCCGCGCTCGCTCTCTGTCGAGGCCGGCGCCATCGCCGCCGATCCTCGCCGCGATTGAAGGAAGACGCGACACGCGGCCAAGCGGTGAGGTGGATTGGTGCGGAGAGCAGGTCTTACTGTTTCGTAAGCATGTGCGTGATCTTGCAGGGAAATCGCGCTATCGACGCTCCCCGATGACGCTGCCCATCCCGTTCGCGGAGTCGCGGGCCACGGTCGTCGGGGCGCTCGCGCTGCTCGTGGTGGCCTGGCTGTTGGCGTCGCGAGTGGCCCTCGCGCAGCCGGCGCCGAGCGGCTCTGGAGTCGCGCCCGCGCCGAGTGCTTCTGGCCTCGCGCCCACGAGCGCTCCTGGTGTCGCGCCGGCGCCGAGCGGCTCTGGAGTCGCGCCCGCGCCGAGTGGGTCCGCTCCACCTGCCGGATCGAGCGCCGCGCCGTCGGCGCCCCCTCCCGGCGTGGTGGTCCCCAAGCTCGTGACGGCGCCGGACGTGCCGTATCCCGAGGGCGCGAAGGGCGACGCGACGGTGGCGCTCACGGTCGTCGTCGCGAAGGACGGCACGGTGCGCGAGGCCACGCCGACCGAGGAAAATAAGCCTTTCAGCGACGTCGCGGCCGAGAAGGTGAAGACGTTCGTCTACGAGCCGGCGACCCGAAACGGCGTGCCCATCGTCGCGAAGATTCGGATCGAGATCGTCTTTCGCGAGCCGCCGCCACCTCCGCCGCCGCCGCGGGTCGCGCTCGCCCCGCCGCTTCCGAAGGGCCTGCCGCCGATGGTCATCGAGCAGGTCGACGTGCGAGGCCTGCGCGCCGAAGCAGGGCGCACCGCTTCTCTCTCGCGGGCCGAGGTTCGGCAGGTGCCGGGCACGTTCGGCGATCCGTTTCGCGCGGTCGAGATCATGCCTGGTGTGACGCCGATCGTCTCGGGTTTGCCTTACTTCTTCATTCGCGGCGCGCCTCCCGGCAACGTAGGTTATTTCCTCGACGGCCTCCGCGTGCCGGTGCTCTTCCACGTGGGGGCGGGGCCGTCGGTCATTCACCCCGCGCTCGTGAAGCAGGTCGATCTCTACCCCGGCGGGTATCCCGCGCGCTTCGGTCGGTTCGCGGGCGGCATCGTCGCGGGCGAAATGCAAGATCCGCTCGAGCGGCCGCACGGCGAGTTCAATCTTCGCCTCTTCGACGTGGGCGCGTTCGCGGAGACCCCCTTCGCCGACGGTCGCGGCTCGGTCGCGGTCGGCGGGCGATACTCGTACACCGGCGCGCTCTTCTCGCTCTTCTCGCCGTCGACGATCCTCGACTATTGGGATTACCAAGGAAGGGCCACCTTCGACCTCACTCCCGACGACCGTATTTCGGTGTTCGCGATGGGCTCGTACGACTTCCTCGGGCAAACGATCGAGGGGGTGGACGAGCCGCTCACCCTCTTCGGCGCGGAGTTTCATCGCCTCGATTTTCGCTACGATCACCGCATCGGAAACCGCGGCCGCCTGCGATCGGCGTTTACCCTCGGGATCGACAAGTCGCGCATCAGCCAAGAACGAAATACGCGCGATCGGCTGATTGGTACCCGCACCGACATGGAATATCGGCTGTCGCCGGAGATGCTCCTTCGTGCAGGCTCGGACGCGCAGATCGACAGCTACGACGTGCAGACCGGGCAAGCCGATCTCGGCCCCTCCGGCTCTACCCTCCTCTCGCTCTTCCCTTCGCGCGCGGACTTCGTGCTCGGCGCGCGGGCCGACGTGGTGCTCACTCCGTCGCCGCGCTTCGAGGTCGTGCCCGGCATTCGCGCGGATCTCTTCGCGTCGCAGGGCGCCACCGCGGTGGGGATCGATCCTCGCCTCGCGACGCGCACGAAGGTGAGCGACAGGGTCTCCGTGCTCGCCGCCGCCGGGCTCGCCCACCAAGCGCCGGCGTTCGTCGTCCCGGTGCCGGGCTTCACGCCGGGAGGCATCCGCGGAGGTCTTCAAAAGGCCGTTCAGCAGAGCCTCGGGCTGGAGCTCGCCGTCATGACCGACACCACCGTCACGGCGACCCTCTTTCACAACGGCTTCTTCGACATGAGCGATCCCCTCGGCGCGACCGCTCCGCAGCCCCCGAGCTGCCCCCCCGGTGCGTTCCCGCGAGGCACCCTCGCCGGCGACCGAGGCGCGGGGGGTGGTGGAGGTGGCGGCGGCGGCACGTGTGGCGCCCGCTTTCCGCAAGGAACGATAGGCACCGATCGCTCCGGAGGCGGCGGGCAGGGGAGCGAGACGTCGGGCAATTCGCTCGCGGTGAGCGCGCTCGAGGTGCGCACCCGTGGCCGCTCGTATGGAATGGAGCTGTTCCTCAAGAAGCGCCTCACGAGCCGGGTGGGAGGGTTCTTCTCGTATACGCTCTCGCGCTCGACGCGCACGTTCGAGAATCGGGAGTACACCGCCACGTTCGACCGCACCCACGTGCTCAACGTCGCCCTCGCGTTCGATCTCGGCCGCAACTGGCGCGCCGGCACGAGGGTCGTGTTTTACACCGGCGTACCGCAGGCCACCGATCCGAGCGCGCCTTCCACTTCGCGGCTCCCCGCGTTTTTCCGCGTCGACCTTCGCCTCGAGAAGCGCTGGAACATCGGGAAGACGGCGTGGCTCTCGGTCGTCGCCGAGTGGCTCAATGCCACGTTGACGAAAGAGTCGATCGCACAAAACTGTACACTCGCCGGCTGCACGGCCACCTACATTGGTCCCGTTACGATTCCGAGCATCGGGCTCGAGGGAGGCATTTGACGATGCACGCACGAACCATGCGACTGAGCGGGTGGCGAACGGCTTGCCGGGGAGGGGCTCTCTCTGCGGTGGTGCTCGGCCTTTATCTCGTCGTGCCGACGTCGTGCACCAGCACCGACCCCGCCGCTGGCGTCGACGCCGGCCCGCCCCCGTGCGAGCAAGAGTGCAAAGACGAGACGGGCGTTCGTGCCATTCGCGAGACGATGAAGCTCATTTACAACCTCACTCTCCAAGGCAAGCCGGTGGGGGAGCAGAACGCCGCCGTCGCGTGCCCGAAGGGAGGAAAGGCTTACATCTTCGGCACCGCGACCTCGAACGCCGACCAAGGCACGACCGAGGTGAAGCTCACCTACGAGGCCGAAGCGTGCGCCTACGAGCAGCGCGACGACGACGCCGACGAGAGCTACAACGTGGTCTTGACGGGCAAGATCGTGCAAGAGGGCACGCTCGCGGTGCAGCCGAGCACCTCTACCGCGTTGGTGATGAAGAGCGAGAACGTGACGTTGACCGGGATGGTGCGTCTCCCCGCCCTCGACTACCGCGCCGAAGCCTGCAAGCTCGAGATGACCCAGAATGGCAACAAGCTCACCGCCACGTTCTGCGGACGCACGGTGGGCGTGGATTTGTAGTCGGAGAGGCGAGGATGCGGCGCGCCTTCGCGGTGCACGCTTATCGCGCGGTCATTCCGGTGTAGGCTCGTGCGGACGTTTCTCACGCCGGTGATCGTCGAGGTTCGTTTTACGCCCATCCTCCGTGTGGAGGGACTGGCGGCAGGCCGCGACGGCCAGCCGCGGTCCGAAGGCGGATGGATCGCGACACGTCTTCGAAGCGAGCTTAGCGTCGATCTTCGGGGGCGATGAGCTTCACACCGCCAGCCTCGGTCTCTGCGATCTTCCGGGCCTCGGCCTCGCCGAGCTTGCGGATGGTTTTGCCATCTTTGGACACGATGTCGAATGTCGTCGTTCGACCACGGTACTTTTTGGAGGAGACCGGGTGCTCGGTGTCGAGGCGAAGGTGGCTCGCGAGGTAGTGGCCTTTGTCCCGCCCCTTCACGATCTCGCCCTCGACGGCACCATCGAAGAGGAATGTTTCTTTCCCGGTTGCGAGGAGCACCACGTGCGCGGCGTCCCCGTGGACCAAGACCCGCGCCGTGAAAAAGAGGCGCTCTTCGTCGGCCGAGAGTACGAACGAACCGAACAGGGCGAGCACGTCGCTGAGTTGCTCGTCGGCAGTGTATCCGTGGGCAGCGACCAAGATCCGCGGCGCGCCCCCGTTGCGCGTGATGCAGATGTCCTCGTGGTCGACCTGTTCGACTCCGATGCTCACTTTCCGGCTCGGGTCGGTCGCCACGAACACGGTGAAGGTGCCATCCTTCGATGTGATCCGGCGCGTCGGATCCTCGTTGGAACAGACGGGCGGCGCGGCGTCGGCCACGGAAGGAGCGTGGTGAGCGACCGCCGCGCCGGAGGCTTTCGGTGCTCCCGATGCCGACACGAGCGGCGGCACGCCGGTCGACGCCTCGACTCGCGACGGCGCAGGCGAATCGACGCAGCCCGAGAGGGCGGCCAATAGGAGGAGGTCGCAACCTAGCTTCATGATCGGGTGTACGCGGGACATGCAGTATCGATTCCGCAGCATGACGTGGGCAGGGTGGTTTCACCTTCGTTCGTGTGATCCGCGGCTGCCACGAGCGGCCCGGAAGGCCGTGCGGAGGCTCGTTTCCTCCGCAGCGCCTCGCTACGCAGATTGGCGCTGCCAGTGACGCGCGCCACGTCGTTCAGCGTCCAATCGCCGTCCGCTCGCTCGCGGACTGCCCGCCCCCGCCGGTCGACCTCCGGCATCGTGTCAGCCGAGGTCGCGGTAGTAATACGTGGTGCTGCACGGCTCGCCCGTGGGCATGAACGCGTATCGAGGAATGTCGCCCACGCGTGTCCAGCCGAGTGCCTCGTAGAGGCGCTGCGCGTCGCTGCCCGTCACCGTGTCGAGCACGAGGAGGTTCCTTCCACACTCGCGGGCGGTCGCTTCGATCGCTCGCATCAGGGCGGCGCCAAGGCCGCTCCGCCGGGCGCGGCGATGGACGAGTACTTTGGATACGTCGGCGCGGTGGGGCTGATTCGGCGGAGAGGCGAGCACGAGCTGGGCGGTGCCGCATATGCCCGATTCGTCCTCGGCGACGAGGAGCGCGCGCTCCCCTTTCGCGACCGCGCTCGCGATGGAATGCCAGAACGCGCGCGCTGATTCGCGAGGAAGGGGTAGCATGAAGCCGACCGAGGCTCCCCCTTCTACCGCGTCGACGAGCACGTCGGCGAGCTGTTCGAGGCGCGCGGCGTCGACATCGAGGAGGCGTGTCACGGTCCATGTGAGCTTTGCCAATTTCGGCTCTCCTGCAGGTTTGATCCATCGAGCCCCCGGGACTCACGTGGCCAAACAGTGATACCTATTTACGGGCGCCTGCACGGCAGGCTGGAATATCGAGACTCCGTGGAAGGACCGACTACCAGAATCGCCAGCGCTGCTTTTCTCGCCGGGCTCTTCCTCCGACCCACTCTGCGATCGCAGGTCAGCCGCCGCGGAGCTCTTCCGGGTGCGGAATGCGCTCGTCTTCGCCCGGCACTTTGGCGAACTTGCCACTCTTCCAATCGTCTTTCGCGCGACCGAGCCGGGCCCTGTCGCTCGAGACGAAATTCCAGTCGATGTGACGCTCGCCCTCGAGCGGTGCCCCTCCGACCAACATGAGACGCGCGGGACCTCCGGTGGTGATCGAGACCGCGCCCGGCGGCACCACCGCGAGATGGCCTGCGGTGACGGCGACCTCGCCGACGCGCACCTCGCCCTCCACCACGTACACCGCGCGCTCGGCGTGCTCGTCGTCGAGGGGGAGCGTGGTGCCGGCCTCGAGGAGGGCGTGCACGTAGAGCGTGGGCGAGCGCACCGCGACGGGAGACACCACGCCGTAGGCCGAGCCGAGGATCACGTCGAGCGCGGCGCCGGGGCGGGAGACGCGGGGAATGCTCGCGCCCGGGTGGTGAACGAACGTGGGGGCGCACTCCTCGTCTTCGATCGGCAGCGCGACCCAGCTCTGGATCCCGAAGAGCTTCGGACCCTCGCGCCGGCTCTCGGCGTCGCTGCGCTCGGAGTGCACGATGCCGCTCCCCGCCACCATCCAGTTGATGTCGCCAGGTACGATTGGCTGGAAAAAACCGAGGCTGTCGCGGTGGTCGATGCGCCCCTCGAAGAGGTACGTCACGGTCGCGAGCCCGATGTGCGGGTGCGGGCGTACGTCGAGCCCGTGGCCGGCGGGCATGTGCACGGGGCCCATTTGGTCGAGGAAAACGAACGGCCCCACCCGCCGCCGGCGGATCGTGGGGAGGGCGCGCTTCACGACGAAGCCGTCCCCCAGGTCGGAGGCTCGTGCTTCGATGACCAAGGTCTCCACGACCGGCGCTTCGCTGCTGCTCACCCCACTCTTTTATCGCAATCTCGGCGCCGAGACACGGCACCGCATCGCTGCGATCTGCACGTGACGACGAGGGAAAGGCAAAAACCCCATTCGACCTTTGCGTGACGCGCGCCGTGTGCGACCCTTCTCGCATGCGCACCGCTTTCTTTGCCGCGGCTACGGGCATCCTGGTTCCGCTCGCCCTCCTCGCCTTTCCGTCGTGCAGCGAGAGCACCCCCTCCCTCGATGGCGGGGCTCGGCCCGTGTCCGACAGCTCGCTCGGCAACGCGCCCGATGGCTACGTGGACCCGAACAACCCGGTCGCGCAGTGCCAAACCGTCGGCGGCGCGATCACGCAGAGCCTCTGCTGCAAGACGTCCACCGACTTCCCCGATCAGTGCAAGGCCGGCGCCTGCGCCTGCGACGTGCCCGAGTCGAAAGAGACGACCATCTGCACCTGCCCGGGCAACGATCTTTGCTGGAACGGGAAGCGCTGCGTACCGCGCTGAGCGTGCGCGAGCGATCGCGGCCGAGGCTGTTTTTGTGCGCGATCGTGACGGTGATCGCCGGCCTCGCGAGCCGCAAGCTCGGGGCCCACTTGCCGCGCGTGGTCGCGGAGTACGCGGGCGATGCCCTCTACGCGGCGCTCATGGTGTTCCTCGTCGCGCTCGCGTCGACGTTGTTTCCCAAGGGCCCCCTCGCTCGTCCTCCGTGGTGGGCGATCGCGGCGGCGGGGTTCGGCATCTCGGCGCTGGTCGAGGTGAGCCAGCTCTCGCACGCGGCGGTGCTCGAAGCCGCGCGCGCCACCACCCTCGGGCGCCTCGTGCTAGGCACTACGTTCGTGTGGTCGGACTTTCCCTGTTACGCCGCGGGCGCGCTGCTCGGCGCGGGCATCGACAGTCTCGTGTCCATCGCCGCGAGCGCGCGCGAAGCTACGGGACCGCGCGCGGAACAAGGCGCCCCGCGCCCTCCGCCGCCGCCTTGAGGAGGCCCTCGCGGCGCGCAGGCGAGTCGCTCGTCGCGCTGCCGCGTACGACCGCGATCACGTTTCCGGCGCGCTCGTCGCGGAGGGTGGCCGACACGACGCACCTCCGCTCGTCGCACGAGAGCAGCGAGGCCGACACCACGAACCGGCGTCGCGTGCCTGCCGACCGCGACCGCGTGGGCTCGAGCACCGCGTCCATCGACGTGCGCACGAGGGCGACGTCGCTCGCGGCGGGGGCCGAGATCTCACCGACCCGCACGAAATAGGGCTCTTCTGCGCCCGCGTCGGCGGACGCGAGCATGACGAGGGAGAGCGCGAACGGCACGACGAGGACGGCGCGGCGCATGGGAAAGACCCCATCATGCCCCGCTCGGGTGGGCCAAATTTCCGGTTCCCGCGGCGGGGCGACGGGGTTACCGTGTGCCCATGGCGAACCTCCTCGAAAAGCTCAAAGAGATGACCGTCGTCGTCGCGGACACCGGCGATTTCCAGTCGATCGAGAAGTTCCGTCCCCGCGACGCGACCACGAACCCGTCGCTCATCACCGCCGCCGCGAAGATGCCGGTCTACGCCAGCCTCATCGACGACGCGCTCGCGTTCTGCAAGGCGAACGGCGGGGGCACCCCCGAGGCCATCGCGAAGCGCGCGATCGATCGCCTCGCCGTGGTCTTCGGCATGAAGATCTTGGGAATCATCCCCGGCCGCGTCTCCACCGAGGTGGACGCGCGCCTCTCTTTCGACACCGAGGCGACGCTCGAGAAGGCCCGTTTCCTGATTGGCCAGTATGCCGACCAGGGCATCGGCAAAGAGCGCATTCTCATCAAGATCGCCGCGACCTGGGAGGGCATCAAGGCCGCCGAGATCCTCGAAAAAGAGGGGATTCACTGCAACCTGACGCTGCTCTTCGGCATGCACCAAGCCATCGCCTGCGCAGACGCCGGCGTCACCCTGATTTCGCCTTTCGTCGGCCGCATCCTCGATTGGTACAAGAAGTCGACCGGCAAAGACTCCTACGCGCCCAACGAAGATCCCGGCGTCGTCAGCGTGAGCCGCATCTACGAGTATTACAAAAAGCACGGCCACAAGACCGAGGTCATGGGCGCGAGCTTCCGCAACATGGGCGAGATCACCGAGCTCGCCGGGTGCGATCTGCTCACGATTTCGCCGCAGCTCCTCGGTGAGCTCGCGAAGGCGGAGGGCGACTTGCCTCGAAAGCTCGACGCCGAGCGCGCCAAGACCCTCGACATCGCCAAGGTCGACATGAACGAAGCGCTCTTCCGCTCCATGCACGCGGAGGACAAGATGGCCACCGACAAGCTCGCCGAGGGCATCGACGGCTTCTCGAAAGCGCTCGTCGA
The DNA here is from genome assembly GCA_013297655.1 of Myxococcales bacterium. Taxonomy (GTDB): domain Bacteria; phylum Myxococcota_A; class Polyangia; order Polyangiales; family Polyangiaceae; genus JAAFHV01. The sequence goes on along the minus strand of JAAFHV010000090.1, from coordinate 11,011 downwards.
GCTGGAGACGCTCCTCACCGAGCGAGCGCGCGCAATCTAGCGCCGTCGCCGGGGCCACGCTTATTCGTGGCTTTTGCGTGAGTCCGCTCGCTCGCCGAGGCGGCGTCGGGCGAGCGTGCGCGTTTCGTGGGCCGGGTAGGGAAACGTGAGTCGCACCTGGACGTGCGATTCATGGTGTCGACACTTTGGCCCTGCGCGTGAAAAAAAAGTACGATCCTGAGACCATGCATCAACGAGTCCTCGGGCCCGCGCTCCTCGCTTCCATCGTCGCGTTCGCGCTTGCTCCTCTCGCGTGCTCCAGCGGCGGCGCCGGTGTGCCCGCGATCGTGACCACGCCGCCCTTCGGTATCATCGAGGGGGGCGTCGACGCAGACTCGGCCGTCCCGCTCGAAGACGGCGCGATCGCCGCCGACACGAGCACGGGCGACGCCGCGCCGATCGACCTCGAGTGCACCGACAAAATCTTGAACGGCAACGAGACCGACGTCGACTGCGGCGGCCCCAAGTGCCCACGCTGCTTGGACGGGAAAAAGTGCGTCGCGGCGACGGACTGCAGCGGAAACTTCTGCGAGCTCACGACCCGTCAGTGCTCCACCCCCACCTGCTTGGACAAGATCAAGAACGGCGCCGAGACCGACACCGACTGCGGCGGCGGCGTCTGCGGGACGTGCGGCGTGGGTCGCGGCTGCAAGCTGGACACGGACTGCGCGACGGCCAAGTGCGACGTAGTCGCCAACGCCTGCGCCTGCCCCCCGCGTATGATCACCGTGAGCAAAGCGGTCGGCGGCGCGTATTGCATGGACGAGACCGAAGTGACGAATGGCGACTACGACCGCTTCATTCGCGCGAACGTGCCCGCCACTGCCGTCCAGCAGCCCCCCGCATGCGCGACCAACACGACCTACACGCCGGCGCCGTCGCCCGATCCGGCCGTCCTGGACAGGAACAGCTATTGGCCCCCTGCGCAGCCGCTCTCTACTTCGCTCGGTCTCCCGGTGCGCAACGTCGACTGGTGCGACGCGGTAGCGTACTGCAAGTGGGCGGGCAAGGTGCTTTGCGGCGACGTGTCGGGGCAGCCCGGTTTGGTGGCGGACCGCAACGACGCCAGCAAGAACGCGTGGTTCAACGCGTGCTCGGCGCAAGGCACGCTCGACTTCGCGTACGGCTCGGCCTACCGCAACGACCGCTGCTACGACTCCGGCGGCGCGAGCCCCTTCACGGGACCGGGCCCGGTCTCGGACTGGACGGATCAGGGCGCCTACGTCGGAATTCCCGTCGTGGCGACGCGGATTCGCACCTGCCACGGCGGCGCGGTCGGTCTGTTCCAAGCGAGCGGCAACGTTGGCGAGTGGGAAAACACATGCCAAGGCACGACCGACACTTCGGCGTGTCTCGTCCGCGGCGGCGCCTACGACGACACGCTCACCACGTCGCTCCAGTGCAACGCGGTGAGGGAGCTCCCCCGCCTCGCGCGCCGGCCCAACGTGGGCATTCGCTGTTGCCAGTTCTAGGGAGGCTGGTGCTCCCTCGTCAGGGACTTCCAAGGGCGTCCCTCGTCAGGGACTTCCAAGGGTCGTCCCTCGTCACGGACTTCGAGGGACGTCTCTCGTCTCCGGGGGCTCGTTAGGCTCTCGTGAAGACGGCGAAGGCTGTGGCGGACTTCGTGCTTCGGTTGGCGTTCTTCGTTGGCGCACCGATCGCGATCGTGAAGGCGGCGGCGCTGTTTCCGGTCGGCGGCGCGATCGTGCAAATCGTGATCGCGCTCGTGATCTTCTTCGTCGGCGAAGCGGCGCGGGGGCTCTCCGAGAAATACACGCTCGCGCGGCGGCTTCTCCGGAAGCAGCTCGAGTTCGAGGCCTATTACCGCGAGCACCCCCCGCGCCCGTTCCTCTATTACGTGTTCTATCCGCTGCTGTTTCCGTACTGGCTTTGGAACCGCGAAGCGCGCCGCGAGCTCATGCTCTTCCGTGGGTTCACGATCTTGAGCGCGATCGTGCTCGTGGGCACGCTTACGTATCAGTTCTTCCGACTCTTTCCGCCCGAGCTCGGGGCCCGTGAGTTCTTCCCTCTCGCCGCGGGTACCATCGGCGTCGAGACGCTCGTCATCCTCGCGTTCCTCATGCCGATGGCGACCACCGTCGTGCACTTCCACCGCGAGCGCGCCCCGATTCGCCTCGCGGTGCTGCTCGTCGCCGCCCTCGTCTCGATCGGAGTGACCACCTACCGGGTCACGAAGAAGCGCGATCCGCTCATCTCGTACGCCACGAAGCAACGCGCCCGCGCCCGCAGCGCGGTGAGCCCCCGAGGCGCCCGCGCCGCACAAGAGCGCGCCCTCCGCGTCGCCTGGAAAGTGCTCCCCCACTCCGCCGACGACGTCGACATCGATGGCAAAGTAGAGGGACTCCCCCTCGAGATGGCGCGGATCGCGCTCACCCCGTTTTACAAACCAGACGAAGCGGCGGCGTGGGACCTTTGGTATACGAAGGCCAAAATCGACGGCAAGAGCCAGCAACTCCTGGTGCTCTACTTCGCGGCGACGCGCGGCAAGAACGCGATGTGGATAGCTATCGATCGCTCCGAGAAGATAACCAACGATCCGCTGCGACTGCCCTCGGGGGCGTTCAAAGCGATGTGGAAAGCGGCGGCGAACTAGTTTAGCGGCGTCCACAGGGTGCTCGCGCGGGACGCGTCGTGCAACCAGACGCGGCGAGAGACGGCGCCGTCGTTCGTCGGGGCTGAGCACGACTCGAGCGCGTTCGCGTTCGCGCTCGCCGAAGCCGAGCTCTCGCCCGGTGAATTTCGCGCGGACACACGCACCAGGTGCGCGCACGCGAGGACGGGGACGCGGGCGGATGTGCGCTCGCTCTCCACGCACCTCGTTCGCGTAGTGCGAACGCCTTTCGCATACCGCCTATCCTCCGTCGCGGTCGGTATCGCCACGCAGGCTTCGCGCCCCTCGAGCGCTGCGACGGCGCAAATACCTCTCGGATAGCGCAGATCCGTCGCGTGGCACCGGAAGGGCGGCGACGTTTTGTCGACCCGACTGACGGCACGCACCGCGAATCCAGTACGACCGAGCTCTCGTGGGCCGCGGCACGAAACGTGCTGCGGAAGCCGGACAGACCCACCTTCGGGTCCTCAGGGTTCTGATCACGAAAACGCGACGGGCGAACCGAAATCACCACGCGCGACGGAGCCCGATATCCATGCTCGACGAGCTCATCGAATCGAACCGTGACGAGATCTTGAAAAGAGCGCGTACGATCGTCGCCCAGCGTTGCAAGGCGCCGACGAGCGGCCCGGACCTCGACAGCGACGGCGACAACGGTAAGGCGGGGATCGCGCTCTTCTTGCGCCAATTGGTCGACCGCCTCCAGGACACGAGCCCGTCCTCGGGCGACCTCGCCGCCTCCGCGGCGACCCACGGCAGCCACATGATGCGCGAGGGTTGGACGATCGCGCAGGTCGTCCAAAGCTACGGTGACGTGTGTCAGGTCGTGACCGCGCTCGCGATCGAAAACCAGACTCCGATCTCGACCGCGGAGTTTCGGATCCTCAATCGATGCCTGGACGCCGCGACCGCAGAGGCGGTCAGCGAATACGAGCGGGAGCGCGACAGGACAGTGACGGAGCAAGGCACCGAGCGCCTCGGGTTCTTGGCGCACGAGCTTCGAAACAAGCTCAATAGTGCGATCATGGCCTTCGACATGCTGCGAACCGGGAAGGTCGGCATCGGGGGCAGTACGGGCGGGGTGCTCGGTCGGAGCCTGGCCGGGATTCGCTACCTCGTCGACCGCGCGCTCATGGAAGTGCGGCTCGAGTCCGGACTCATCGCGAAGGAGCGAATGCATTTGTGGCGCTTCCTCGAAGAGGTCGAGGTCACGGCCACCTTCGAGGCAAAGCACAAGGCCATCGAGATGCTCGTCTCGTGCCCCGACCACGAAGCCGAGATCGAGATCGATCATCATATTCTCGCGGCGGCGATGGGTAACCTGGTCCAAAACGCGTGCAAGTTCACCCGCGTCGGCGGCCACGTCGCCATACGGGCCCGCACCGAGGGCGGCCGGGTGACGATCGACGTCGAGGACGAGTGCGGCGGCCTTCCGCGCGGCACCCCCGAGGCGCTGTTCAAGCCCTTCGAGCAGCGAGGCAAGGACCGCTCCGGCCTCGGGTTGGGATTGGCGATTAGCCGGCTCGGTGTCGAAGCGAACGGCGGGCATGTCCGCGAGCGCGACCTCCCCGGAAAGGGGTGTGTGTTCACGATCGACCTGCCCCTCGCGGATCCGTCGAACCGCGAAAAAGCCGCGTCTGCGTAACGTGCGCCTAGGCCTCGCGGTTCCCGCGGGGAAAAGGGCGCTCCTTCGTCCCTCCCGCGATGTCCGCGGCTCGACGAGCTCGAGATTCACCACCCACAAAGGGAGCCTGCCATGTCTACGCATTATGCCGTCTGGATCGACCACAAAGAGGCGCGCGTCTTCCACCTTCGCGCCGACGTCGTCGATTGGTCCACCGTGGTGGCGCCGTCGCACCATATCCACCACAAGCACCCAAAAGGCCCCGAAGGCGTGCGCACCCACCCGGAGGACGCCAAACGGTTCTTCCACGACGTGGCGCGCACCCTCGAGGGGACTGCGGCCGTGCTCGTCGTAGGGCCTTCGACCGCCAAGCTCGAGCTCCTTCGTCATCTGCACGCGCACGACGCCGCCCTGGAGGCACGCATCGTCGGAGTGGAGACGGTCGACCATCCGTCGGACGGCCAGCTCGTTGCCTATGCGAAGGCCTACTTTCGCGATCCGCAACATCGCTCGTAACGCCGGGCTGCGAGCTCGCATCGGCGCGCCGAAGAGCGGTCTCCAACTTGCTTTACGGACGCCATGGTCATCGCAACTCGAGACGAGGCGCCCGCCGCGCCGCGCGCAAAGACCTCCCTTCGCGAGGTGATCGCGACGGAGAAGAAGCGCACGACGCGGAGACGTCTATCGGTTTGGATCGTCGCCCTCGCCGTGCCCGTCGTCGGGGCGGCGACGTGGTTCGTCTTGCGCCCGAAGCCGCTCGCGCCAGGCGCCCTCTACCGGACTGCGCTCGTCACCGAAGGCGACATCGTCCGCGAGGTGCGCGCGACAGGCAGGCTCGAGGCGGTCGTGACGGTCGACGTCGGCGCCGAGATCTCCGGTCGCGTCGCTTCGGTGGAGGTCGACTTCAACGATCGCGTAAAGGCGGGTCAGATCCTCGCGCGGTTCGATCGCGCTGCGCTCGGCGCGCAGGTCGCGCAGGTGGAGGCCACCCTCCTCTCGTCGCGCGCGCTCCTCGAACAAGCCAAGACGGAGCGCGATCGCACGGCGCAGGATCTGGTCCGCGTCGACCGGCTCTTCGCGAGTCGCGCCGTCTCCGAGGTCGAGCGCGACAACGCGCGCGCCGGGGCGCGGCTCATGGCCCAACGGGTGTCGGCTGCCGAGGCCCAGCTCGCCGCGAGCCGAGCATCGGCCCAGCTCGCGCGAACGAACCTCGATCACACCGTGATTCGCTCGCCGATCGACGGGATCGTGATCACGCGGAACGTCGATCCGGGGCAAACCGTCGCCTCCGCCTTCCAGACGCCGGTGCTCTTCAGCGTCGCGGCCGACCTGCGCAAGATGCACGCGATCGCCACCGTCGACGAGGCAGACATCGGCGAGGTCGCGGTGGGCCAATCGGCCGAGTTTACCGTCAATGCCTATCCCGGCAGGATGTTCGCGGGCATCGTCACCCAAGTGCGCAGCGCGCCGCAGGTCGTGCAAGACGTCGTGACCTATGGCACCGAGGTCGAGGTAGACAACACCGACCTCGCGCTCAAGCCAGGTATGACCGCGTCGGTCCGCGTTCGCACGGCGTACGCGAAGGGCGTGCAACGGGTACCGACGCTCGCCCTCCGATTCACTCCCCCCGGGAAGACGGCGCTCGAGGCTCCGACGGTGTGGGTGCTCGCCGACGGCACGCTGCGATCGGTCGCGGTCGCTCCTGGGGTGTCCGACGGTGAGCTCACCGAAATCGCGAGGGGCCCTATCGCGACCGGTGGCGCGATCGTAATCGAGCTCAGTCCGGAGGGGCGGAAAGCCAATGCTGCAACACCCTGACGGACCGCTCTTGTCGCTGCGCGGCGTCGCGAAGGTGTACGGCGAGGGTGAGGCTCGCGTCCACGCGCTCGACGGCATAGACCTCGACATCCACGCGGGAGAGCTCGTCGCGATCACCGGCCCCTCGGGCTCCGGGAAGTCGACCGCGATGAGCATCCTCGGCCTCCTCGATGTCCCGACCGAGGGCGCCTACACGATTGAAGGCGTGCCGGTGCACGAGCTCTCCTCCGACGTGCTCGCCGTCTTGCGCAACACGCGCTTCGGCTTCGTGTTCCAGCAGTTCAACCTCCTCGCGCGGACCTCGGCGCTCGAGAACGTGGCGATGCCGCTCGTGTACGCCGGAGTCGGCGCGCGCGAGCGAGCGCGACGAGCGACCGAGGCGCTCGCCGCGGTGGGCCTCGCCGGGCGCGAGGACGCGCGGTCGAACCAGCTCTCCGGCGGGCAGCAACAGCGCGTCGCCATTGCACGATCGATCGTGAATCGCCCCGAGATTCTCCTCGCCGACGAGCCCACCGGCAACCTCGATTCGAAGATGGGGGCCGAGATAATGAAGCTTATCCAAAGACTCAACGTAGACCAGGGGATTACGGTCCTCATGGTCACTCACGACGCCGCGTGCGCGGCGTACGCTCCGCGCCAAATCGACTTCCGTGACGGACGGATCGTCGGCGACACCGCGGGAAAGTCGCCCGTGGCAGGAGCCACGGCGTGATCCGGGCCGCGTTCTCGCTCGCTTTCGCCGCGCTCCTCCGCAACCGGAGCCGCTCGCTGCTAACCATGCTCGGCATCGTGATCGGCGTCGCTGCCGTCGTGATGATGCAGTCGATGGGCAGCGGCGCGACGGCGTATATCGGCGACACGATCTCGGGAATGGGCACCAACATGCTCCTCGTGATGCCGGGCGCCTCGAAGGGAATGCAGCAGTCGTCGCTCGGGGCTCCGCTCTTCACTGCCGGTGATCTTGCCGCGATTCGTAGCCAAGCGCACGACGTCGCGTCGATCTCTGCGACCGGAAACCGCATCACGCGGATCGTCGCCGGCCCCTACAACCGCACCGTAAACACCTCCGGGGTCGAGCCCGCCTATTTCGTGATTCGATCCTGGAGCGCGGCGACGGGCCGAATTCTGACGGTGGAGGACGAGCGCCAAGCGGCGAGCGTTTGTGTGGTCGGGCAGTCGGTCGCCGACGCGCTATACCCGGGAAAGAGCGCCCTCGGGCTCGAGCTACGAATCCAGAAGATCACCTGCCGTGTCGTCGGCGTGCTCGAGCCGAAGGGCGCCAACGCGTTCGGGATGGACCAGGACGACGTGGTGTTCCTTCCCCACTCGACCTTTGCCCGCAGGCTCGCGGGGAGCGAGCGCGTCGCGATGTTCATGGTCATGGCGACGGCGCCCGATCGCGTCGACGGCGCGAAGGAGGCGATCACCGACATTCTTCGTCGTCGTCGCCACGTCGCGAAGGACGACGAGGACAATTTCGCGATCCGCGATCCCCGCGAGATGCAGGTGCTGCTCCAGTCGGTGACTGGAATGCTCACCACCCTCCTCGCGGGCATCGCTGCGATATCGCTCTTGGTCGGCGGGATCGGGATCATGAACATCATGCTCGTCTCCGTCACCGAGCGAACGCGCGAGATCGGCGTGCGCCTCGCAATTGGTGCACGCACGAGCGACGTGCTGACCCAGTTTCTCATCGAGGCGACCTCGCTCTCCGCGATGGGGGGAGCGGCGGGCGTCGCCCTCGGGCTCGTCGGGGCGTTCGCGGTCGCGCGCGGCATTCACGTGCCGTTCGTTGTCCCGAGCACGTCGGTGCCTATCGCGTTCGGCATTTCGGTGCTCGTGGGCGTGACGTTCGGGGTGGTACCGGCGCGCAAAGCGGCGAACTTGAACCCGCTCGCCGCCCTACGTCACGAGTAGCGAGACGCAGCACGGGTGGCGCGCGGCGTGCAGAGGGGCCGTTGGCGAATCTTCGCCACGCGCGGGCACGAACAACATGAATCGAATGACCCACCGAATGCAGGCACTTTCCATCGTCGTTCTCTCCGGCTTGCTCACCGGCTGCGTAGCAGAGGGCAAATACGACGCTGCCGTCGCGCGCGCCACGCTCACCCAGGCCGAGCTCGGAAGGAAGGACGCTGCGCTCCGCCAGAGCTCGCGCGATCTCGAGGAGAACCGCGGCGAGGTTGGTCGCCTGAAGGGTGAGCTCTCGACGATGTCGGTGTCTTCCGATGCGCTGAAGAACGCGAGTGTCTCCCAAGTCGCCGAGCTCCAGAAGCGCCTCGGGGAGCTGAAAGCCGCTCAGGCCGCCGCCGACGCGCGGGCGGCGCTCTACAAGGATCTCACCCTCCGCCTCAAGCGCCAGATCGACGATGGCAACTTGAGCCTCGTGATTCGCGACGGGCGAATGGTGCTCCAGCTCCCGAACGACGTGCTCTTCGACTCGGGTCGCACCGAGCTGAAGGAGCCAGGCAAAAAGGCGCTCGACGCGGTCGGTGAGGTGATGAAGACGATGAAGGCTCGTAGCTTCCAGGTCGCGGGCCATACCGACGACGTCCCCATTCACACGGCCCCCTTCGCGTCGAACTGGGAGCTCTCGAGCGGACGCGCGCTCGGTGTACTCCACTATCTGATTGGCAAGGGCGTCGACCCCGCGACCCTCTCCGCTGCCGGTTATGCCGAGGTCGACCCGCTCGCGAAGAACGATTCGAAAGACGGGAAGAAGAAGAACCGCCGAACCGAGATCTCGCTCCAACCGAACATCGACGAGCTCGTTAGGATTCCTTGAGCCATCGGCACGGTGCGTCGGTACGCATCGTGCTTTGTCGTCGTCGTCGTCGCCGTCGCTTCGCGAAGGGTGACATCACGCGAAAAGTGACGGCGTTTGCAATATGCGAATCGCGTAAGGGAGAATGCCATGAACAAGAGCGACAGTCAGTTGAAGAAAGACATCGAGACCGAGCTCCATTGGGACCCGCGGATCAACGCCGCTCAGATCGGCGTCACCGTCGACAAGGGGACGGTGTCGCTCCTCGGCGCGGTCGATACGTATCCGCAGAAGTGGGCGGCGGAGGAGGCTACCAAGCGTGTCGCCGGTGTCCGCGCGGTCGCGCAGGACCTTACGGTCAAGCTGCACTACGACCACCAACGCACGGACGCGGAGATCGCCGCCGCCGTGCTCAGTGCGCTGAAGTGGGACGTGTTCACGCCGAGCTCCGTCACCGCCAAAGTCGAGAGCTGCGCGGTCACCCTCGAAGGCCAAGTCGCCTGGAACTTCGAGCGTGACGCCGCCGAACAAGCGGTGCGCAAGTTGAAGGGGGTCGTCGCCGTTCACAACGCGATCACCCTCAAGCAACAGGTGTCGCCGGCGCAGGTGAAGGAGAAGATCGAGTCCGCGCTCCAGCGTCAGGCGACGTCGGACGCGAGCTCCATCAAAATCGAGGCCACGGGCGGCAAGGTGACCTTGTCCGGGCAGGCCTCTTCGTGGCGATCCGTCCAGGACGCGACGGGCGCGGCGTGGGCGGCCCCGGGCGTCACCGAGGTGGTGGACCACGTGAAGATCCAGATGTCGTACTGAAGTACGCGGCGTCCCGGCGGTGAAGTCCGTCGAGATGCCGCGTCGTGTCCGTCGGGCGTGCACGATCGGCGTCGAAAGCGACCGCGCCGCGCCGACGGCAAGCGCGCTCCTGCGCCCGATTCTTTTTTCAACGATGTCGCGTCGTCTGCCGCTTCGACGAAGTAGGCCAGCGAGAGGTTTCCCATGGCAGCGAAAGAGATTGTTTATTCGGAGGACGCGCGAATGCTGATCCTCGAAGGCGTCGATGCCCTCGCGGACGCGGTGAGCGTGACCCTCGGCCCGAAGGGCCGGAACGTGGTCATCGACAAGAGCTACGGCCCACCGACGATTACGAAGGACGGTGTCACCGTCGCGAAGGAGATCGAGCTCCCCGACCACTGCGAGAACCTAGGTGCGCAGATGGTGCGAGAGGTGGCGAGCAAGACGAGCGACGTCGCAGGCGACGGCACGACCACGGCGACCGTGCTCGCGCGGGCGATCTACCGCGAGGGGGCCAAGCTCGTCGCCGCTGGCCACGATCCGATGCAAATCAAGCGCGGTATCGATCGGGCGGTGGACGATGTGGTGCGGTCCATCGCCGCGATGGCGAAGCCAACCAAGGATCCGCGAGAAATCGCTCAGATTGGCGCCATCAGCGCGAACGGCGATCGTGAGATTGGCGACAAGCTCGCGGAGGCGCTGGAGAAGATCGGCAAGGACGGCGTCATCACGGTCGAGGAGGGAAAGACGATGGAGACGACCCTCGAGATCGTCGAGGGGATGCAGTTCGAGCGCGGCTACCTCTCTCCCTACTTCGTGACCGATCCTTCGCGCGCGGAGGCGGTGCTCGAGGAGCCTTACGTCCTCCTCTGCGAACAGCGCATCTCGAGCATGAACGAGCTGCTCCCGGTTCTCGAGGCGATCGCCAAGGAGCGGCGCCCTCTCCTCGTCGTCGCCGAGGACGTCGACGGTGAAGCGCTCGCGACGCTGGTGGTCAATAGCCTACGCGGCACGTTCGTTTGCGCTGCAGTGAAGGCGCCTGGGTTCGGCGATCGTCGCAAAGAGACGATGACCGACATCGCGACGCTCACGGGTGGGCATGTGATCAGCGAAGTGCTGGGCCGGAAGCTCGCCGACGTCACGATCTCCGATTTGGGCCGCGCGCGGAGAATCACGCTCGACAAGGACACGACGACCATCATCGACGGAGCCGGCGCCAAGAGCGCGATACGCGGGCGGGTCGACGAGCTTCGTGCATCTCTCGAGCGCTCCACCAGCGACTACGACAAAGAGAAGCTTCAGGAGCGCCTCGCCAAGCTCGCCGGCGGGGTCGCGATCCTCAAGG